>JAAYPS010000056.1 GCA_012519655.1 Clostridiaceae bacterium | reverse complement strand
GGCTTGCAATTGTGACCTGGTCAGGCCTCCATGGGTAAATGCAAAAAGAGTGCATATCAATGACGGCTTTTGCATGTAACCATAAATATTGTACAGCATAATCTAAGGTATGCAAATTCCCGCGAGGAAACACTAAAACTATGTCTTATGCGGGAAGTATTTAGTAGCCCCCCCTTTTGTATATGCACTCATTATAACGCTTATAGTATGAATCTCTAGTTAAATTCTTGCTACCCCGGACTGTCTAGCAGCTTTAGCAACAGCTTCTGCTACTGCTTTACCCACTCTCGGATCAAGTGGCGCAGGAATAATAAATTCTGGAGTGAGCTCATCTTCAGATACTAATGAAGCTATTGCTTCAGCTGCTGCTATTTTCATCTCTTCATTAATATCACTTGCTCTTACATCTAGAGCACCTCTGAATATTCCTGGGAATGCTAAAACATTATTGATTTGGTTTGGATAATCAGAGCGACCTGTACCCATTACTTTTACCCCGGCTTTCATTGCTTCTTCCGGCATAATTTCAGGTGTTGGATTAGCCATTGCAAATACAATAGGATCCTTAGCCATAGTTTTTACCATATCGGTAGTCAACACGTTTGGTCCAGAAACTCCTATAAAAACGTCCGCTCCTACAATAACATCCTCGAGAGCTCCTTTTTTCCCTTTCTTGTTTGTTATCTTCGCCATCAAAGCTTGTTCGTCATTAAGGCCATCAAGACCTTCATGGATAACGCCTACACGATCACAAAGGATCACATCTTGAAGACCCATGCTCATTAATAAACGAGTTATGGCAATACCTGCAGCACCTGCACCGTTTATTACTGCAGACACATCTTTTATATCCTTTTTGACAATCTTTAATGCATTAATAATGGCTGCCAAGACTACCACAGCAGTTCCGTGTTGATCATCATGAAAGATAGGGATATCACATTCTTCCTTTAGCCTTCTTTCGATTTCAAAACAACGGGGTGCTGATATATCTTCAAGATTTATTCCTCCAAAGCTACCTGCAAGCAGAGATACTGTTTTTACAATCTCATCTACATCTTTTGAACGGATACAAAGCGGGATAGCGTCTACATCTGCAAAGGTCTTAAAAAGAACACACTTTCCTTCCATTACAGGCATTCCAGCCTCAGGTCCAATGTCACCCAAACCCAAAACTGCTGTACCATCTGTCACTACAGCTACCATGTTCCACCTTCTGGTATACTCATACGAAAGATTGACATCCTTTTGTATCTCCAGGCAGGGTTGTGCTACCCCAGGTGTATAAGCCAATGAAAGATCCTTACGGTCCTTTACCTCTGCCCTATTTACTATTTCTATTTTTCCCCTTAACTTTCTATGAAGTTGTAGGGATTCTTCCTGTATCGACATATAAATGACTCCTCCTAGAAGTAAACTGTTTTTCCATTGGTCTTATTTGATATTCATACTAGAATGGAAAATTGTAGCCTTTTAAATCAAGCTCCTTTATTAAAGTCTTTATTTCATTTTGTAGCTCTAAATTAAGCGGAACACCCTTATCTTTTCTTTCAAGCCATGCAAGATATTCCTTCTCGCCAGCTGTATATATTCTTTCCTGGCCTGGAGCTTTTTTGGAATTTCTAAGCTCTCTCAGTATGTTTCCTGTTGTCTTTTTAAACTCATCAAGTTCTACAAACGCAGAAATATCTATTGCAATGAAGAAATGCCCTAAGTGGTATGGAACTCTCTTTCCATTCTCAATTCCTAATAACATTTTTAAGTAGCTACCACTTTGAAGTGCAGCTGAAAGAATTTCTACCACCGTTGCATAACCATATCCTTTGTATCCTGCGGTATCTTCCCCAATTCCACCTAATGGTGCCAAAGCAGCTTTGCCTTTAACAAGTGCATCAAGTGTTTCAGTAGCATCAGTCATTGTATTACCGTTTTCGTCAATAACCCATCCTTCGGGCAGGGTTTTGCCAAGCTTGTCATATACTTCTATTTTTCCACGTTGAGATATTGAAGTAGCACAGTCTAATAGAAATGGGAACTCTTCATCGCTTGGTATACCAAATGTAAGAGGATTTGTTCCCAACATATTCTCAACTCCAAAAGTTGGAGCGATAGAAGGCCTTGCATTCGTTCCGGTTATACCAATCATTCCTTGGTCTATAGCCATTTTTGCAAAGTAACCTGCAATCCCATAGTGAGTGGAGTTTCTTACTACCACCATACCCATACCATACTTTTTGGCTTTTTCAATGGCCATACCCATCGATCTTTTACCTATTACATGCCCCATACCATCATGACCATCAACAACGGCTGTAGTAGGTCCTTCTTTGACAATTTCAAAATTCGTAACCGGGTGCTGAATACCGGCTTTTATTCTGTCATAGTATATTGGCTTTAAGCGATTAGTGCCATGTGAATCTATTCCCCATTTATCAGATGTAATTAATATTTCGGCACAAATCTTAGCATCATCTTCAGGAACCCCTATACCTTTGAACACATCCACCATAAATTTTTCCATGGTGTCAAAATTAACCCAAACTGTTTTATCACTCATTTATAAGCACCGCCTTTTCATATTTTTTGGTTATATGGAAAATTGTTCTGTAAAACTACAAACAAAAAAGCCACAAAAAACAGATGTATACACATCTAGTTTTTAGTGACTCCTCTTCTCCACTAACATCTATATTCATATTTATATTTTTACTATAACATATAACGGTTTTCTTTACAAGCAGGATCATTTTTGAATTTATTTTTTCTTTACATAATAGCTGGAGCTGTATATTAAGCCTGTAAAATTACTTTCTGTTATACAAAATTTTTTGAAAAAAATATGTAAAAATATTCAACCACTATATTGCATTATATAATAGTTAGTGATAAAATATAGAACAACATTAGGATATTCGAAATATTAGTAACTTAATTGAAAATGACATAATAAATTATTTGCTTACCAAGTAGAAAGGAGTTGAATAGTCGGCATATGAATGTGCAATTTAAAAAGGGAGCGCTGGAATTATGTGTCCTCTCTAAATTGTTGAGAAAGGATTGTTACGGATATGAATTAACAGACGCACTCTCACAAAGAATGGTCATTGCTACCGGAACATTGTATCTTATTTTAAAGCGACTGAGAGATGATGCCTATGTTGAGACCTACTTAGTAGAATCAGCAGAAGGTCCTGCTAGAAAATATTATCATCTAACCGAAAAGGGCAGAAAGTATCAAATGAAATTGAAAGAGGAATGGATGGATTTTGTACAAACCGTACAGGAAATTATAGATGAATCCACATCTACTCGATAATTTTGAATTGGAGGATGTAAATGAACAAGATTGAATACCTAAATGCACTAAAGGAAGCTTTGAAAAATATTGATATTTCAGTAATGGAAGAAATCGTTTCTGATTATGAGGAACACTTTCAAGTTGGCAAAGAAAATGGAAAAACAGAGGACGAAATATGTGAATCTTTGGGCTCAATTGACGATTTAGTTAAGGAAATAAATGAAGTATACAATACCCGTAATGATGAACATTATACACAAGAAGAGCCAAAAAACAAACAAGGTGATTCAACACAAAATGCTGGTGAAGCAAATAATGCTGATGGCAGTAATATCCAAGATGCTATTAGTCATATATTGGATTCAGCCAGTGGCGCAATCAATCAGGCTTTGAATGCAGCTAGTGAGGCAATTAACAAAGTTGACCTAAATGAGATTAGTAACAGAATTAAAGATTCTATGGATAATGCATCGTCACATCTAAATGATTTAACAGATAACTATTTCACAAAAAATTTTTATTCCTTCGATATGAATAACATAAATACTGAATTCACCCATGATAATATTACAAAGAGTTATGATAACTTTGGACCTGAAAATCGGAAAATAAATATTGTTGTAAATGGTATATGCGCTGAAATTCATGTTAAGAAATCAACCAATGACAAAATTAACATTCGCTATGAAAACAATGGAAACGAAAGACAAAAGCAAAAGTATTCATTCTACAGCTTTATGGAAGACGATACTGTCTATGCAGGAATTCGTGTTGTAGGTCGTTCGGTTTTTATGTTTAACTTGAAAGCATATTCAATAGACATACATATAGAAGTACCTGAAAATATCGGTATCATTGATCTCAAAACCGCAAACGGGGACATTAGCATTGTTGATGTTGCATCGGATATTATTTATGCACAGACATCTAGTGGTGACATTGCATCTGACCTGGTTAATGCAGGAGATATTAAAATTAAAAGTTCCAGTGGCGACTTGCATATAGAAGATTGCAACTGTCTGAAAATTATGGCAGAAACAATAAGTGGAGACATAGATGCTATAAACATAAATGCAAAGGAGCTTTTGCTTAAGAGTACAAGCGGTGATGTGGATGCTGAGAATACGAAAGCAGATATCATTGATTACCGTTCTCTGAGCGGTTCCCTCGATATTAAAAGTTTAAATACATCTGAATGTCTAATTAAAAGCATCAGTGGCGATGTTGAACTTCGTGATTCAACTATGAACTATGCAGAGATCAGTAGCGTAAGTGGTGATATTGATCTTTCCAATACCGCTAGTGATAAATTGAGGGTGAAAAGCACGAGTGGTGATACAAAACTTGATGCAAACGTCAGAAGATGTTATGCGTTCTCAAAAAGTGGCAATGTCGAAGCTGATTTGAGTGGGGATGTCGTATTAGAGTCCAGCTCTACTAGTGGCAACGTCAGAGTGCGTTTAAACAACTATGGTAATGGATATTTCATTAAATCAAAAACCGTCTCAGGAAACTTATCTATTCATTATAATGATATACACCAAAGGAATTTGAAAACCGGAACCTATACCTATGGTAATCAGGGAAGTGAATTAATTCTAAGCTCGATAAGTGGCAATATTGAGATAAGAGATTAAGTTTTTCTATAGAGTACGAGTGATAATATCCAAGTGATATTTTTAGTATTTTAGACTTATTATAGAAAGCACCTCAAGTGATGATATCCGAGTGATCGTTTAGGATTATTGTAGCAAGACCTATATTAGTGATATCTGGATTTTAGATTTAAGTTAAAGCTATAATGGGATAAGGGTGATTTGATAACCCTTATCCCAACTTTTATTTATGTCACCTATTAGTACAGAAACTAAAGTAGAGCTTATCCACACTTTGAGTATCCACAGCTGCGGCATATTTTGCATCCGCCTTCATGTTCAACTGGTTCACCGCATTCGGGACAACAGTTATCATTGTAATAATTGCGTTTATCCCTTTCGCCTCTTATGCCGGGTTTTTTTATTGAGGCCATCACAGGCTGAGTTTGTGAAGAAAAACTGTTTAATTTAATATCTTCTTTATTCATTGACTTTCCATTGCCGTTCTGATGGATCATAACCTTTTCGATTAAGCGGCCTATTGCATCAGGACAGGACAAAACCTTCATACCACGCTGGCGTATTGTTGATGGACAACGAATTCCCTTCATCTGCTCTATAATTGATTCCGCATCCATTCCTGATCGTAGTGCAATTGATACAAGACGTGCAGTAGCTTCTGATTGGGATGGACATCCACCAGCACGACCAGTATTTGTGAAAACTTCACAGATTCCATTTTCGTCGTAATTAACAGTAATATATAAATTTCCGCAGCCCGTCTTTACCTTTTCGGTAAAACCATTGGTAATATCAGGACGTGGTCTTGGAGTAATACTTAGTTTTCCTTGAGTTGATTCCTCATTAGTATTTACCTTACCGATATTAAGTACCTGAGAGCCCCTGCTTCCATCACGATATATTGTTACACCCTTACATCCTGTTTTATATGCTGCTATAAAGACTTCTCTTACATCATCAACTGTTGCTTCATTTTTTAAATTAACTGTCTTTGAAACTGCATTATCAGTATACTTTTGAAACGCCGCTTGCATTTTAACATGCCATTCAGGAGTAATGTCATGTGAAGTTACAAAAACACTATGTATATGATCACTTACTTCATCAATACCGTGTAAACCACCGCTTTTGGCTATTTTTTTCATTAGTTCCTCTGAATAGAATCCCTCTACCTTTGCAACTTTCTCAAAGATAGGGTTTGTTTCAACAAGTTCATCGTTATCCATAACATTTTTAATATAGGAAATAGCAAAAAGAGGCTCAACACCACTTGAAACACCCGCAATAATGCTCAATGTACCCGTAGGCGCTATGGTCGTAGTAGTAGCATTTCTAATCTTAATCTTTTTATCTTTATAAATGCTCTTATCATAATATGGAAATACACCCTTGATTTTTGCAATCTCTATCGATTTCTCACGAGCTTCATTTTGAATAAAACTCATTACTTCTTCAGCAAGATCAATTGCTTGGTTAGAATCATATGGAATTTTAAGCTTCAATAGCATATCAGCCCAACCCATGACCCCTAAACCAATTTTCCTTGTACCTCTAGTCATCTTATCTATTTCAGGTAACGGATATTTATTTACATCGATAACATTGTCTAAAAAATGTACTGCATCATGCACAACCTCTTTTAGCTTATCAAAATCAATCTCTAAACCATTGTCTGTTTCTTTTAGCATTAAACTTAGATTTATGGAGCCAAGATTACATGACTCGTAAGGAAGCAAAGGCTGCTCGCCACAAGGGTTTGTGCTTTCTATTTCGCCAAGTTCGGGGGTTATGTTATCCTTGTTCAGTCTGTCCAGAAAAACTATGCCGGGTTCTCCATTTTTCCATGCCATTTCAACCATCATATTGAAAACTTTAGGTGCATTTAATGTACCTACTTTTTTCTTTGTCCTTGGTTCTATTAGATCATAATCACTACCATCTTCAACCGCCTTCATGAAAGCTTCAGTTATTCCCACGCTAATATTGAAATTGGTAATATCTTCATTGTCTTGTTTACATGTAATAAATTCAAGAATATCAGGATGATCTACCCGTAAAATGCCCATGTTAGCACCTCTACGCGTTCCACCCTGCTTTACAGCCTCGGTTGCAGCATTGAAAACCTTCATGAAACTTACAGGTCCACTGGCAACACCACCTGTTGAATTTACAGATGATCCCTTGCCTCTTAGTCTTGAAAAACTAAAACCAGTTCCACCACCACTTTTATGTATAAGAGCAGCATTCTTAACACTGTCAAAAATCCCCTCCATACTATCTTCAATAGGTAGTACAAAGCATGCACTAAGCTGCCCTAAAGGCCTGCCAGCATTCATGAGTGTAGGAGAATTGGGCAAAAAATAAAGCTGTGACATTAGGTTGTAGAACTTTTTCTCTATAGCTGCAAGCTCTTTTTTATCTACATAATCTTTATCAGCCATAGCAACAGTTTTTGCAACGCGTTTGAACATCAGCTCTGGAGTCTCAATCAACTCACCATTCTCATTTTTAGCTAAATATCTTCTCTCTAGTACCTTTAGCGCATTCTCTGTTAGATTCATACCATTACCCCCAACATATTGTAGTTTTTGAAATTATGTAATCAATATATTGTATATATTATATGTTTATCTCGCATTTGTAAAGATCATTTTCTTTTGCTAAAGCCACCTAATAGTTTGCGAATTATTTCTCTTCGTTGACTTGACATGCTCCTACTAGATGTTGGATGGATACCTAAATGAGCCTCTTTTGCTGATTCCACAGAATAGAAAATCTTCCCTTGACTTATGTTAATAACTTCAAGAAATGAATCAAGATTCTTTCTTTTTATCAATGAATATAGAACTGTGACTTCATCGGTAGCACCTTTCCCTTTTAACGATGTTACTCCAAAGCCCGCATCAATAATTTTTTTCATAATCTCATCTTCGTCCTTTGTAACAAATATACGAACAACTAAATGACCTATCGCCAATTTGTCCTCTACACTAATACCAATATAATTACCCAATGCAAAGCCCAGGGCATATGCAATATATGTCATTGGATTGTTTAGATTTTGCATAATTTGACTTATCACAACAACCCAAATCAGCGTTTCAAAGAAACCAAGGATTGGTGCTATAGTACGATCCCCTCTTGAAACAAATATAATTCGCAATGTTCCCAGTGTAACGTCAATTACACGGGCAAATACTATTATAAGGGGAAGAACTACCCATGAAAATAAACCACTCGACAGAAATTCCTGCATAGCTACCTCCATATTTGACCTATTGTACTACAGCACAAAATACGAACGAAAGCGCATATCTACCAATTATTATTGCCCTATTGAATAAAAAACAGCATGGTAAGATTTGTTGCTTCTTTTATTATACACTAAGATATGTTGTTATTCACTCTTGATTTTGACAAAATTATTAATAATTATTCTCCTTTTTCGAAAATCCATTGTCGATAAACCGTGAAATTTGCGCAATACACCTTCTGTCAACTTCAGCATCAACTACCGAAACATCGTCCTCATAATCAACATGATGTACAATGCCATTCTCATATAAGAAGGGTAACACCCAACCTTCAGAAAAAGGAATTAACAATCTCACTTTATCAGTAGAGGGTTTCAATTTGTTTTTCATTGCTTCCTTTAATTCTTCAAAACCCTGCCCTGTAAGTGCAGATACATTAATGTGGGTAAACTCATCTCTAAAATAAGGTGGATGAAAATCATCACCTATCATGTCACACTTATTCCAAACTAAGATGGATGGCTTGCCAGATGCTCCCAAATCAGATAATGTTTCATTAACAACACGTACATGGTCTACAGAAAATGGATCTGTTGCATCCACCACTATCAAAAGAAGATCTGCCAGTGTCGCCTCCTCTAACGTTGACTTAAATGCCTCGACTAGATGATGGGGTAGTTTTCGTATAAAACCAACAGTATCTGACAACAAGACAGTATTATTGTCGCCAAGCTCCAGCTTGCGTGTAGTAGTATCTAAAGTTGCAAATAGTTTATCCTCAACAAAAACGTCGGCCGAGCATAATGCATTTAATAGTGTTGATTTTCCTGCATTAGTATACCCAACAAGTGCAACTACCGGAATTTTATTTTTTTCTCTTTCTCGTCTCACTGTTTGCCTTTGATTTTGAATTTCATTAAGCTGTTTCTTCAAAAAATCTACACGTCGTCTTATATGTCGTCTATCTGTTTCAAGCTTGGTTTCACCTGGTCCTCTTGTGCCTATACCACCACCAAGCCTTGAAAGAGTTGTTCCTAGACCCTGTAAACGAGGCATCAGATAGTTCAACTGTGCAAGTTCAACCTGCACTCGCCCTTCTCTTGATTTTGCTCTTTGACCAAATATGTCTAAAATAAGACCCGTTCTATCTACTACTTTAGTATTTGTGAACTCTTCGATATTTCTAAGCTGAGATCCTGACAACTCCTCATCCACAATAATAAGGTCTATCTCTTTAGTTTGAACTATTCTACTTATTTCAGTAAGTTTGCCCTTCCCGATTAAGTAGGTTGAATCTTTCGATGGCCTTCTTTGCAAGATTGTATCAACAACCACTGCACCAGCTGTTTTGGTTAGTTCCTCTAGCTCTAAAAGCGATATTTCTGCTTCACTTGTTCCAGAAATTACTGGCGTATCAGGAGTTTCAATTCCTATTAATATAGCTCGCTCTGCCTGGGCTTTTTTAACTATATTTAGTTCTCTCCTGGGTACATCCATTTTTGTAACGCTATCTGCCAGCACGTTTAAGCTGTCATCAAAAGGAGGAAAAGGACCATATATTTCAGCTGTTTGCATATCCTCATCCAATATTGCAGCGGAAACTTCAGTTACATTACCATTTAAAACCCCTACAGCAATCATCAAATCAAGACGCAATAATTTTAAAGTACTTATATCCAACTCTGATAAAGTACTCTTACCGTTAGGATGTGTGTGGATACATCTTATCCCCGACAAGCCACTTGTTCTCTTACTTGCCTCTGGCAAGTTGACACCCGATGTATTGCTGTCCCCAACACTTACATCCAATACATTGCCTTTCCTATCAATCAAGATAGCAACCTCTCGATTAGCTGAAGATGTCACTTCGGCCATAACCGATATTAATTCCTCTGGTAGTACCTGATCTTTTGGAAAACGATTGTCATATAGATTATTTAATGCCTCAATTGTGCTTTTTTTCAATCCATCAATTTGTCCATTTACCTGCATGTTTTCTTTCACCCCATCTAAAAAAATTTTCGTAAGATACCACTATTATTTACCCACTAAAAAATATATACATCGCAAAATGCTCTGCCTTATATCTATTCTAATGGTAAACGCAAGCATTTTAAAGCACCCAGTTCGATTATAATACATTAGTATCAAGTTGAAAGTGATAGACAAAATACACTTGAATGCCCAAAGGTTAATAAATACACTAAAGATAAATGGGCAAAGTCGTCTTTTAATTAGAGACTTCTTAGAGCATCTATCGGATTTAGTTGACTGGCTTTCCTTGCAGGCATATACCCAAAAATTATACCAACCGATGCAGAAAATCCTATAGCTAGTAGATTTGTCGATAGTGAAACAGGTGCTTTAATACCCATAACTTCTGCTAATACAAATGCAAGTAACATACCTAAAATCAGACCTATAATACCTCCAATTAATGAAAGGAATATGGCTTCTAATACAAATTGAAGACGAATGGCAAAAGGTGTGGCACCCAATGCTTTGCGTAATCCGATTTCAGTAGTCCGCTCAGTTATAGATACAAGCATCATATTCATAATACCAATTCCGCCCACAATAAGAGATATAGCTGCAATACCGACAAGCAGCGTTGACATCATCGACATTATTGATTGAAAAGATTCAATAATATCACCCATATTATATATACTATAAGCATCTTCATTGTAGTTAAAAGCACGGTTTAAAATACCTTTTATCTCCACAATTGTTTGATCAGCTAAACTGGTATCGTCAAGATAAGCGTCAAGTGTAGATATACTTTTTACACCTAAACTACGCAGTGCTGTTGTATATGGTATTGCCACAGTATCGTTAGTTGACCCCAAACTAAAACCTGTAGACGCTTTGAAAGTACCTACGACTGTATAAGTAACCCCGTTAACAATGAGTTTTTCACCTATAGGGTTTACACCAAAGAATAATTCCTTAACTAAATTATCTCCAATTACTGCAACTTGATTTTTACTTTCCAAATCAAGAATATTTATTGTCCTCCCGCAGCTTAATAAATCAGGGTCTGCCTTAAAATATACTTCATTTTTACCTTCAACTATTACATTTTCTATCAATTTACCTTCATAAACCACTGTAGCCTTACCTGATATGGTTGGTGAAATTCCCCTTATGTTGTCTAAATCTTCTATTAACTCAACATCTTTTTGCGTCAGACCTTGTTTTAGTGCAGTACCAAATACGTTTATATATATTTTATTTCCCCCAAGTTCTATCACTTCGTTACTTATATTCTTTGTTGCACCCTGAACTATTGTAATTAGTGCAATAATCGAAACCACACCGATTACAATACCCAGCATTGTTAATACAGATCTCATTTTATTTTTTGTTATGTTTTTTAAGGACATTCTAATACTTTCAAAGAACATTTGAAAATCTCACCTGTTCCGACAGTTTTCCGTCAAGTATATTAAAAGTTCTGTTTGCATAACTTGCAACATTTATGTCGTGGGTAATAATGATTATTGTCTTGCCTTCCTTGTTCAATTTTTCAAAGTATTTTATAATACTTATCCCTGTTTTTTGATCCAATGCACCAGTTGGCTCGTCGGCAAGGAGAATGGTTGGATCGGTTACTAACGCTCTTGCGATTGCTACACGCTGTTGTTGTCCTCCAGATAGTTGATTAGGAAGATTATTAATTTTATCTGACAAACCCACCTTGTGTAGCATATCCACCGCCTTTTCTTTACGTTTATTTTTTGGAATACCTGAATAAATTAATGGTAGTTCAACATTTTGCCAGGCAGTTAATCTTGGAAGCAGAAAAAAGCTTTGAAAAACAAAACCTATTTCTTTGTTACGAATTTTAGCAAGTTGTATATCATCAGTTTCAGAAATATTAATTCCCGATAAAGTATATTTTCCTGATGTAGGAGTATCCAAACACCCTATTATATTCATTAATGTTGATTTTCCAGATCCCGAAGGACCAAGAATGGATATAAATTCGCCTTTATACACTATTAAATTTACATGTTTGAGGACTTTCAATTCTTCATATCCTGTATAATAACTTTTGCATATATCTTCCATGGTAAAAATCTCGTTCATTTCCTGTCCCCTTTAGAGTCAAATTTTATATTTTTCCCACCCTCAGGAAAAAACAAGTCTTCCAAAGCTATATCATTTTTATACAAGATATCTTCTCCCGACGAAATCCCACTTTTAATTTCAACATATACTCCGTCATTAATCCCAGTTGTTACTTGTTGACTAATTACTGAATTGTTATTACCATTTTTAAATACATAAGGTGTATTACGTTCATCAAAATGTAGTGCACTCATTGGAATCAGCACAACATTCTCGGCCTTATTGCTTAATAACTTTACTTCAGCCGACATACCAACACGCATATTTCCCTTGTATTTAACATCTATAGTGGAGGTATAGAATGTAACACCGTTTGCTATCTGTCCTTCTTTAGCTATATCATTAATTATGCCAGTAAATTGCTCATCAATAGCTGGGATATAGACAATTGCTTCCTTACCTACTCCGAGCTCTCCAACATCATATTCATCTACTTTAAAAACCACTTTCAAGTTGTTAAAATCAACAATCTCCATAATATGTGTTCCGGGTGTAACTTGTTTGTTTTGCTCAACACTAATAGTCGTTACTTCCCCATTAATATTTGCTTCTACCTTATCTCCCATAGCGGTTTCAATAAGCACATCCCCTTGCTTTACCAGATCTCCTTCTTCAACATATATTTCGCTTATTTGAGCAATTGTTTCGGCAATGATGGTTTGACGATACTTAGATACTACATTACCTGAAAATGAATAGTATGTTACAATGTTTCCTGTTTGTGCTTTTACTCTTTCATACGCAAAAGTCGCAGGACGCATAGCATAATAAGATATTAGTGCAGTTAAAGCAACCGCTATTACTCCAATAATACTCCATACCTTTCTGTTTCTTTTCTTCCTTGTGTCCATAACCCAGGCCTCCCGAAACAAATGCTGAATGATTATTTTTTGTAAGCAAAATTAATAATATACGCTGTATAAGTGGAAAAACGAAATAATATGATGGTCTTTCATATAGACAGCAACATCATAATTAGTATATCCAACAAGCATTATTTAATAATAGTTTGTGGGCAAAAACTGACACTATGTAAAAAGACACAAGAATAGATACTTTATGATACCTTCTATGGTTATATGCTGGAGAATGAAAAAATACACAAATTATAAAGGCCCTGCAAACCGCATAAGCCCTACTAAGTTTAATTATATAAACATAGTAGGGCTAATTATTATCTATGGCTATAAAACCCCCAACCATACATAGTATAGTTGCAGGTCTCTTATTATCCTTTTATTGCTCCTATCATCATACCCTTTGTAAAATACTTTTGTAAGAAGGGATATAGACATAAGATAGGTACGGTAGATACTATAATTGTCGCATACTTAATTGTTTCTGAAATTAACTCCTGATCCTCTCCAATATTCATATCACTCATATCATTCATTATGAGCACTTGCCTTAAAAAGAGCTGTAAAGGTTCTTTTGCCCTATCCTCTAGGTAAATCATTGCAGGAAACCATGAATTCCAATGAGATACACCATAATATAAAACCAATACCGCTACAGTAGCTTTAGTTAAGGGTAACATTATTTTTACAAGAATGGTTATATGATTTGCGCCATCAAGCCTTGCAGACTCCTCCATACTATCATCAACTGAAGCCATGGCCGTACGCATAATAATCAGATTGAAAGTGTTAATAGCTCCTGGTAAAAGAAGAGCAGCTCGTGTATCGTATAGTCCTAATGATTGTATATTTAAAAAAGCAGGAATCATTCCACCAGAAAAGTACATAGTAAACATAATGAACACAGTTATTATGCCTTTGCCAGGAATATTTTTACGTGATAGAAAATATGCTCCGATAACAGTCATTGCAATATTTATCGCCGTTCCACCCACAACATAGTAAATTGTGTTTATGTATCCTGTCCATATGCTTGAGTTTTCAAATACTTTTTTATATGCAGCTGTACTTAGACCTATGGGTTTAAGCAGAATGCCCGAATGGGACATAAATAGTGATGCCTTGCTAAATGATGCACAAATTACATAGTAGAAAGGATAAAAACATGCAACAACAAGTAGAACTAATAAGAAAACATTAATAAAATCAAATATCCTATCACCCATGCTATGCTTTATTTTATTGCTTGTAACTTGTTTTGACATATTAATGCCTCCTTACCATAAACTCGTTTCGGTCACTTTTTTACTTAATTTATTTGTAAGAATAACTAAAGTAAAATTAATAGCAGAATTAAACAACCCTACAGCAGCGGAAAAAGAATATTGTCTGTTAACAAGACCCATTCTATATACATAAGAAGATATTACATCAGCTGTTTGATAAATTCCTTCGTTATATAATAAAATAATTTTTTCGTATCCTACACTCATAATCTGTCCTGTTCTCATAATGAACATTATAACAATCGTCGGCAGCAAACACGGTAATGTTATGTAATACATTTTCTGCAACCTTCGGTTTGCACCATCTACCTCAGCAGCCTCATACAGCTGTGGATCTATAGCTGTTAATGCAGCTAAATATACAATTGAGCCCCAGCCTACCCCTTGCCATATATTAGATATTACATATATTGGGACAAATGCATTTGCCTTACTTAATAGATCCTTACCTTCATATCCAAATAGTGCCACCAAAATTTCGGTAATAAAGCCGCTTGAACTTACAAACTCACGAATCATGGCACATATTACAACCATGGATACGAAGTGGGGCATATAAGTAACAGTTTGAACAAATCGAGAAAAACGTACATTTCTTAATTCATTTATTAAAAGAGCTAATATTATTGGTGCTGGAAAACCAAATAATAGTGTGGAAAGACTGATTCTCAATGTGTTGCGTATTAATCGTCCGAAATATACGCCATTGAAAAACATTCTAAAGTTTTCAAGCCCAACCCAGTCACTACCCACAACACCTTTTCTTGGGCTAAAATCTTGAAATGCAATAATTACACCGTACATTGGCTTATAATGAAATATTATATAGTACACAATAACTGGAATGATTAGAAAATACAATTCTTTATTGCGTTTAATCCTTTGCCATACAAGGCTTTCCTCTTTTTTTCTCGGAGCTGATGTTGTTAATGAATAAGATTGGATTTGAGCTGACTTTTTCATTTGCAGGTTTTGCCTCCTCAATGTGTTCGTATTCAAAAATCCTATTTGTTCTTATGGTAT
>JAAYPS010000055.1 GCA_012519655.1 Clostridiaceae bacterium | reverse complement strand
GATAATGCAACTTTTTCGGAGTTATCTATCACATTAAGGACTGATAGCTGTACTTTCTGTATCAAGGCTTTAATATTTAGAATCATTTCATTGTAATTTGTTATTACTTCGCCAATTTCGTCATCACTATTATCAACAACAACTTCTGTCAAGTCACCTGTTTTAGCCTTTTTCATTATATTTACAAGTTTTGAAAGGGGATTGGATATACTATTTGATATAACAATGGCAAGAATCACAGCAGCGGCTATGCCTATGATTACCATAATTATAATGGTACTTCTTATAACATTAGCAGCCGAGTTTAAGAAAGAATATGGTGTAATGGTTACAACATAAAAAGGAGTACCTTCAAGTGGATAGAAATTGCATGATGAGTTCTCTTTCAACCTAATATCAAGCTTATTGTTATCAGAATTCATCAAGTCAGTTTCAATAGCTTCCATTAGCTCGGGATATGGGTATACAGTACCAGGAGTTTTTTCCTCATCACTCGAATAAATAATGGTGCCATTTTCATCTATAAATATCAATTCAACTTTTTCATCTAAATCTAGTTGTTTAAATAATTGGGAGAATCTATTTTTATCGACTGTAACGAAGTAGTTTCCGATCCATCTGGAGTTTAAGAGATTAACTGCTTTTCTTGAGAAAACAATATCGCTTGATTCTGTGACATGCCACATATTTACAACCCCAGTGCTGATAAAATCTTCATTCAGCTTAAGGTAGTCTATATCGTTGTTTGGGGTACCCACATATATTTGAGATTCTGCAGGAGAGAAAACCCTTATTTCTAAAATATTTCTGTTTTGGCTTGAAACCAGATTTAGTTCTTTTTGTATTTCATTAAAAGCTAGGCCTCTTTCGTAGGTCTCTAGCTCGTCATAACCGACGAAATTCTCTTGAAATAGAGAAGAGAAAACAAAGGAGTTCGTAGACTCTACTATTTTATTAAGTTCAGTATTGATGTTATTTCCAAACTGGGTAACCACTTGCGAAGTATACTGCTCAATTATATCCGAGACAAGTGATTTTGCACTGGTAAATGAAGTTACACCCAAAACAATTAGCGGAGCTATTGATACCAAAAGGAAAAATATAATGAGTCTTTGCCTTATCTTTATTTTTCGCAAATGATTAACTCGACGTGTTTCAATCTTATCTCTAACGTCCTGGACATTAATATTTTTAATATCGATGTCTTTTATATTCTTTTTCTTAAATAGTTTAGTTATTTTTTGAACTAAATCTTTTACCTTATTAGTTATAGCTTTCCATACTTTATTGACACCATTTAGTATTGGTTTTAAAATTTCTTTTAGCTTATCCATCATAAAAAAATCCCCCATTTCAAGACATATATACTCATGCAGATAACAATTGTAATCAATAAAAAATTAAATCCTGATACTTTTATCGGCAAATAGGCTTTTGCTATTTAATTATACAGGTAAAAAGTAGATATTTCTACCCTAGGATACTCACCCAAATAATATCTAACGCGGTGGAATTTTATCCCCAATCAAAAAAATGCAAGAATCTCACAACACAAAAGAACCGTCCCTCTGTGTTATTTAGCACAAAAGAACCGTCCCTCTGTGTTCCTCTGTGTTATAATATTATCAGACTTATTATTTGTGTTTTCGTACTTATTTTGATAAGGCAAAGAAGATGCTAGTATTATGAAGGGAAAGTGCATGGAAGATAAAGTTATTGTTGAAAAGTGCTTAAATGGTGATACAGACTCTTTTGAGGTGCTTGTTACTAAGTACAAAAAGCTTGTATATTCCATCGCTATTAGGTTTGTTAGGGATCCATATATTGCAGAAGATATTACACAGGATGTGTTTTTTAAGGCATATAGAAAACTAGATATGTATGACACGAGCATGAAGTTTTCTGCATGGATTGGGAGGATAACTCACAATACATGTATTGACAATATCCGTAAAAACAAGAACTATTCTGTTGTTTCAAGTGAGGATCCTATAATTGAGGATACGGAAAAGCCTGTTGACGAGATTTTGATACAGAAAGAAAGAAAGCAGTGGTTAGATGAACAAATTAGTTTACTTAAACCTGGTTACAAAACTCCATTAATGCTTTTCCATCAAGCTGGTTTAAGCTATGAGGAGATTGCGAAAAGTATGAATGTACCCCTAAGTATAGTAAAAAATAGAATATATAGGGCAAGGAAAATGTTGAAGGAAAAGATGGCTGAATATTATATGGAGGAGGCATAAGTATGCATATTAAGGAAAGGGATATTTCATTATTTCTTGACAATGCACTTGAACCTGAAAAGAGAGATAAACTGAAAGAGCATTTTTCTGTGTGCAAGATCTGTAAGGCTAAGCTGGAGGAGTGGCGGAGTTTGTACTCATCACTCAATAATATCGAATATGATAATGAGCTAGCAGGACTTGAAAGAAAAGTCATGTACAAAATAAAAACAGCTAGATCTGTTCAGAGAAGAAGGCAAATAATCACAATCCCAAGCGTAGTATGTTTTCTCCTTGTTGTATTTATGCTAAGTTTGTTCGCAGAGCCCTTATTTAATGTTATTAGTATTGGTTACAAAGAGTACATGGGTTTTATGCTTGACGGCGGACTTGAGATAATGAACGAATTTAAATGGAAGGCAATTGATATAATTGAAATGCTTGAAACCATGAAATTTACAGGAATATTCGCATGTATGATACTAATTGTAAATGGTATATATTTTACTGTAAAAAGCAGAAAAATTGCACACAAAGTATAATGGTATAATAATTCATTTGAAAAGCTAGTACGATCATTGTATAATAAACTATGTCGGAGAGAAAGTAAGTTATCAGGGGGAACTAAGATGATTAGTAAGGAAATCACTATCAGAAATGAATCAGGTTTGGAGTCAAAAGTTGCTGCAAGGCTGATACAGAAAGCCTCGACTTACGAATCAAATATTTGGATAGAAAAAAATGATCGTAGGGCAAATGCAAAAAGTTTATTAGGTATTTTGTCTTTGAGTATCAGTAGAGGTGAGAAAGTATTACTAATTGCTGATGGATCGGATGAGAAGCAGGCAATAGAAGAACTAGAGCAATTTGCAGAAAGGGGCATGACAGAACAGTATAAATAGAAAGTGCTTAAGTCATGGATAAAATAAAAGAAATCTTAGAAAACCTCCCGGATTCACCGGGAGTTTATTTAATGAAAGATAAATCTGGTAAGATTATTTATGTAGGAAAAGCGAAAATTTTAAAGAATCGGGTCAGACAATATTTTCAAAGCACTGAAGATAAAGACCCAAAGACGAGAACGCTTGTATCCAGGATTCATAATATTGAAACAATTGTCACTTCGACAGAGTCTGAAGCTCTAATTCTTGAGAATACTCTGATTAAGCTTCATAAACCCAGATACAATATTCTTTTAAAAGATGATAAAACATATCCTTATATACGTATAACCACTCAGGATTTATATCCGAAAATCGAGTTGACTAGAACTATCAAACAAGACGGTTCTAGATATTTTGGTGCATATACCAAAGTGTCCGATGCACGTAAATCCATAGAAGTATTAAGAAAAATATTTCCCTTAAGAACATGCAAGAGAAAAATAGTTGAGGCAGACAATCAGCGTCCTTGTTTATTTTATCATATTAAATTGTGTTCTGCTCCATGTGCAGGGTTTATAAGTCCTGAAGACTATAATGAAATTGTTAAAGACGCTTGTAGGTTTCTTGAAGGCAAGCAAGATGAAGTGTTGAACAGACTCCAGGAGAAAATGCAGGAATACTCTTCAAATATGGAGTTTGAAAAAGCTGCATCAGTTCGGGATAAGTTAATAAGTGTAAAAAACATTTCCGAAAAGCAGATTGTATTATCTACTAAAATGGAGGACAGAGATCTATGTGCCTTAATTGCCGATGAAATAAATAGTCTTGTTATTGTACTATTTGTCCGTGGTGGAAAACTGATGGGGAAAAACGTAAATATCATGGAAAAGACTTATGATATGCCCGAAGAAGAGGTAATGGAAACATTTTTAACGCAATTCTATGGTAACGGTAGAGAAATTCCTCCGGAAATACTATTAACGCACAAACCCGCCGATGTAGAAATTTTAGAGCAATGGATGAAATCATTACGTTCAAAATCTGTAAGATTGCATAAGCCTGTTAGGGGCGAGAAGAAAAGTCAGTTAGATTTGGCAATAAAGAATGCCGAAGAAGAATTTTTAAAGTATAAACTCAATGTTGTATATAAGCGAGAGAATATTGAAAATGCATTGGACAAATTGCAAAAAGTATTGGGATTATCACAGAGCCCTCAAAGAATAGAAGCTTATGATATATCCAACACAGGAAGTCAAGGAATGGTTTCCGGGATGGTTGTTTTTGAGGAAGGCCAAAAAAAACCATCACATTATAGAAAATTTTCAATAAAAAATGTAGATGAGCAAAATGATTATGCCTGTATGCAGGAGGTATTATACAGAAGACTTCGAAGATTAAGCAGTGATACAGAGGATGAAAGTTTTAAGGAAATACCGGATCTAATACTTGTCGATGGTGGAATTGGTCATGTTCATGCGGTTGAAGAAGTGCTCAAAGAGGTTGATTTGAATTTGCCTATTATGGGGATGGTGAAAAACGACAAGCATCAAACAGAAAGGCTTGTTAATGATGAGCATAATATTGAGCTTAAGAAGGAGATGGAATTACTTTCGCTCATTGCTGCTATTCAGGAAGAGGTACACAGGTATTCAATTAGCTTTCATCGTCAAAAAAGGCGGAAAAGTCAAAGAAAATCTGTTTTAGATGAAATAGAAGGAATAGGCCCCAAAAAGAAAAAGGCTCTGCTAAAGGAGTTTGGTTCAGTTAAGAGAATACGTGAGGCAACCGAAGAGGAGCTTTGCATGGTTAAAGGCATTAGCGCTAAGCTTGCCAAGGAAATAAAACAGGTTCTCAACTAAAGCTGTAATAATCTATAGCCACAAGCCATAAAGATAGAATACGTAAAAAGTTATACATCGAGTTTAGCAATAATCTATTGAATACTAAAATGCAAATTGAGGTATATTATGGCTTATGCACTTATTCTGTCTTCAGATAAAACACAATCACCTGGAAATGGTAGCTATAGTTTGTTGCACTCAATAATTTTATGGTTTAGAGGTTTTGTGCCATCTCAAGTTAGAGTGGAGTATAGAAAAATCTATGAGAATTTAGTATTCTACACCATTACCATGCCCCATCCAGCAGAATACTTTACTAAAAACAAGATAGGTAAAAGAAGGACACTAAAAAAATTCAGAAGGGCTATTATGTTGAATAACATTGAGCATTTCCTTTTGGAAAATCCTTTGAGAGAGTATTTGAACGGTGAATGGTCCATGGGGAATAATTCCTGCCTTGATGAAAGTATAAGAACTAAAGCCTATTTGCTATTTTATAAGGAACCATTTAGGGATTTCATATTACAGGACATGACAATAGCGTTGTCGGGTGTCCAAAAAGCATATCTTAATTATAAGCTAATGTCGGTATTGAGCAATTTCAAACTTGTAAATGTAATAGGCCCGGACAATCAACTGCAGGATTTCTGGGATAATTTTATGGATGAGACAGGTGTCCCGGTTTGCGTGACAGAAGATTTTGATGTTCTTGCAAGAAGTGATATTTGGATTTCATTCGAACAAACTGTTGTTAAAAATGAATTTGATGGAGTTAAAATTGAATTTGCAACGAAGAATATATTATGTAAGAAAATAAAGAAACAGTATAATATGAAATATATGTTTCAGAAGAAACTAATGAAAAAACTTGGCCGGGGGTTACTTCAAAGATTTGAGCATCATATACTTTCAGAATTTTTGTTGAATATTATAATACAAGGGCATGATTTAACCTTACCTGAAGCTGAAAAACTATTGGGGCTAAATATTTCTGTCATAAATGTGTCGTGAACAATGCTACATAAGACCTATGACCATTTGCACAGGTAAAAATATAATATATATGAGATTTTATCGAAATATTTCTGACCTTGACATAAAGAATAGCCTGCTTTATAATGTTAAAAATATAAAGTAGAAAAAGTTATATTATTCCATTTTAAAGAAATTTTAAATGTAAAATACTTGATATTATTTTCGTAATGTAACCTTTTCTTGAGGTCATTACAGGTGTCAGTTACTCTCGCCAGAAGCTTACAAAATATATTTAATTTATATACCATAATTTATGAATAAAACTGTATTATCTGGATAAATTATTATAGCTCTTGTCGAAAGTTTTTGGGGGGATACAGAGAGAAAATAGAAAGAAGGAGTAGCATCGAATGAGTGGCAAAGAAATATATTTAACTTATGAGGGACTTACAAAACTTGAAAAGGAATTGGAACAGTTAAAGGGGGAAAAAAGGCGAGAAATTGCGGAACGGATAAAGCAAGCAATGGCATTCGGAGATATCTCTGAGAATTCGGAATATGACGAAGCTAAGAACGAACAAGCTCAGAACGAAGGCAGAATTGTAAAACTGGAAAACATGCTTAAAAATGCAATTGTGATTGATGAAGACGAAATAGATACCGACTCTGTTCGTTTCGGAACCCGTGTAAAAGTATTTGACATGGATTTCGATGAAGAAGTTGATTATTATATTGTTGGTTCAACCGAAGCCGATCCCTTAGAGAACAAAATTTCAAATGCATCTCCTATTGGTAGCGCATTAATGGGTAAGAAAAAAGGTGATGTTGTAACAGTTCAAGTTCCTGATGGAACGGTGACACTTAAAGTGCTTGAAATATACAAATAATGTGAAAACTATTGTTAATAGCAACTTAATACGTTATAATATTCAAATATAAAACAGTTTACATGGTAATGTAGGCTGTTTTTGCTTATGATTGTTAATATATAGTTAATTTCCTCATTATTTACATAGAGGAGATACAAATACATATAATGCTTTTGAGATGTAACCCAACAATATATGTACCACGGTACTTAAAATATGTTATATCGCAAAATCTAATATAATCTCGAATTATGGGAGGCTTTTTAAATGTCAGAAAACTTAAATACTAATGTAGAGGATGTTCAGGATTTAAATGAAATACTGAAAGTAAGAAGGCAGAAGCTTATCGAATTACAGGAAAAAGGTAAAGATCCTTTTCATGTTGTAAAATATAATGTAACTCATAAGACAAAACAGATCTTGGATTCGTTTGAAGAATTAGAAGGGCAAACTGTTTCAATAGCAGGAAGGCTCATGGCAAAGCGTGGAATGGGAAAAACTAGTTTTTGTGATCTTCTTGACAGAGATGGTAGGATCCAACTGTTTTTCCGTATTAATGATATTGGTGAAGAAGTTTATGAGGAGTTTAAAAAACTCGATATTGGAGACATTATTGGTGTTGAAGGTACTGTTTTCAAAACTCGCATGGGCGAAATTAGCATAAGAGTAAGTGAGTATACCCTTTTATCAAAATCCTTAAGGCCTTTGCCTGAGAAGTTTCATGGTCTTAAAGACACCGATTTACGATACCGTCAAAGGTACTTAGACCTTATTGTTAATCCAGATGTGGCAAATACATTTATTCTACGCAGCAAAATAATTACAGCCATTAGAAGCTTTTTAGATAAAAGAGGATTTATTGAAGTTGAAACCCCTCTTTTAAATTTAATACCCGGTGGTGCTAATGCGAGACCTTTTATTACACATCACAATACACTTGATCTGGATATGTATTTGCGTATTGCTCCCGAGTTATATTTAAAAAGATTAATAGTAGGTGGCATGGAAAAGGTATATGAATTAGGACGTATGTTTAGAAATGAAGGTATGTCTATTAAACACAACCCTGAATTTACAATGTTGGAATTGTATGAAGCATACACTGATTATTATGGTATGATGGAGTTGACTGAAGCGTTATACAATTATATAGCCGATGAAGTTTTCGGAACTAAAGTATTTCAATACCAAGAACATGAAATAGACGTATCTATACCTTGGGCAAGGCTAACTATGACTGATGCTGTTAAAAAGTATACTAATATTGATTTTGATGATGTTTCCTCTTATGAAGAAGCTGTTTCAATAGCAAAAGAAAAAGGCCTTGATGTTGAAGGTTTAAATTCAAAAGGCGAGATATTGAATCTATTCTTTGAAGAATTTGTAGAAGACAAGCTTATACAGCCCACATTTATTATTGATTATCCGGTTGAGGTTTCTCCTTTAACAAAGAGAAAGCCTGATAAGCCAGAGCTTACCGAGCGTTTTGAATTGTTTATAACTGGACGGGAAATGGCAAATGCTTATTCTGAATTAAATGATCCAATTGATCAAAAGGAAAGGTTCTTAGAGCAGGTTAAAAAACGTGAACAGGGCGATGAAGAAGCAAATATGATGGATGAGGACTATGTATTAGCACTCGAGCATGGTCTTCCACCCACTGGTGGTCTTGGAGTGGGTATTGACAGGCTTGTAATGCTGTTTACAAACTCCTACTCAATAAGAGACGTTTTACTATTCCCGACTATGAAACCTAGAGAATAACACATCGTTAATCCCGATGATGAGGCCAGAAGAGTAACAAAGGAGGTTTTGCGGTGACTGATCAGATGAATAGAAAACAGGCTCTTGAAATATTAGAGTTAAGTCCTGAGGCTACTACTGATGATGTATCGAAAAGATATGGCATATTGACCAGGAAATTTAGAGATATTAAAACTGACGATAGGGGATACACCATAACAGATATTACTCGTGCTTATAATTTACTTATGGGAATAACCTACATTGATAAACAAGAGCAGGAAAGGCAAAAAAAGTTGCGAGAGAATCCTCCTTTTTTAGCCCGAATTCTCAAAGTAGATCCGATTAAGCTGGAAAATTTCTTTAACTATTATTCTTTGCATATGTTAGTTGGACTCATCGCTATTGTCATTACGTTTTTTTCGATACGAAGTTGTGTGAACCAAATACCTGCGGATTTTTCAATCATTTTTCATGGACGCGTGTTCTGTGAGGACCAGGTTCCTGTTGAAAATGATGTTAAAGAAAGGTTACCTGGCATTGAGGCTCCTTCAATTCAGTTCTTAAGCAGTGTATCCGAAGATCCTCAATACCAGTATGCTACGCAGATGAAGTTTGTTGCAATGATAGCAGCTCAAGAATTAGATGTGGCAATTATGGACAAAGAGACTTTTGAGTTCTACGCAGGTCAAGGGGTGTTTCTTCCTTTAGATGACATACTGGACAAGCTTGGTTTTCCTGAAGAAAGATATGTAATAGGTCAAGAAAACATTGGTGAAACAGAGAACATGCAGCCTATAAAAGGCCCTGAGCAGATATTCGGTATTGATATTACCGATAATAGCTTTATAAATGACAATAAGATCTATATCGAAGAAGCAATTGTAGCTATAGTAAGAAACACACAAAAAATGGACAGAGCTATGGAGCTGGTTCTTAGTTTTAAAAATTAAGTATTTTGTAAGGGAGGAGCGTTTATGTTTGAAATTACACTGGACAATAATGGCCAAGTTGGAAAGAGTAGAATTGTTTTGAGTGGGGAAATCGACATATCAACTGCACCCGAATTTAAGACAAAATTACATGAATTGATTGGAGATGGAGATAGCGATATTGAATTGTTATGTGAGGATCTGTCCTATATTGACAGTGCTGGTTTGGGGATTTTAGTTGGGGCTCTTAAAAAAGTTAAGATGCATCATCATGACGTATACATTTATTACTTAAGGGATAATATAAAAAAACTTTTTGAAATTACAGGTCTGGACAAGGTTTTTATTCTGGAGGAAGCAATATGAAGCAGCATTTTGATGAAATTATTATCCACCTTCCGAAAAAGGCCGAGTATGTCGGATTTATCAGATTAACTGTGTCAGGTCTGTTGTCAAAGGTTGGGTTCGATATTGATACTGTAGAAGATATAAAGGTAGTTGTGTCAGAAATCTGTAATAAAATTGTCTCATCTAAATGTAAATCTGAAAGACACCACTACGATGTGAAATTCCACTTATTTGATAATGGTTTCAAAGCCTTTTTTAAAGTGTCAAGTTGCATTGCCGAAAATTTATTTGAAGGTGAATCGGGAGAATTTGCAAAGGCAATTATTTCTTCATTAACTGATGAGTTTAGCATTGAATGTGATGATTATTGTACTATAACTATCGGGAAATATTTGGGGGATTCCATTAATGCAAATAGATAAAAAACTGGAAAAGCAGGATGCTGTTTCGGACAGGGATTTATTTATAAAGTACCGTGAAAGTAACGATGTAAATATTCGTAATGAAATAGTCTCAAGGTATACATATTTGGCAGAAATACTTGCAAAGAAATTTGTTAACCGTGGTGTGGAATATGATGATTTATTTCAAGTTGCTTGTGTAGCTTTAATTAATGCTGTTGAGCGCTTCGATGTAGATGTTAAAGTTAAGTTTGTTAGCTTTGCTACACCTACTATAATTGGTGAAATTCAGCGTTATTTTCGCGATAAGGCTTCAATAATACGAGTGCCAAGACGAATATATGAGGTTTATAAAAAAGTGAATAATGCAAGAGAGGCGCTCACACAAAAAAAAGGTAGACCACCAACGGTTGAAGAAATTGCGGAGTATTCAAATCTTAGTGAAGAGACAATTCTTGAAACAATGGAATCTTGGAATGTATATAGAATGCAATCATTTGACCAAGCTGTTTTTGATGATGAGGATTCAAAGCTTCATGAGGCTATAGGTGAAGACGATGAGTCCTTTGAGAGAATAATTAACAGAGATTTTTTGAGTAAGTCAATGCAGCACTTTGATGATATTGAGAAAAAGTTTATTTACCTTAGATATTTTGATAACAAGACACAAAAGGATATTGCCGCCAACTTTGGTGTGTCTCAAATGTATGTTTCCAGGCTTGAAAGAAAAACTCTTGAGAAATTTCGAAAGATTCTGAGAAAGTAGCAAATAATAGGGTAATAATAAGTAGAATTATTAGTGAGCTTATTTATTACTATTATGGATTACAAAGGGATAACTGATGGAGTTGATCAGCATTGAAGGTTACTAAGGTATGCAAAGGCTATATATTCGATGACGTTAACAATATTTGCACCACAGTGAAGGAAATAATTTCCACTTTAGAAAACACGATAGGTATTAATAGTGATGATGCATTTGATACGAAAATTATATTACACGAACTCCTTCGTAATGCAACAGCGCATGGTAACTGTTACAACTGTAATAAAAAAGTGTATGTCGATGTTTGCGTTAAAGAAGGAAATCTTCTTGTTATTACAATAAAGGATCAAGGTCAAGGTTTTGATCCGTATAAAGTAATTGAGAAAGAGCATGATGAGTGTCATGCGTTGACGCTTTCAGAGCGTGGACGAGGTCTTCTGATCGTTAAAAATCTATGTGATGATATATCTTTCAACAAAAAGGGCAATTGCATTACTGTAAAAAAGAAATTGGCTTTATAACAAAAGAACATTTCCATAAAATAACACTAAGGTTAGGGAAGGGCAAACTTCTTTCTGGTCAAAACCATAATTATATGATAAAATTAATTATGGTATTTTGTTTTTAATAATTATCCTTTGCCGTTAATAGATTTAAATATATGGTATGAGAGGGGATAGAATTATTGGGTATAGTAGACTTATTTGTCTAAGATACGTATTTTTTAGTGATTCTAACCCAAGGGGGAAATTTTAAGGAGCTTGGTGTATTCAATTAGAACGGAGTTGGTTAAATGATTAAGTGTTCTATCTGCAAAAAGAATATTGCAGTGATTTTTATAACTAAAGTTGTTAATGGTAAACAAGAACCAGTAGGTTTGTGTATGCAATGCGCTCAAAAGCAAGGTATTGCGCCACTAGATCAGATTATTCAACAGACAGGCTTAAGTCAGAGTGATTTTGAAAATTTGAACAACCAGATGCTGGACTTATTCGAAAATATGGATGTCGAAAGTCTCGAAGATATCTTTCCTACCGATGAAGAAAGTGGAAGCAATCAATTACTTCGTGCGCTTAATTCTCTTCCTGAAGGAACCACATCCGATATGGATGACAAGGGTGGTAAGACTTCAAACTACGACAATGTAAAGGTTAAATCCAAAAAACAGAAGAAACACAAATTTTTAGACACATATGGTACCAATTTAACCGATAGAGCTGAAAAAGGTGAGATTGACAGAATTATTGGTCGTGAGCATGAAATTGAGCGTGTCATTCAGATTTTGAATAGAAGGGCGAAAAATAATCCTGTGCTCATTGGAGAGCCAGGAGTTGGAAAAACAGCAATAGCCGAAGGTTTGGCAGTGCGTATTGTCAACAAACAGGTGCCAGCAAGGTTTTTTGCCTCACAGATATATTTGCTTGATTTGGCAGCGGTTGTTGCTGGTACTCAGTTCAGAGGGCAATTTGAAGCAAGAATGAAATCCATACTAAATGAAGCTAAGGAAAGCGGTAATGTAATTCTTGTTATAGATGAGTTACACAATATTGTGGGTGCAGGGGATGCAGAAGGCGGCGCAATGAATGCAGCTAATATATTAAAGCCTGCTCTTGCACGTGGTGATGTACAGATCATAGGTGCAACCACCTTGGACGAATATCGAAAACATATTGAAAAGGATGCGGCTTTAGAAAGAAGGTTCCAGCCTGTTTTAGTAGATGAACCTACAGTTTCTGAGTCCATTGAAATTTTAAAGGGCATTAAAAATTACTACGAAGATTATCATCAGGTGCTGATATCCGATGAAGTTATTGAATGCGCTGTAATGCTTTCAGATCGATATATCCATGATAGATTTCTTCCTGATAAGGCTATTGATGTCATTGATGAAGCAGGTTCACGAGTGAATCTTAAAAATCAAGGGCTAGTTGAGCTGGAGTCATTGAGAAGTGAATTAAAAAAGGTGCAGGAAATCAAAGAAATGGCAGCTTTAAACGATGATTATAAAAAAGCCGCTGACTATAAAGTTGAAGAGTGCAGACTAACAGAAAAGATTAACAAGCTTTCAGAAGAGTTTGGGACTACCGATATTACAAAGGATGACATTGCTTATGTTATTGAATCTTGGACGAAAATACCTGTCAGCAAGATAACAGAAGCAGAGGCTCAAAAACTGATATGTCTTGAAGAACGTCTTCATAAGAGGGTTGTAGGCCAAGAGCGAGCTGTCCAGAGTGTATCAAAGGCCATAAGAAGAAATAGATCTGATTTCAGAAGGAAACGCAGTCCAAATTCATTTATTTTTGTTGGTCCAACAGGTGTTGGAAAGACTGAGTTGGCACGAGCTGTTGCAGAAGAATTATTCGGCAACGAGGATGCGATGATAAGGCTTGATATGTCTGAGTACATGGAAAAGCATACAGTATCTAAGTTGATAGGTGCACCTCCTGGATATGTAGGTTATGACCAAGGTGGACAATTAACTGAGAAAGTTCGCAGAAAACCGTATTCTGTTATATTACTTGATGAAATTGAGAAGGCTCATCCAGATGTATATAATATGTTATTACAGATTATGGAGGACGGTAGATTAACCGATAGCCACGGAAGAACTGTGGGATTTGAAAACACAATAATTATTATGACATCGAATGCTGGAACTAGCAATCGTCAATATGGCATAGGCTATAATAATGAAGGAAGTGTTGCGCTAGAAAAGCAAGTAATGGATGCGGTTAAGGACACTTTCCGTCCAGAATTTTTAAACAGGGTTGATGAAGTAATTGTTTTCGAAGAATTGACAAAGGAACAGCTAGGAACAATTGTAGATATTATGATAGAGGAAGTAAGAGAAGACTCATTACAAAAAGGTATTGAAATTAAGGTTAGTCAAAAGGCAAAGGATGCTCTGGTTGAAAAGGGTTATAGTCCTAAATACGGAGCAAGACCACTTAGAAAGAAAATTCAGCAATATATAGAAGATGAGCTTGCCGAAAGATACCTAAAAGGTGAGATTTCAAGAGACTGTGTGGTTTCTGTGGATTTTGAAGATGGAGAATTTATATTTGATATAACAAAAAATACTCCATTAATTGAGAGCAGCGATATTATGTAAAGAGCAAAAATTTGCACCCATATAGATATGTTTTGATGAGCATATGTTGAGCTAAGATGTACAAGATGTTAAAGTTACAGTGCGTATTTTATCATGTTGCTGTATATATAAATTATAGAATTAGGATCGGGTTTTATAACCCGGTCTTTTTTTATGTTTTTTATTGGTTGGCTAGTTGTACCATTAAGGGTTTCATTTTTAGGTTGTAACTATCGAACTTATATCAAAAAAATGGTTTTAGTAAATTTTCAAGAATTGGATGCCGATTATAACTAAATAATGGAAATAAAAGAATAGTTTTTACAATTCTTATAGAATTATTGTCCTTTTATAATCTTATAGAATATTTTTATACGATGCATCAAAAAATAAACATGATTGTTATACATCTTAATTGTTGTTATTACATGACAGGAGGTTTTTTGCATGGTAGGCAGGGTTATAAAGAGGGTTAGAAATATGTGGATAATAATAATTTCTTTTATTTTGTTGTTAGGTTTAGCCATAGCTTTACTTTTCTATACTAATAATTCAGAGAAAAAAATACCCAATAGGGGCGAATTTGTTCTTGTTGCAAGTGAAAAAATTTGTATATCAATGACAGGGCTGGAACAGGGGCAAAAAGCAGGAGAGAGTGAACTATGAAGATCCTGTCGGTAACTGGAAATTGAAAATAAAATTATTGAAAATGTTATTATACAGGAGGTAAAAGTTGGAACAGAAAAGAACCAAAGAGGAATACAAGAAATGGTCGCAAAAACAGGCTCCTAAAAGTCCCAAAATCAAACGTATATTGATGGCTTTTTTGGTGGGTGGAGCAATTTGCACAATCGGCCAGGTGATACAAAATGCTTTATTAGGTACTGGATTGGATGAAAAAAGTGCAGGAGCTGCAACTACATTGTTCATGATATTTATAGGAGCATTTTTAACAGGTATAAATGTCTACGATGATATTGGGAGAGTAGGAGGGGCAGGTGCGTCCATACCGGTAACTGGATTTGCCAATTCCATTGTATCCCCAGCAATGGAGTATAAAAAAGAAGGTTATGTCATGGGAGTAGGCGCGAGGATGTTTCTGATAGCAGGACCTGTTCTTGTATACGGAATTATTACTTCCATCGTTGTAGGGATTATTTATTACATCATTAAATAAAAAATGATGACAAATGATTATAAAGCCGTTCAATATGTAACCTTAACAAATATTAGCTATGTATCACTATTACGGAAATGGAGGATATTATGGGTACACGATTGGGAAAACATACAGTGCGATTGGATAGTAAACCCGTAATTCAATCATGGGCTGCAATTGTGGGGGCGAAGGAAGGTCATGGGCCTTTAGGTAGCTATTTTGATGAGATAATAGAAGATGAATATTTTGGTGAAGAGACTTTTGAAAAAGGTGAAAGCAAATTCTTACGTGAAACATTTGGGAAGATACTGTCAAAGGGTGAAGTTTCGACAGGTGACATACAATATATATTTGCAGGTGATTTGCTTAATCAGTGTATTGCGGCAAGTTTTGGTATAAGGGAAACCGAAATACCTTTTTATGGTTTGTATGGGGCCTGTTCAACAATGGCTGAATCCTTGTCACTTGGAAGTTTTATGGTGGAAGGTGGTTTTGCTGAACGAGCAGTTTGCATAACTTCTAGTCATTTTTGTTCCGCAGAAAAACAATTTAGATACCCATTGGAATTTGGCAACCAACGAACTCCCACATCGCAATGGACAGTCACAGGCTCTGGCGGAGTGATGGTGGGGAAAGCTGGTGATGGACCCCGTGTTACACATGTAACCACAGGTAAAATAGTGGACATGGGTATAACCGATGCAAATGATATGGGGACGGCAATGGCACCAGCAGCTTGTGATACTATAACTGCACATTTCAGGGAAACTAATCTTCCTTTGAATTATTATGACCTAATAGTTACTGGCGACTTGGGTTGGCATGGTAAAAATATTTGTCTACAGTTACTTGAAGAAAACGGCATATCGGTAAGGGGTTTTTATGAAGACTGTGGAGTTATGATATATGACCAACAAATACAGAAGACCGACTGTGGAGGAAGTGGGTGTGCTTGTTCAGCTACGGTTTTAGGAGGATACCTTTTAGATAAATTATCAAAAAGAGAACTAAACAAAATTCTTTTTGTTGCAACCGGCGCACTGCATAGTCCATTGAGTTTGCAACAAGGTGAGAGTATTCCAGCTATTGCCCATGCAGTTAGTATCGAGATGATATAAAATATTAGTAATCTGAGGTGGAGATATGGAATTTATAAGGGCTTTTATAGTAGGCGGACTAATCTGTGTTGTAGGGCAGGTACTTATAGATTTAACAAAATTGACGCCAGCAAGAATAATGGTGCTCTTTGTTGTGGCAGGTGTTATACTTGGCGCGCTTGGAATTTATCCTATTCTGGTCGAATGGGGAGGTGCGGGAGCAACTGTACCCATAATTGGGTTTGGCAACACTCTTGCTAAAGGTGTAATAGAAGATGTCAACGAAAAAGGGTTACTTGGTGCTTTTAGTGGCGGCGTAAGAGCAGGAGCAGTTGGGATTGCTGCAGCAGTATTCTTTGGATACATCATGGCTGTCGTATCAAAACCCAAAATAAAAAACAAAGCATGAGAATTAATGAAGATACCATTTCAACTACAATATACCGTTTCGCGGACCTTAAATATGTGACATCGCAAGTCGCCTGAGGCATAATACATTTTAACAAAAAATCAAAAATATAGTAAAATGCCAAAATACCAAATTAATGTATGTTGCATAGGCCATTTATTTTAACTATAATCAGTATATGCTTATGTCTCTCGGGTGGAGTATGATCGCCACCTGACTTAATGATGTAAGAAAATTTATGATGAGGTGTTCTATTTATGAGAGAAAGACGTTTAAACCCAATACTTGGAATAATAATTATTATAGTAGGTGGGTGTGCAATAGGCATTCTACTAAGTATGCTTATAAACGATGGTCAAAATGCAAATAACAATGTACATATATCTCCTACTCCAACCCAAGCTATTGGCGAAAACATACAATCAACACCTTCTCCAACATCACCGCCAACAGTGGCCCCAACATCGGAGCCCACAGTTTCCCCTACGCCATCACCCACACCGACGCCGTTACCTACTGCGTCTATTAAAGTAAAGGGACTGTACTTAACTACAAACACTGTTGGAAATCCCTCAAGGCTTCAACATTTTATTGATTTAGCCAATAAAACCGAGATAAACTCATATGTAATAGATGTAAAGGATGATTACGGCAAAATTTGTTATGAAACCCAAGTGCCTCTGGCTTTGAAACATGACGCCTGGGATAAATTGTATGATGTAAAAGAAGTAATAAAAAAACTACATGATAATAATATAAAAGTCATAGGAAGAGTCGTATGCTTCAGTGACCCATTAATGCCTTTAAAAGAGCCCGACATGTCGCTTAAAAACAATAGCGGTGGAGTGTTTAAAGCACCTATAGGCAACTCTCACTTAGCTTGGCTAGATCCATCCAAGGAAGAAGCATGGCAGTATATTATTGACATCGCCGAAGAAGCCCTTTCCCTTGGTTTCGATGAAATTCAATATGACTATGTACGTTTTCCAGAGACTACAAATTTTAAGTATGACATGAGCTATTTTGAGAAAGAAAAAAGTGAATATATAGACGGGTTTATTAAAGCATCGTTAGATCAAATGCCGGGTATTAAACTATCAGCCGATATCTTCGGCAGCGTTTGTTTGCAAAGAGGGGATGCCGGCGGTATAGGTCAAACCCTTGAGTCTATAAGTGAACGAATACACTATATTTCGCCTATGATATATCCGTCACATTATGCTAATGACAGTAACCATTATTCTGGAAATGGTGTTGGGACCAATATAAACGGAACCCATTATCCAAAGCCAGATCTGGAACCATATAAAATAATATATAATGCTCTTCTTGTTACTAAACAAAGACTTGAAAATGCAGGACATGATGTACAGGTAAGGCCATATCTTCAAGGTTTTACTGCTACATATCTACCTGAAGGCTACTATATTGAATATGGAGTAGAACAGTACAGAGATCAAATTCAAGCAGTTTATGACGCAGGGTATTCCGAATGGATATTCTGGAATTCAGGAAATAATTATATTGAGGGTGCATTTTTGCCAGAATAAATTTATTATGGTATTAGCGAGAAAAAAACAAGCTTTAAAAAATTACCACAATCAGCATAATTAAGTTGAATTATGGTATTAGAATAATAAAATAGCTGTAATTTGTGGAAGGAGCACTAATGAGAAATCGAAATAAATTAGGATACATTAACAAAAAAGGCCATGCAAAGACTACTTCAATTATAGTTTTGTCTGTGGCTGTATTAATAGCATTATTACTTTTAGGGTTATATACATGGAAGAACAGAGGGTCGCAGCCAGATGAAAATGTAGTTCCAAGTCCAACTCTTTCTGCAGTTACCATCGCGCCTACCGTTACGAGTGTTCCAACCCAACCACCTACCCCTACTATAGAACCAACTGTTGCTCCAACAGCTACACCCACACCAACTCCAAAGCCAAGTGTTACCCCAATACCTAAGCTTGGATTTGAGCCAGTTAGAGCACTTTATTTGAGACCAAAAGCATTTCAAGATAGTGGGCTTTTGGATCATTATATAGATCTTGCAAACAAAACAGAAATAAATTCGTATGTCATCGATATAAAAAGCGATTGGGGCATGCTACAGTATACATCTGAAATTGAGGATGCTGTAGCAGCAAATGCATGTCTGAAAAACTTTGATTTGCGTAAGGTTATTAAGAAGTTTCACGACAATGACATTAGGGTTATAGGTCGCCTTGTGACATTTAAAGATAGTGTGATAACAAAATACAAACCCGAAATGGCAATACACCACAATGGAGCATTGTTTGATCAGAGCTCTAAAGGGGACGGGGTTTATTGGCTGGATCCTACAAACAAGGATAGCTGGGATTATATTTTGGAGATTGTAAAAGAAGTAATAAATTTTGGCATAGATGAGATACAGTTTGATTATGTTCGCTTTCCAGAATCAAATCTTTATGAATATGAACTTCTAAACGAAGAAAAGGAAAGAAGAGAATATATAGAGGAATTTCTTGCATATATTAGAAAGAATGTTCCCGAAGGGACAATTTTATCCGCAGATGTTTTTGGAATGCCACTAATATCAAAAAGGGACTATGGCGAAATAGGCCAGATGCTTGAAACTATAGGATGGGATATCGATTATATCTCTCCAATGATTTATCCATCACATTTTGCTAATTCTTCACCGAGCGGCTCAATGTCTAACGGAGTTGGGCAGGTTATCAATGGTATAAAATTTACACATCCAGATCTTCAGCCCTACGAAGTTGTTTATAATACACTGATGGTAGGCAAGAAGAGGTTGGAAGCAGTTGAGGGATACCAGTTAAAATGTAGAGCATATATACAGGGCTTTACAGCAAATTACTTACCCACAGGCTATTGGAAGGAATATGGTGTTGAAGAATACCGTGCGCAAATACAGGCGGTGTATGATGCGGGATATGATGAATGGATTTTTTGGAATGCTTCAAATAATTATGTAGAGGAAGCTTTCCTACCAGACTAATAGACTATGAGAACCGTATGATTTTTAAACAAGTAAATACATTTAATTTATATGATAGGTACTTAAGTATAAGAAGCACTTGAAATATAAGAGGTACTTGGAATATAAGAGGTACTT
>JAAYPS010000054.1 GCA_012519655.1 Clostridiaceae bacterium | reverse complement strand
TGCATCGTTACAAAGATAGACACATAACAAGCATCCAAATATATGTACAGGTTTTTGGTAGCATGCGAACTCCCACCTAAAGAAAAGTAAGTCCAAGAATTAATGCTATAGTGAGATAAAGAAAATCAAAGATGGCCTCTGCCATACCAAATACACGTTTCATCAGTTTTTGTCATCCTCTCTACCTTTTGACATGCAAAGGATATGGCTAGTCACTGCTATACCAATAAATAAAAGTAATAATGTTATCCAAAGATTATCCACCAGAAGCATTGATAGCAGCAGCATTCCCCAAAGCCAAACTATACTAATCCAGAACGTTTTCTTAGACAATCCTGTTCTGTGTTCATAATTTTCAATATGCTCTTTGAAAAATGAAATTTTCAAAATTCTTGCTTTGATACGAGGTGATGACGAAAAACAGGCTACGGAAACCAAGACAAAAGGAGTTGTTGGCCACACTGGAAGCAGTACGCCAATTGCGCCCAATCCAAGAAATATAAAACCAAAACATGTGAGCACAACTGTTTTAAATTGCAAATAATCACCACGCTTATTTTATGATAGGGCTTAGGACTTAAGACTTAGTATTAAATTATATATACCATAAAAGTTGCTTATTAAACGCAAGAATTCATGTTTCTACAAATAGTTTAATTCATTGCTTCGTGTATTAGCTTCAATCTAGAGGTAACTATAACGATTAGATGCAAGATATAGGTACAGGTAAAGTCTTAATGCGTCTTTTTTATTTCATAAACCTCGAGATATGAGGCCTCTAGAGCATAAAAAAAAGATACCGCAGAATGATAATTTGTATCAATCTGCGGTATCAGTTATGGTGCCGATGGCCGGACTCGAACCGGCACGGTGTCGCCACCGGTGGATTTTGAGTCCACTACGTCTGCCAATTCCATCACATCGGCGCATTTACTTAACTCTTTATCCATAATCACTCTCGCGGAATGATAATGGATGAAGATTAAAAGCAAGTATAATATTACCACAGCTTTTGAGCGAAATCAAGAGTCATAAATTGCTTTTTTAGCAGATTCAGAGCCTTGAGTAGTTAAGAGTAGGGTTGATATGCTAAGCTGATTAATTGTGATGATGAAAACTAAAACTGGCTATTTCCCTTCATCCATAGGCAAATTGTAAAAACATAGCAAAATGAATTTATCAAAGAAATGACCCATAAGCCTTGACCTTGATAAATCATTAGTGGGAAATCGCAGAACAACTGAATTTACAAGAGTATATTAATGATGTTTTTAATTGTACAACAAAATGCCGTCAATTGTTTGACAGAAACGACCAAAATTCATCGCTTGTACAAAAGTCACTATTGTAATAAAATTAATAAAGCAGCTATTTGCATATATTGCGCTTTTTCACGATTGATTTAAATAAATTAAAGAAGGAGCTTATGATATAATTGTCTGCTAAGTCATACAGGAAATGTATGCCTTGGTTGCTACTATACATATAAGATTTTTTATGAAGGCTTGGCATCAAAGATTTTTATTTGAGCGTGACTTTCCGCTAAACATATTTATAACCGATGTTACAGAGTTTCCGCCACATTGGCATGAGGCTATTGAAATTATTTATGTTTTGAATGATAGTCTTTCTATAAGTATAAATAATGAAATTCACACATTACACAAAAGCGATATCCTTTTGATTAACAGCGAGGATGTGCATTATTTTCCTCCCCAAAGTAATCCTGTTGAAAGAATCATCCTACTTTTTGAATTGAACTTTATAGAAAATATTTCGGATTCCTTTCAAAACAAGCGTTTTTCCCAAGTCATATTTTCCGAAACTGACGGTTTGGATTGTAATAAATCATTTGTTCATGGAACGCTAAAAAATCATATTATTGACATTCTACATGAATATGAGAATAAAGAAGAAGGGTATCGTCTAATATTGCGTTCAAGATTATATGATATACTTGTGACGCTTATAAGGCAAACACCCACAGTTTCTATATCTCCATATGAAAAGACAATAAAGCATAATAGACTAGAAAGGCTTAAGAATGTTTTCGACTATGTGGAACAAAACTATCAAAACAACATCTCACTTGAAGAAATAGCTTCTGTGGCAAACTTCAGTGTTTATTACTTCACTCGTTTTTTCAAAGATACAATTGGAATGACATTCATTCAATATTTGAACAATTTCCGGGTAACTAAGGCAGAAGAACTTTTACTTCATACAGATGATACAGTTACTGAAGTTGCCTTTAAATCTGGTTTTGGAAGCATAAAGAACTTCAATCGCAATTTCAAAATTTTAAAAGGCTGCTCTCCTTCTCAATTTAGAAAGGCAATATCTTAGAAGTTAAGAGCAAAACTCGACAAGTATTTCTTATTTTATACCGATATAATTATTTTATAGAAAAGAATAAATTTATGGATATAATATCCATAGCTTTACTTGTATGAAATGGGGGTATTACTGTGTCATATCGTAATTTTAAGATTGCAATTTATTGTCCTGTCGGAAACTTAAACAGTATTAATGATTTGAACAAATTTGAACAATCATTTAAGTTTTTCGAAAAACATCTGAATGTGGATAAAGTGTACCTTGAAACTTACAGGGGAAATGAAACCATTGATTGGGACAAGATGCGTAAAATCAAGGAATTTTTCAACAGTAAAGGAATTCAAACATCTGGCGGAATAACAACCACAGTGTCTGAAAGAGGAGAGTTTGTCTCGTTATGTTACAACGATGACATTCACAAAAATGGTCTAAAAGAAATCATAACAAAAACAGCAGAGTTATTTGATGAAATTATACTTGATGATTTTTTCTTTACAAATTGCAGATGTAAAGCGTGCATTGAGGCAAAATGCGGTTTGAGTTGGGCTGAATATCGAACCGAGCTTATGAAAGAAGTATCAATCGACTATGTTATAAGGCCTGCAAAAGAAGTAAATCCGAATGTCAATTTAATTATTAAGTATCCAAACTGGTATGAACACTATCAGGAAACAGGATATAATTTAAAAGACGAGCCATCATTGTTTGACATGATATATACCGGCACAGAAACCCGTGACTCGATGTACACTCAACAACATCTACCACGGTACTTGAGTTACTTCATAATGAGATATATGGAAAATGTCAAACCTGGAAAAAACGGTGGTGGATGGTTTGATCCTTATCAATGCAGCTACAATCTGCAATCTTACGCCGATCAAGCTCGTCTTACTGTGTTTGGCAAGGCAAAAGAGGTAACGCTTTTCTGCTTAGGAGCATTATTAGATAGGGATTATTCAATGTTTGTTCCTATTGGTGGTTATGTGCTCGAGACTATGGATGAGTTTGTTGGTGGTCTTGGAAATCCAATAGGTACAGCCTGTTATATCCCCTATCATTCCATGGGCGAGGATTATCTGCACAATTATATGGGAATGCTTGGTATACCTTTGGAGCCCTACCCTTATTTTGAGTCAGAAGAAAAAAATATTTTCTTAACTGAAAATGCTGCATACGACAAAGAAATTGTCTCAAAAATTGAAACTGCATTACTTGAAGGAAGAAATGTAATCATCACATCCGGTCTCTTAAAGGCATTGCAAAATGAAGGTGTTAAGTTACCTGTCAATGTCCGCTACACCGATAGAAAGGCATATATCAATGAATTTGCTCTATCCGCTCACGGAATTTCATTTGAGAAAATTGTTTCTTCAACTAAGAGTATTCTTATACCTCAACTTGAATATGCAACCAATGACGTTTGGCAGCTAATTTCGGGACTTGGAAATAATAATAACTTCCCGATTCTGTTAAATACGAAATATAGCAATGGTAATTTGAGTATTGTTACAATTCCGGATGACTTTGGCGATTTATATCACTATCCGCGAGAAGTGCTAAACTCATTGAGAAAAGCTTTCTCACCAAATGCGAAAGTATCAATTGACACTGTTGGTAATGTTGGACTTTTCACATATGATAACAATACCTTCGTTGTAAAGTCCTTCCTTCCCCATCAGCAAGATATTTCTATTTACGTTGACGAGCAAAATGTTAAGCTTGTGGATATGGTAACTGGAGAATCCGTTAATGGTATTTGCGCAAATGATAGGACGGTTTTCAATATTAATTTATCTCCTATGTTATATCGGGCATATAAAATAGACAGTGTTTAATATTTTCTTTGATTAAATTGGTTCTAAAATATGGGGGTGTGGTGATCATTGTGTTATTATTTCTATAATAGCATCTTCACTTTCATCCCCATTGAATTCAAAAACCCCAGTTTTAATATGCTCTTTTAGATTTCTGTTAACAATTTTAATCTGGAAGGAAACTTCATCCTGTATAAGACCCTTTTCAACTAATTTTTTTGCTATATGAGCAACCGTGTCATCTTTTTTTATCTCGATTCTCAATGGCGCTTTTACATCTTTTAATTCCACCATTCCGTATCCACGGGCAAGTTCCTTTACCTTGTCTTCATTCATCTCAGGTCTATAACCCAATGAAAATACTAAACCTACTAAGGCTGTAAGAATAACACCTATACCAACACCGAGCAATACACTTTTGCCATGTAATTTTCCCATAAACATCCTTCCATACTTATTAAAGGTTTTTGTGATGTACCAAAAGCATACCCGAGGGAACTAAATAACACAACAGAACCGTCCCTCTGTGCTAAATAACACAACAGAACCGTCCCTCTGTGTTGTTACTGGCACATGCGAGAAATCAATTCTATCTCGCCTTTTCCCATGTCAAACATCTTTGCTATCTCAGTGCTGCTGATGCCTTTTTTGTGTAGTTTTATTACTTCGCGTTTTCTTTCATCAAAAGGTATGAGCTTACCTTTTTTTCTTGAGGATAAGATGGATTCTTCTATTTCGATATTTTCTTCAATTTCAGAATTTACTTCATTCTTGATTTCTTTATTATTAATAATTTTTTCAGTTTGTTCTTTGATTTCTTTTGTAACATCTAACATTTCAGGAACATGTACAGGCTTAATGTACATATTGTCAAATAATTGTTCTATTCTTTGTTCTGCCTTATGAAGAGAAAATTCAATGGATTGTTGCTTTTCTTCCATCTGGTCTACTATATAACTTGAGAAGTTATTCATTTCGGTTAAAAGTTGATCTGCGTCTTCAATGATTTGCATCAATTCATACCTGCGTTCATCAATTTCTAAACGGTAGTCCATGGCTCTCTTTTTTTCAATAACCATCCACACCAACGCAAAACAAACAACTAAAATACCAATTAAAATAATGCTAACAAAAAATGCTTCCATCTTATGCACCTCAAAGATTTTTCTTTTGTATCGTAATTCCTTGTCTTTAATAACTCTACACGTATATCATAAACGAACATCTATAAAATTACCCGAAGTAGGATTTTTAGTTATATCGGATACCTTTTCTGTATCCTTTTCATCGGGCTTCTTTTTTTTGTTATGTTTTTGTGGTTCTCTGCGATTGCCCCTATTTTGGTTATTAATGCTGACCTCATACGTATCTTCCCTGCTATTGACCTGTTCTATGTTTTTTTCAGATTGTGTTTCAACATCCTCAACCTTATTTTGCAGCATAGCAATATTACGCTGCTGTTCGTCAGCTTGTATGCGTGATACTTCAACTACCTTTGGCATCATCACCTGCAAATCTATTGGTTTAATCGGCATAAAACCACTTCCTGAAAAATATTAACTACTAGAAAGCACCTACTCTAATATCCGCGCCATCTTTATATAATGTGCTGTGTTGCAATGTTTCCTTAATATGCATAGAAGCAGAGCCAATTGAAACTCTAACACCATTGTAAATATAATTATCTACTCTAATCCGTCCATAAGCCTCCATATTTAGCTTTTCTTCTAAGCTTGCTACTTCTTCACAACACTCATAAAGTCTACTTTCATAATATATTTTTGATCTCATGCTCTTATTTAGTATTTCCTTCTTCTCTTCTGTAAGCATATTAGCAGCCTCAAGTCTTCTTAGAAGATTGATGGCTTGATCTGCTTTTTTTACATTCTCCTCCAAATTGATTACTTCAGTTCGCAACTCTTTATATTTTTCTCGTAAATTCGGATCCAAACCTACCTCGATTATAGTTCTCGTAGCCAGATGGCTACCTATAACTTTTGCTTTAATTTCCTTACCTACCCTTGTAACACCACCTACTAATAAACCCTTTCTTCCACCTAACTCAAGTCTATTACCGCATTTAATATTAGAATGCATAATTGATTCGGCTTTTATATCGTTTACTGCCTCAGCAGTACTATTTTCTATAAAATTTGCAATTATATCCCCGCCTGCAATCAGTACTCCCTTATTGTTACCCGTCATTCCTCTTCTTAGAATAATATTGCCTCCAGCTTTAATGGTTGCACCTTCTACAACGCCAAAGACTTCCACGTCTCCGCCAGCTTCAACTGTGAATCCAGAAAGTACATTACCGCGAATATAGACACTTCCTATAAAATTAATATTACCCGTAGAATTGTCTACGTTTGCCTGTACTTCATGAGTTGCAAAAACACTTAGTTTTTCGTCAATATACTTTACTTGACCATTAATACTTGAATACAAACTTAAGTTGTCTCCACTTGCATATACATTTGCACCACGAATAACTTTGGGTATTTTACCCTCAGCTGCTTTTACAACAGTTCCCAATACAGTTTTCCCGTTTACCCCTGCAGTGGGCATTGTTATTTCACATAGTTTTTGGTCTTTTCTTACATTTTCAATATAATTTAGCTCTCTGTAATTTACACTCCCATCATCCATTATGGTGGGTTTTATATCTTGGCTTATATTAAATAGAAACTTAACCTTGCCGTTGATTCCATGTACAGGTGCTTTACCTTCGGCTATCAAAATACTTTGATTATATATTGGGTTTTCAGCTATGTACCTTACCATTTCTTCCTTTATTCCAAAGATGACGCCTTTCTTTTTCATTTCAAATGCGATCTCTTGAATGCCTACGGGATTGCCGCCACCTACAGGTTCTGTAATTCTTATAAAAGCCTTCATTTTATCAGGACTTATCACAATTTCTATAGATGCATCTTTCTTTATGTTAATGTTCATTTTCTCACCTTATGACCCTAGAAGTAAATATTTTTGTCGTTCTAGTTTTGAACGCATTCTAAGAATTGCTTTGGTATGCAGTTGTGAAATTCTTGATTCAGATACTTTCATAATTGCACTTATCTCTTTTAAGGTTAATTCTTCGAAATAATATAAAGAAACAACCATCTTTTCTTTTTCAGGTAGTTTATTAATTGACTGAGACAATATTTCTTTAATTTCTGTAACTTCTATTCGTTTCTCGGGAATAATGTCTTCACCTTCGTGAATTGCATCAAAACCAATTTCATAATTTTGCTCGAGATAATCATCGAGGGATACCATTGAAGACATATTAACATCTTGTAGAATTTTATTCAATTCATCTACGGTGATACCAAGTCTCTCCGCAACCTGCTCATCTGTCGCAGCATGACCTAATTCATTTTCTAATTCAGAGTATGCTTTTTCAACATCCTTACTCTTTTTTCTTAGTGAGCGGGGTACCCAGTCGAGTTCACGTATGCTATCAATAATCGCACCACGAATTCTTAAAGATGCATAGGTTTCGAACTTTACACCTTTATTAATATCGAATTTATCAATAGCATCAATCAATCCAAAAACGCCATAGCCTACAAGATCATCATATTCAACATTTGACCCAAAGTACATGCTGAGCCGCCCGGCTACATATTTAATAATATCAACATATTCAATTATAAGCTGCTCTTTGATAGATTGATCCTTTGTTTCACTATATTGTTTCCATAATGCCTGCTGTCTTTGCAGAGCGGTAGAAGACATAATTACCCTCCATTCCAGATTGACAGCCTTGTATGGCTCATCTTTTGTAAAACCCTCATAAACGGTACTGCAGATTCTATTTACAATATTATCTATACAATATTATTCTACCTTACATACATCATATGTCAACCCTTTTCATGCCTTTTCTACTAATATACGCAATTTTCATGTTAATTTTTTTGTCAAAATACCGACAGAATTTGTAATTATAATTAAGGTTTCTTAGTTTTTACTCAATATTAGGTTTTTCTTGAAATTTGACTTGAAATTTGTGATTTGCCGTTATGACTGTTTTAGTTCATTTTTAATGTATTCGGTAACTCTCAATGGTTCGAAATCGTCTTCGGTATGCTGATCTTTTCCTTTTATTGTTTCACTTTGGCGTTCCTGTCCAACTTGAACTTTTTGTTCTTCCTCTTCACTGTTTTTCTTCTTCTTTTCATTAACTTGCTCAATAATACTAAAAATACTTGCGCGCACATAAATACCCACGGCAAAAAAGATCACCATGGATATTATCATAATTGTAAGTATCCTTTTGTTTGACATAGAACAAGAAAGACCTAATACCCCTAATAAAATAGCAGCAGTTAACGCAAATAATAGAGGTAGTTTACGCAGGTAATACATGTTATTCCCCTAAAATAATGATTTTTTAAGTGCAAACTGGGATCATATCATATTGTGCTAGTTATATATAACTAATCCCGTGCCCTATGGTCTTAATCATTAAGCGTCCATCAGCCGAATAAAATTCGATAGTCCTACCATAATTGCCACCAGTGTCTTCAGAAATAATAGGTATACGCATTTTCTGCAAAACCTCTTTTGTAGCTTCCACATTTCTCTCCCCTACTCTAAGCATATCAGAAACTGAGGAGAACGAAAACATTTGAGCCCCTCCTGCCAGTTTTGCAACAATGTTACTCTTACTCGCACCGCTGTCCGTCATATTATTTATAAGTAGTTCAATACCTGTATCCGCGAATTTTGCTTTGTTTGCATTGTTCTTTGTTTGTGCTGACCAGGGGAGCATAATATGTGCAAGTCCAATAATTTTTGTTTTTGTATCATATAGCGCAATCCCGACACATGATCCTAATCCCAAAGTGGTTAGCGTACCTGGATGTAAGGTATGTTTCAAATCTGCCATCCCTACTTTTATTATATTATCAATCATTAGCACATTGCTCCTAGTGTTTTTAGCAATTTTGTGTATGAAGCTGAATCGGGTACGAGGAAAAAGCCACCAATAACGCTTTCATCTCCCTCGATAAATTCAGTCTCTATATATAATACCACATCTGTTGTTGCAGCAAAATCTATCGCAGGTACACTTAATATTGCACCTGCCATATCAATTGCAATACCGGGAACACCTGACATTATCGATAACCCAGTAAGATTGGACAAAGATGATAGATATGATCCAGTTAATATATTTCCTACTTCTTTTAATGCCGATATTGACATGTCATTATATTCAAACTTGTCATAGGGGTCTTTCCCCATTAGTAGATTAACAAGTATATGCGCTGCGCTTTCTTGAAGTAGAAATAGTGTATATCCCGAAATATCTCCATGAATACCAAGAAGCACACCTACAACAGGTGTTTCCGCGCCTCCGAGTACATCACTGATCTCAGAAAAACCCATAATCCTAACTTGAGGAACATTCATATCCACTTTTTTGTCAATCAATTTTGCAAGAGCAGTTGCTGCATTCCCAGCACCAATATTTCCAATCTCTTTCAATACATCGAGGTGGAACGGACTTAATGATAATGCTTCCATATTCAAAAACCTTTCTTTCTTATTACACTATTTTTATGGATTATATTGTAACAAGTTCGGATATAAGTTTTTCAACATTCAAGATTGTTATAAGATTTGTACCGCATTTTGCAACTCCGTTGACATAGTCCATACTTATATCATTTATTATTCCCGAAGGACTTTCAATTTGTGCCTCATCAATCTCAATAACCTCTGATACTGAATCTACTATAATACCATAACTAATTTTATTAACATCAATAATAATAATCCTGGTATCATCATCCTTTTCTATTTCAGGAATATCAAGGCGAGTTCTTAATTCCATTACTGGAATAATATCTCCTCGTAGGTTAATGACTCCCTTTATATAAGGTGGGGTTTTGGGTACTCTGGTTATAGTAAGCAACCTTTCAATGATCGTCACTTTGTTAATATCTGTACCATACTCATCATTGCCTATTCGAAATATAACATATTGTTTTTTTTCAGTTCCCACTATCTAATCCCTCCCAATAACAGATTATACTATTGAATTAATGTCAAGTATCAGAGCAACATTGCCGTCACCTAAAATAGTTGCTCCCGCGATAAAGCGAACGCCGGCTAACAACTTACCAAGGGATTTAATTACAATTTCTTGCTGACCAATTAGCGAATCCACTATTAAACCTGACAATTTGTCACCTTTTCTAACAACTACACATGTGAGCTGCTTGTTCTCCATATCTTCTTCAGCTTCAATATCTAGAATATTATGAAGACGAATAATAGGAATGACAGTATCTCTGAGCAAGGTTACTTCCTGGTTTCTAACAAACTGAATATCTTTTGGGGTGATATTGTATATTTCAAAAATTGAGCTTAAAGGAATGGCATACTTCTCATCACCAACCATTACCAGAAGTGCTTGAATGATTGCTAAAGTCAATGGTATACGGACAATTGTTCTACTTCCTCTATCATAATTTGAAATCAACTCAACATTCCCACCAAGTGCTTCTATCTTTGTTTTTACAACATCAAGTCCAACCCCTCTACCTGATATGTCTGTTATTTTATCCGACGTGCTGAAACTAGGTTCAAACAAATATTGAATTATTTCTTCATTGGACAGTCCATTAATACTTTCTTCACTTTCAAATCCACTATCAAGTATTTTTTTACGTACTCTATTAATATCTATTCCTTTTCCATCATCTTCTACTTCTATAACCACGTTGTTTCCATCATGAAATGCTCTAAGCCATATATTACCAGTAGGTTCTTTACCTTTCGAGATCCTCTCCTCGGGTGTTTCAATTCCGTGATCGGCAGAATTTCTTATGATATGTATAAGAGGATCACCTATCTCATCGATAACCGTTCTGTCAAGTTCAGTATCTTCACCAGACATATTTAGATTTATTTCTTTATTAAGTTCTTTCGATATATCTCTAACCATTCTCGGGAACCGATTAAAAACAGACTCAATAGGTACCATTCTTACTTTCATAACAGCATCATGCATGCTGGTTGTAACTCTCTCGAGGTTTTCAACTGTCTGATCATAATCTTTACTTCTATAGTCTGTTGTGATGTCATCAAGCCTTGTTTTAATAATAATAAGCTCGCTAACAAGATTCATAAGTACATCAAGCCTATCTATTTCAACACGTACTGTTTTGGAGCTTATTTTCTTTTTTTCTGTTGCATCAGTTTTAGGAGTTTTATTTGCCTTATGTTTTATATTATTTTCTTTTGATTGATTGGTATCATCGTCGCTTGATAAAACCATCCCTTTTATTGATTCTTCAGTAATCTGCTTAACTTGCACATCCCTAACCTCAGATACTGAATTAAGCTCTTTGATGAAGAATTCTGCACTTTCTTTTGAAATAATCATTACAGTGAAATAATAATCGAATTTTTCATCTTCAATATCTTCAACTACAGGAAATGATTTCATTATCTCAGAATGTGTTTCTAGAATCTGAAATATAATGAATGCCCTGGCTGCTTTTAATAAGCATCTTTTATCAAGTTCAATGTATATCTCAAAAGCATTTAATGATTCTTCAAATGCTTTTTCCATAACATTTTTATCGTATATGTTATAATTTAATCTAAAGCCTTCACCATCAATGTTTGGTTTTTGGCCAGCTGCTTTACTTATTTGAGGCTTACCAGATACTTCAGTTGACTTTCTAATATTTGAAATCTGCTCAAGAAATTCGGTAATCTCCTTATATTCCTTTTCTCCTTCACTATTTGTCTGCATTATATTTTCTACATAGTCTTCTAATGCATCAAGACATTGAAACAAAACATCTACCACTTCAGTTGTCACTTTAACCTGACCTTTTCTAAGACCATCCAAAACATCTTCCATATGGTGAGTCAAAGTTGCCATTAGATTAAAACCCATTATACCCGCCATACCTTTAAGTGTATGTGCAACTCTAAATATTTCATTTAACACAGATGTGTTAGCAGGGTCCTTTTCTAATATAAGCAAAGAGGTATTCAGTTCTTGTAAATGTTCTTTTGATTCTTCGACAAAAATATCAAGATATTGATTAATCTTCATTCTGTCTACACCCCCATATACTGCTTTCTTAATATCATATCGGCTTTATTCTATATATCTTTGAGTCATAATAAAACATGATATTATTCACTAATTAATTCTTCATCCAAATTTATCCTGTTCTTTAGCCTTTCTCTTTGGGTTTCGAACACATAACGGATAATTATCTCTCGAGCTTTATCTTCAATCTGATTAATCATAACAGCGGTATCATACATATAGCTTCCTTGTTCTATGACAAGCACACTACGTACAATAGTACCAATCATACATATGTCTTGTTCTTGTTCTTTTTCTAGTTCTATAAAAGCTTTAATAATCGTTCCTGATTCGTGTTCTTGCTTAGTTAGAATACGGATACCACCGCCACTTATATCCCTAGTATAGCATTTTGTATATACCTCATCTGGTTTTTTTTCACAACTTATATTATCTAGCGAATCTAAAACACAATAAGAAACAGCCAACATGCACTCCATTCGAAAAAATTCTCTTCTTTGGATTTTTTCTATGGCACTTATGGGTTTAATCCAAAGCATGGGAATAGGCCTTGAGTATTTTTTACTGACCACTTCAGCAAAAAACATATATGTTTCTTTTTCTGATGAAAAGATAACTCCGATCTGTGCTTTAACAGGGATGGGATACATGTAAGCTTTGGAAAACGGGACATGTATTTCCATTAAATTATTCTCTTCATCATATGACTCATACTGGCTTACAAGAGTGCTTTTATTTATTTTATTACCGTTCTTGTCATACAACTCCAATTCAATCTTCGTACCCAGTCCTATCTGATGGTACTTCATTCTTTTCACCAACTTTTACAAGCTTCTGTCTACAAAAATGTTACAGCTTTTAGCTGCTGGAATGTTATATACCGTATGACCCTAAAAGTCTGCTGAAGAACCCTCTGATTCCTTTCCCATGTACATTTGTGTTATCTTCGTCGCTATTACTATCATCATGCAAAAGGGTTGCTGCCATCTGTGTTATTTGGTAAGTAGCATGACTTTTTGGGTAGACTAAGGAAAATGGTTTTTGTTGTTTTACAGCCTTTGAAACACATTCATCATTTAATATATACCCCATCTTTTCTAATTCAAAAGATAGGAACCTTTCAGAGACCATAAAAAGCTTATCCAAAACATCCTCGACCTCTCTTATTGAATCGGCTTTGTTAACAATAACCTTAACAATCTTATGTCTATCTTTTCTGATTATAGTTTTTATCATAGCGTAACCATCGGTTATTGCAGTTGGTTCTGGCGTCGTTACAAGCAATACCTCATCAGCAGCCATTAAGAAACTTATTACACTATTTGAAATACCCGCTCCAGTATCTATTAGAATAACGTCACACAGTTTATCTAAAAGTGCAATATTTGAAACAAGGTTATCAATTTGTGATTTATCGAGTTGAGCTAATTCATCTACTCCTGAGCCTCCTGAAATAAACTTCACATTATCCGGTCCATCGGCCAGTACTTCAAAAATATTACGTTCCCCTCGTATCAGCTCTACAAGTGTATATCTAGTGGACTTTCCGAGCAAGATATCAATATTCGCCAATCCCAAATCCACATCAAGTATAACCACTCTAAGCCCTCTCTTACTCAATGCAATACCAAGGTTAACCGTTATATTAGTCTTTCCGACTCCACCTTTACCGCTTGTAACAGCAATGACTCTCGCAGCTTTTTTGCTTTCCGCGTTGACTTCTGAATTATTATTCTCTTTTAAATTTTTAACAATGTTTCTAAGTTTCTCTGCTTGATCATTCATAACAAGGCCTCCGGTTCTTTAGTAAAACTAATTATTTCCTTTCATACAATACCTGTTTTTTGTTGGAACATATCTTTAGCAATATTGGCAGTATCTGCAACCTCAATATCATCAGGAACATTCTGCCCAGCCGTTACATATGAAAGAGGTTTCCCAGTAGTACATTTAACATTAAGAATTATTCCTGGGACAAGCACCTCATCAAGTTTCGTAAAAATAAGTTTATAATCTGTTAAGAAACTATAGTTTTTTAAAATATCTCTACATGCTATACGTCCTATACTACAACTTAATACAAGGTATATTTCATCAGCTTGTGTGCAATTAACCAACATCTTAAGTTCAGAGAATTGAATCTTATTATTATGACTTCGCCCTGCTGTATCGATTAAAATAAGATCCTTATCCTGATATTCTGCAACAGCCTCCTTTATTTCTTGTGGGGTGTAAATGACCGAAACAGGTATATTTAATATTTCGGCATAAGTCTTAAGTTGCTCAACTGCTGCGATTCTATATGTATCTGCGGTAATAAAGGCCACCTTTTTTTCATGGTTTAATGAATATTCTGCTGCAATTTTAGCAATCGTAGTGGTCTTACCTACTCCTGTGGGTCCTAAAAGTATGACAACAGTTGGTTTTCCATCATCGCGGAACTTTATAGTTTGCGGCTGACCTAATATTTCTTGTATTATTTTTTCAGCGGTATCTTTTATTTCGTCATAATTATATGGTTCTTTTATTGTTTGTTTAATTTTCTGAATCATTTTGTCAATTATTATAGGCTCTATTTCATTATCTATTAATTCCTTCGTAATCACAGAATACGCATCACCAGTAACTTGAGTGGACTCACCCGTTGCCGATTCTGATGTGTAATAGTTATATAGTAGCGCTGATTCTTCACTATCTTTTTCATCAATTTCAGTCTCGGGTTCTTCAACTTGCTTTGTCTGATTCTTATTTTGGGCATTACTAAAAAAGCGTTCTAACATAGCCTCCATTTGCTTAAGACGATTTTCTAGTAAATCTATCTTCTTTTGTTCTTCAGTAATAGTATTGGTTTTAGGTGGCTGAGGAGCTTTTTTTAATGAGCCATAATTGTTGTCAACAGCTGCTAAGATCTCCGTGACGGGTTTAGAAAATAGACCCTTTATTCCTCTTTTCCTTACCTTTCGAGTGTTTAGTATAATGGCCTCGCTTCCTAAATCCATCTTTACTTTTAACATTGCCTCTTGAGCATCTCTACCCGTATACCGACGAATTCGCATATTCCCTCCATAAATTGTAAGATACGCTACCGTTCTCCAATGCTTTCGTTAACGCCATGAAAGCAGTAAATAATTATGAAATCTATATTAATACATCTTATTTATCTCTCACAAATCGTTAATATGTTACCATACCAATGGATCTTACTTCGGTTGAAGGTTCCAACTCGTTATATGATAAAACCACAAGACCAGGAATAGATTGCTCGGTAAGTCTTTTGAAGTATAAACGTACCATTGGCGAAGCAAGTACTATAGGCTGTTTTCCCAATTGTGTGATTCTTTCAATAAGTGTTGATAAATTCTTAAGTATTTTATTTGTAACAGAAGGCTCAATTGCTAAATACGAGCCCATCTCGGTTTTTTGCACAGAATCCAAAATCATTCTTTCTAATTCAGGATCAAGAGTTATCACATCCGAATTGTCCGGTGTAATAAATGACATGGATATTGCCCTCCCGAGACCTTGTCTGACATATTCTGTGAGCACATCTGATTCTCTGGTAAAAGATGCATAATCCGATAGGGTCTCGAGGATGGTAACCAAATCTCTTATAGATACGCCCTCCCGAAGCAGATTACACAAAACCTTTTGGACTTCTCCAAGGCTGAGCTGTTTTGGTACCAGATCTTCTACAACAGCTGGATAATTTGTTTTTACATTGTCTAAAAGTGTCTGCACATCTTGACGACTCAAAAGCTCATGGGCATGTCTTTTTATTACTTCTGTCATGTGAGTGGAAATAACAGATGGAGGATCAACAACTGTATACCCCAACATTTCTGCACGATCACGCTGACTTTCATTAATCCATATTGCAGGCAATCCGAAAGCTGGTTCATGTGTGGGTATTCCATCTATTTCATCTTCTGCTGTTCCAGGATTCATCGCCATAAAATGATCCATTAAGAGTTCGCCTGTGGCTACTTCCACCCCTTTTATTTTAATAACATATTGGTTTGGGTTCAGTTGTATATTATCACGAAGACGAATAACTGGCACAATCATCCCAAGCTCCAATGCTAACTGTCGGCGTATCATTACGACTCTATCTAAAAGGTCACCACCTTGATTTACATCAGCTAACGGAATGACACCATAACCAAATTCCAGCTCTATAGGATCTACATGAAGTAGTGATATAACATTTTCCGGCTTTCTGATTTCTTCAACCTGTTGTTCCTCTATATCAGTTTCATCCTGTGTAAGCATTTTTTTCTCTTCACTCTGAAGACGGCTACCGAGAAACAGTAATAGGATAGATACAATTATCATAAAGAAACGTCCTATGATGAATGTCATTAGAAAACATGCCCCTGCAGTTGCGTATAGTACTTTTGGATTTGAAAATAGTTGAGATATTATCTCATCTGACAAATCATCTTCTGAGGCTGCTCTTGTAACAATAATTCCTGTAGCAAAGGAAATGAGAAGAGCTGGTATTTGGCTTACAAGCCCATCACCAATAGTTAGAATTGTGTACTGTTCTAATATATCAAGAGCAGAAGCACCTGGATTTCCCATCATTCCCATGATAAATCCACCAATAACATTCAGTGCAACAGTTATAAAACCGAAAATGGCATCATTTTTAATAAACTTACTTGCACCATCCATGGAACCATAAAAATCTGCTTCCCTCTGTATATTGTTACGTCTTTCTCTTGCCTGACTCTCACTAATTAACCCTGAATTTAAGTCAGCATCGACAGCCATTTGCTTTCCTGGCATGGCGTCTAGTGTAAACCTGGCTGAAACTTCGGCCACACGCTCTGCACCTTTGGTAATAACTAGAAATTGAACTATCATTATAACAAGAAATATAATTGCACCTACAACAATATTGTTTCCTCCGACAAATTTACCGAAGTTTTCAATGACCTTACCTGCATTGCCCTGTCCTATTATAAGTCTTGTTGAAGCAACGTTCATCGCAACCCTAAACAGGGTGGTGAAAAGTATTAATGTTGGAAAAGCTGACATTTCTAAAGCACTTTGAGCATATACCGAGTTTAAAAGTATAATAATAGAAAGGGTAATATTTAATATAAGGAGTACGTCCACTAGAGTTGGAGGCAGCGGGATCAATATAACTAATATAATAGCAACTGCCCATATTGCAATGGCAATACTCTTAAATTTCATATCCTTCCTCCGTTATGTTAAACTTTTCATTTGTGTTACAAATTTTAATATTATTTTACCTGAATTCTCAATAATAAACAAGATGCGACACCGAAATTTCGCTTATTTCTCTTCTTATCCCTTGCGTCACAACTATTTTTGTCACTTGAATCCAAATAACTTGAAATGCCATATGGTTGGATTTATCAAGTCCCCCCCACCTACTATAAGTTAAAACTTAGTATTCATGTTTTGACAGCCCCAAAAAGATTTTATGTAACCTAAAAAAGGCTTGTTCAATATAATACTAGTAGAATAGATCTATTTTAAACCTAGATAAAAGGAGGTGAAAAGCTTGTTTAAGAAAAATATTATTAATTTATTCTGTCTTTTGCTCAGCATTTTTGGCGTAGTTTTGATAGGGCTTGGTGCTTATTTACTCGCGACATATTTCGCATTAAGCTTCGTTACAATAGGATTAATTGTAGCTGGAGTTCTAGCTCTGTTATCAGGCTGCTCAGGATCGTGTAAAAAACACTCATGCTTAGTATGCATACTATTAATAATTATAACGATATTTCTTTTCATTGCAGCGATACTTTCATTTTTATATGCTGGAGCGCTAGTTATCGCATTGATTTTGATCGGGCTTGCGATTCTTGCAATAAACCTTACCACGATTTGCCTATTCTTAAAGCTACGAACAGTGATAGTTTATAGCGACAGTAGCGGTTGCTGTAAGTAATTAACCAAACAAAAGACAGGTCCTTCAAGGATCTGTCTTTATATATACTTTACAAAAATGAGTTGGGGTATTCTACTATGCTTATATCCAGAGCCTCTTTGTCACCACATATCGTATAGCTAAATATTGTTAGGATAACATGATTACTGTTGCGAAGTGTTATCAAAAAGTTTATCATCTATATATGCATATTCTATGCGCAAAGTAACTTTCACATAAATTAAGAGGGGTGCGATAATTGTTTAAGCGAATTCATTATAATTCTCCTGTAATTCTTACCTATACTTTTATATCTCTAATAGCATTAATACTTGGGTATATAACCGATATGGCTTCTACAAGGCTATTATTCTCCGTCTATAGAGGAAATCTTACAGATATCTTGTTCTACATAAGGCTATTCGGGCATGTGCTGGGGCATGCAAGCTGGGAACATTTTGTTAGTAATTTTCTAATCATACTTCTCGTAGGGCCTATGCTTGAAGTAAAATACGGTTCAAAAAATATGATAGAAATGATTGTAATAACCGCTTTTGTAACTGGCGCATTAAATATAATATTCTTCGATACAGCCCTTTTAGGTGCAAGTGGTATAGCATTTATGCTTATTATATTAAGCTCTTTTGTTAATATTAAGAAAGGAAGTATTCCACTTACATTTATTCTCGTAGCTCTCTTATATATAGGAAGAGAGGTTGCTTCAGGTTTGTTATCCAATGATAATATATCCCAATTCACTCATATAGCTGGGGGAGTGTGCGGAGCAGTATTTGGTTTTACATTAAAACAAATTAAGGGTTAATTGCTGACATTTTGATAGTTCGAAACAAGTAATACGTAAAACTATCATGTAATGAATTTGCTTCTATAATCGGATGGGCTTATGCCGTATTCTTTTTTGAACATCTTCGAGAAGTTAAACGCATCCTTATATCCACAGCTTCTAGCTGCTTCACTGACTGTACAATCATAATGGCTTAAAAGCTCAGCTGCCTTACCCATCCTATATTTAACAAGATAATTTTGAGGCGACGTACCTGTATATTCTACAAAAATCCTGTAAAAATATCTTCTGTCAATTCCCAACATTTTAGCAATGCCAGCTACACTAATATCATACATATAGTTTGCCTGTATATAGTTTTCAGCTCTTCTTGCGTAGGTGTATGCAGGACGTGTATTTGATTTATCCAATTCCTTCAAATGTGCAAACAGCTCAAAAATCATTCCACATAGATATATTTCTGATGCTTGATTCATTCTTGATGCTGTTGTCATATTTTTAAATATGAAGGAACAGCCCGGCGAATATACCACAGGGCTTTTACTAAAATATGAACTGTCAATTAATTCCTCAGCAATAGCCCCGCTAAAACCAATCCAAATATAACTCCACGGATCGTCAAAATCTGCTTTATAGAATGTTGATTCATGAGGTCTAATTAAAAACATATCGCCTTTTACGAGATTGTATTTACCACCTTGACATTCATATATGCCTTTTCCGTTTACTATATAATGGATCAGGTAATATTCCCGAATGGCAGGACCAAATGAATGTCCATTACTGCAATTTTGCCAGCCGCACACTACAGGATTTATGTCATGAAAACATCTATTAATTAGTGGAATGTCAATTTGTTCTTCATTTTTCTTCATAGAGACATTTTAACATGCTTAGTAGACAAAAATCAATTTATTAACTACTTATTATACGCTATTATAACAGTGAAAGGGGTTGATATTATGGTCAAAATAACATTTATGGGAGCTGGCAGCACTATTTTTGCTAAAAATGTACTAGGTGATTGCATGAGTGTAGATTCATTAAGGAACAGCGAGATATGTCTTTATGACATTGATCCTGACAGACTTAAAGAATCTGAACTTATGCTTAGGGCAATTAATAAGAACATCAATGAAGGTCGCGCAACAATAAAAACTTATTTAGGCACTGAACAACGTAAAGACGCATTAAGAGCTGCAGATTTTGTCGTGAATGCCATTCAAGTTGGCGGATATGATCCATGTACCATTACTGATTTCGAAATCCCAAAGAAATATGGTCTTCGTCAGACCATAGCAGATACACTGGGTATCGGCGGTATAATGAGAGCACTTAGAACAATTCCTGTTATGGAAGATTTCGCTCGTGATATGGAAGAGGTTTGTCCAAACGCATATTTTCTAAACTATACAAATCCCATGTCAATCTTAACTGGATTCATGTTAAGATATACATCCATAAAGACAGTTGGCTTATGCCACAGTGTTCAGGTTTGCTCAAAAGGTCTATTAGAACAGTTGGGAATGGAAGACAAACTTGAAGGACGCAAGGAATTGATTGCTGGAATAAACCACATGGGATGGCTTCTAAAAATCTCCGATAAAAATAATGTTGATTTGTATCCAGAAATTAGAAGGCGTGCAATAGAAAAAAATAAAAATGAAAAACATAATGATATGGTAAGATTTGAATACATCAACAGATTGGGCTATTATTGCACCGAATCCAGCGAGCATAATGCTGAGTACAACCCTTATTTTATTAAAAGTAAGTATCCAGAACTTATCGACAGATATAATATTCCTCTTGATGAATACCCACGTAGATGTATAAACCAAATTAAGGGCTGGGAAAAACAAAGAGATGAGCTTGTTAAGAATCCAAATCTAACCCACGAAAGAACAAGTGAATATGCCTCTTATATAATTGATGCAATAGTTACAAATAAACCATATAAAATAGGCGGTAATGTATTAAACACAGGTGGACTTATAGAAAATCTTCCACAGGATGCTTGTGTTGAAGTACCTTGTATGGTAGACGGTTCTGGAATATATCCTTGCCGTGTAGGGCGCTTACCTGTGCAATTAGCCGCTATGAATATGACAAATGTCAATGTACATTTAACAACAATAGAAGCAGCTGTAACCCGTAAAAAGGAACATATATATCATGCTGCAATGCTTGACCCACATACTGGTTCTGAGTTGTCCATTGATGAAATTGTAAAAATGGTGGATGAGCTAATCCATACACACGGTCCATGGCTGCCGGAATACAAGTAGAATAAATAACACACTCCAGTCAAACCAAGGGAGTACCTCTTGCAATGTTGTTTATTGTTCATTTTCTAAGTAACACTGTACATAGATTGTGACTATATGGAGCTTTTGCGATGTTCTTATCTGCATCGCAAAAGCCTTCATAAAAGTGTGGCATCACATAATGTACAGTTTTTTGCATTGAAAATTCTTTTCAAAGTTTCTTGTGTTATCTTACCAAAACAAGTGCTATAATGAATAATACAACGCCAAAGTTATACTGGCTGTTGAATTTTGCATTTTGATAAACAGCTTTGACGGAGGGTAAATACTTTGCATAAAGAGAAATTTAAGCGTATCATTTTTATTATAACAACTGCTTTATTCTGGTTTTCCTTATACACATACGTTCCTATTTTCCCTGGATATATTGAAGATTCGGGAGTCTCCCACAGCATGATCGGTATTATCATTGGATCATATGGCTTTACACAAATGCTTATAAGAATTCCGCTTGGAATTGCTTCAGACAGGTTAAACAGAAGAAAACTTTTTATAATTCTTGGTATAATTTTTAGTTTGTTTAGTGCACTGGGGTTATGGATATTCGACAGTGCGTGGTCCATGCTTATTTTCAGGGGACTTGCCGGTGTTGCAGCCTCGTCATGGGTAACCTTTTCTGTATTGTTCTCAAGTTATTATGATGGTGAAGCAACAAAAGCCACAGGATATATAATGGCTGCAAACAATATTGGGCAGGTTTTGGCAATGTTCGCTGGAAGCAGTATTGCACAAGTCAGTGGTGACAAAAGCTCATTTTTATTGGCTGCGATATCAGCCGTTATAGCATTTGCATTTGCAATGCTTATCAGTGAAAACAAGAGCATTGATAAAAAACCCATTTCATTTATAGAGCTAATATCAGTTGTAAAATCAGGGGATATTATCCTCTTGTCTGTTTTAGCCATATTTACACAATTTGTTTCATACGCTACAGTTTATGGCTTTACACCTATTGTAGCAGAATCTTTAGGCGCAAACAGCTCTCAATTAGGACTACTCTCCACCCTTTCCATACTTCCTGGAATACCTGCAGGTATCCTAAGCGGATCGGTTTTTGCGAAAAAATTTGGTGAGAAGAAAACTCTTTACATTGGCTATATCATTCTTGCCCTGTCCTGCCTGGTAATCCCGTTCGTAAAAAGTTATCCCATCTTGGTTGTAACACAGATAATTGGTGGCTTTGGTAAGGGTGTACAAATACCACTTCTAATGGGGCTTTGTATAAAAAATGTTTCCGAAAGCAAAAGAGGCAGCGCTATGGGATTTTTTCAAGCCATATATGGTCTGGGTATGTCAGCAGGGCCAGTTGTTGTGGGTTTAATAAGTGACATGGCCAGTCTTAATGCCGGTTTTTTAGTTACTGCCCTTATTAGTGTAATTGCAGCATTACTTGTAAAATTGTTTGTAAAAGACAGAATAGAAAATGAAATAACTCATTCCTAATTGTTTTAATTAAGTTTATGGTATGTTGTACAAGCAATTAATGCTAAAATAGAAAAATATAACCCTTTGCTATCATTTTTTGTTATACTTTATGTAAAAGAGATTACAAAATTCAAATGAGGTGGATTATTTGAATACACCAGCCGATGTAAAAAAGCAAATCCAAGATGCTATGTATTTTTTTAATACGGGCGTCAATTATACAAGCTATGAATTCTTAGGAGCAAAAAAAAGTATTGAAAACAATGTTGAAGGGTATCGTTTTACTGTTTGGGCACCGAGAGCAAATAATGTAGAAATAGCAGGTACATTTTCTAACTGGCAACCAATTAGTATGGATAAAATTGGAGAGACCGGCGCATGGTCTGTTTTTGTATCCGATGCAAAACAATGGGATTTATATAAATATATTATTGAGGATAGAGCTGGTCATAAAAAAGAAAAGCAAGACCCTTTTGCCTTAGCTTATGAAGTACCTCCCAAAGATGCTTCGGTTATACAAGACATCCCAAACAAAGAATGGACGGATGATCTTTGGTGGGAAAACAAACGAAAATCAAATCAATATGAAAGCCCAATGAATATTTACGAAGTCCATGCAGGCAGTTGGAAGCGTCATCCCAACGGTGATAGTTATAGTTTTACAGAACTTAAAGAGGAATTAATTCCTTACGTTAAAAAAATGGGCTATACCCACATAGAATTTATGCCTTTAATGGATCACCCTTTGGAAGCCTCATGGGGATATCAAGTAACAGGTTTTTTCAGTATTGCTGGGCGTTTTGGACATGATATTCTACCTTTTATGGATTTCGTGGAAGAAGCTCATAATCAAGGTATTGGTGTTATTCTAGACTGGGTACCTGCTCATTTTTGCCGAAATGATTATGCCTTAGCATATTATGATGGTACACCTACATATGAATATGAGGATGATGCTCGTGCAAATAATGTTGGTTGGGGTACATTAAATTTCGATCTCGGCAAACCACAAGTCCAAAGTTTCCTAATATCCAATGCAGTATACTGGTTAGAAACATTCCATATAGATGGATTGCGCATAGATGCTGTATCAAACATGCTTTACAATATTGACCCACATGCACATGGAACAAAAAGTGATAATTATGAAGGAATCACTTTCTTAAGAAAGTTAAATCGCGAGATTTTCTTGCGTTTTCCTGATGTGATGATGATCGCTGAAGAAGGCACGGCATGGCCATTAGTTTCAAGACCAATTGAATCGGGTGGCCTTGGCTTTAACTATAAGTGGAATATGGGATGGATGAATGATACTTTACGATTCTTTGAAATGGATCCTCTCTTTAGAAAAGACAATTTCAACCTTATTACATTTTCTTTCATGTATGCATTCAATGAAAACTTTATTCTCCCAATATCCCATGATGAAGTAGTTCATGGCAAAAAATCAATGCTCGAAAAAATGCGAAATCCATCTGGTAATCGTTATCGTCAATTTGCTCACTTACGTACATTCTATGGTTTTATGCTCACACACCCAGGTAAAAAACTTAACTTTATGGGAAATGAAATCGGGCACTTTTTGGAATGGCGAGAATATGAGCAACTTGAATGGAGTGTGTTAAAATACGATTATAATACTGAATTTCAACATTATATTGCCGTTCTTAACAATCTGTATAAAAATAATAAAGCCTTGTACGAACTGGATTTTAGTCCGAATGGCATAGTCATTCTTGATGCAGATAATTGCGAAGATACAATCCTAACCTACATTCGTAGAGGGAAAGAAGTTCTTGATTTTTTAGTGGTTATTGTAAACTTTACTCCCGTTGAGCGTAAAGGCTTCCGAGTTGGTGTTCCCTTCGAAGGTACTTATGACACATTACTAAACAGCGAAAATCTTGAATTTGGAGGGACTTGGACACATGATCAAATGAATATTAAAACAGAAAAAGTAAGTAAAGATGGACAATCCTTTTCACTTGAAATAATTGTTCCTGCACTTAGCGTAACTATTTTAAAGCCAAAAGCAATTAAAGGTACATGTATAGATTAGAAATATAGAATGTTGGGTATGTTTTAAATATATTAAGGCTTGAGGTAATTGTGTTCAAGATTATCTTATATGGCTAATTATAGTAATCAACAAAATTTGATTATTATAATTCTTTTTTCCTAATTGCCTTAATATGCTATTAATTGGCGTTAAAAAGCAGTGTAATAATATATTATACAGCCAGTTTAATTAAAGCCTTTATTAAATAGTATTGGTGATT
>JAAYPS010000053.1 GCA_012519655.1 Clostridiaceae bacterium | reverse complement strand
TATGTAAAGCGGAAGAAATTCATTAGAAGCCTCAAGTAATTCCCTTGAGTTAAGCTTTATGGTTTTCAAGAGCGCGTCTTTTAACCACCATGATGCAGTCAAATTTCTTTTTGTTGATACTTCCATATCCATTAAGACATCTTCGATATAAAGATTTGTGAATGGTTCTATAACAGTATAAATTTCTCCAATAATAGCTATTTTTATTGGCTTTTTTGAATAATCAGTTGATAAATTTCTAAATTTGCTCTGATAGCTCCTAAGTATATCTAAAGCTTTTTGGGGCTCATCGCACGAATATGTTTCCTTCTTACAAGAATTAAGAAGTCTTTTACATTCGCCAGGATTATTTTCGTAACCCGCTTTAAAATTTGCTTGGCTTTCTATATCATCTAAAAGGCACATAGCATTGTATGCAAGAATTACTGCTTCAAATTTCTTTCGTGCGCTTTTTTTGCTCCCTGAGCCAATCTTTTTAATTCTATTCAATAATTCATGCAATCCAATGCTTTTAGCTGGCTCTATAATTATGAAATCAACATTATATCCAAGTTGTTGTAGTATTTTTACTTGTAACTCTGAGTATTCACCAAATCTACATGGTCCGCAGCTGCCTACAACAAGCACAGTGTCAGCACCTTGTTCTACTCCAGCAATGTAATTTCCAAGCATGAGCTTAAATGGAAAGCATATTTCTTCAGGAGAGTATTTTGAGCCAATAAACAAGGCTTCCTTGTTGTTTAACGGCGGAATGACATAGTCTATTTCCAGGCTATCAAACAAGATTTTTGCTGCTATATATACATTTCCTAAATGGGGTATTGTTATTGTCATCTATAATTTTCCTTTCACGATTTAACTATCGACTCGACCTTGCTTCGCCTATTTTTCAATGGTCTTTGAATATAGATTAACAGCTGTTATATAACAGTGATTATTAGGTATGAATTCAATCATTTCTCTAATGAATATTCATTAACAGCTCTCATATAACAGTACTATGACTGCTGAACGTTGCTATATTTTTTTGCATCCTCCTTTCCAGCATATCTATAAATGCTTCAAGCCTTGTGTCAACACCTGCTTCACCAGTGTGTTCATCAAGTTTTATAACCAACATGGGAAAATCCCCTGTGTTTAAGCGTATTAGATCAACCACAACAGAATCAATACCACAAGCAAATGAGGATAAATAGATAATTCCGTTAATTTTTGATTCTTGATAAAATGCTGTGGCTGCACCATATAAATTGCGACAAAATGTCCAGAAAGGTTTTACTATTAGTTTTTTTACTTGAGAGTCTGCAAGTGGACTTGGAGCGAATTCTTCAGTGATAATACCTATTCCCTTATCATTTAGCTTTTTAATTATATTCATATTTATATAACTATCATTAAGAATGTACGGATGCCCTGCAAGCATAACTGTTATTTTATTATTGGGGTTATTAATGCCTGTTCGAAAACTGTTCTGTGCAGTAATTGCATGCTCAAAGGCATCTCTTATTTTTCTTTTGTTTTCTGTAATCATAGAACCTACTGAAAGGCACCATTTATAAAGTGATTTATTGCTGTGCATATATAAAGGTTCCAGCGTAACAGGAGGAATATTTGGGATACTGTGCATAATCATTTCAGGGAGGCCACAAAATTTTGGGCAAATATATTCATAGTTATGAATCTGCATAATCCGTGGGATAACCAAAAAATCACATTGATCTTTTATTGAAGCCACATGACCATGGTAAATTTTTACTGGAAGGCATGCCTCATCCACGCAGTGTTTCACTCCCAGGTTTAAAATTCTTTTATTTGTATTTTCTGAATTTATGATATCGGCACCTAGACCGAAAAAGAAGTTTTCAAAAAAGGGATGGTATTTACTGTACAATAATCCCTTAGGTATCCCAATCCGCATCATATCACACTTTCAATATTATGAGTTCTACCTTAAAAGTCGCGATGTTATTAATCGCTATGGTTGCACTTTTTGCATAAATGTATTATGCCCCGATTAATATTGAATATTTATATAAATATGCTAATGTGTTATTCTAAAAATGCCAAAATTATTCTGGATTAAACATTTATCTAGAAAAAACGTATATATGTTTTGAATTAATACAAAAAACATTCTATTATAATATAGAGGATATTGTACTATTGGATTAAACGTAGTATCGTGAGATATTGGAATAACTTTATTTGTGTTTTGGAATGTATAATAAATTGATATATATCCTGGGACAGGGGATGCTAGATGAAAAAGAAATTAATTGTTTTATATGCAGTGATTGCAGTTGGGGCAGGAATATTGACAGGTCTGTTTATATCGCATATGTTTTTTTCTGATCAGGAAGCTCCAATAAAACCTGGAGTAATTGACGAAAATATCGTTGGCGAGAATAAGCAAAATGATAATAAACCCAACAAAAACGAGGGCAATGCAATAGATATCGATCATAACATAACAAATAAACAGAGGTACTATAAACCACTGGTCAGTAATGCAACCAGGAATGTTCTTCTTATTGGTGAAGATGCTTATAGTGGTAATTACGACACCATTATAATCGCATCCATATCGGAGAAGGATAAAAAGGTGCAACTGTTTAATTTCCCGAGAGATATTTATATAGACTACAGCCAAGAAGTGCTTAGTAAACTAGAGCAGATGTCACCGAAGCTATATACGGCTAAAGGCTTTCAAAAAATTAATGCAGCGCCAAATGTTGGTGCTAGTATTAAGTATAAGAGTGATGAAGGGCGCTTTGGTAATAGCAGGGCAGATTTTTTGGCTGATTTAATTGAAGAACTTTTCGGTATAACCATTCATGATTATGCTTATGTTAATACTAAGGGTTTTAGAGAAGTTGTGGATTTATTTGGTGGTGTGGAAATAAATGTACCCATCAGAATGAAGTATGATGATCCCATGCAGGATCTGTATATAGATCTTGAAAAGGGTATACAGCGCTTAAATGGTGAGCAAGCAGAATGGTTTGTAAGATTTAGGCAGGGATATAATGAAAAGGGCGAATTTAAAAATTATTCTGACACATTTAGGAAAGAAAATCAGAATGAGTTCTTAAAGGCCTTCTTCAAGCAACATGTTAATGTAAAGAATGTTGGTAAAATAGATGAACTAGTTAAACTACTAGGTAATAATATAAAAACAAGTGTAGACAATATAAAAGACATAACCTTTTATGCGAATATGCTTGGTAAGGCTTTAACTGGCAAATACGATCTAGAGTCTTCCATCATAGAATGCTTGGATGCGAAAATGATTAATGGAGTATATTTCGATATTATACGATCTGAATGATGGATAAGGGTTTGGTAGCATTTGATAAATTTCATATTACATTTTGGTATTATACCATTGGAGTGCATAGGAATTGGATTTTTTATAGAAATATTTGTTTACATTTGAATATTAATCATACTTAAAGGATAAATATACGTATTAATAAATGAATTGATTTCATATTATCGATGAATTTTTATGAAAGGAAAGGTGATAAAGATGATGAAATATTTAGAGAAAACTCTCCACTTTGGTTTGGGACTTGTGACATATTCGGCAGAAAAAATCGAACAGCTGGTAAATGAACTTGTGAAAAAAGGAGAAGTGGCTTCAGAAGATGCAAAGAATCTTGTGAACGAATTGGTTGAAAAGGGCGAAAAGCAAAGAGAGTCAATTAAAAACTACATTCAAGAAGAAATTGATAAGGCCGAAGAGAGAAAAGCCGCAAAGCGTGAAGCTTCAATCACTAAGGATGAAATACGTCAGATGATTAGAGAAGAGCTTGCAAAAGCTAATAGTGAAGTAGATATAACAGATGAGGAAGACAATGTAGTAGACCAACAGGTGGACATTGAAGACCAACAAGAAGATATTGAAGACTACTAAGATTAAGGGTGAAACTAAAAAGGATATCTAATATCGCAAAATTCAATAAATAAAAGGATTTTACAATGAGTGCTTGCTTTAAGCACTCATTTAATTTTAGTATAGCCCAACTTTTTAGCCTATCGCCTAACGCTCTTACTATCTCAAAGTTGTATCACAAACAATTAATTGGCATCGCTTAGATAGTTAGGTGGAGAATGAATCTGACTTAAGTAACCAGTTAATAAAATAGTATTTATAATATATTTTGTGATGAAATACAACCACCCAAAGAAGGTAACTAGCTAACAAAATAGTATATATATTGATATAGATTTATATTGATTCATGATATAATAAGCTTATAAATGAGGTCATTATGTATTTTTTAACAAATTAATGGAGGTATCAGCATGGAAAAAAGAATTGGTGTATTAGGTATAATTGTTGAGGATATGAGCGCTACAACACAGCTAAATGCCATATTACATAATTATGCAGATGTTATTATAGGAAGATTGGGCGTTCCTTACAGGGAAAAAAATATAAATGTTATTTCTATAATAATCGAAGGAACAGCAGAGCAAATCAATGCTCTATCCGATAAGTTGAATGAGATACAAGGCGTAAATGTAACAAGTAATTTGTCAAAAATGTGTTAACGCAGCTTTACAAAAAGAATGTACAGTATTACAATAAAGCTTAAATAGTTGGGTATCTATACTAGTAAGGATTTTGCGATGTTTCCTATTTCGGTTAAGGTTGTCATTATATATTGTACACCTAACCTTTATTGAGGTTGCATCGCAAAAGTATTTAGAAATATTATTAGGGAATGCATAGATTGAATTGTTTATTTCAATTTCCCGAAGGAAGGACATCGTGAACAGATATTTATTAGGCTTTAATACAAAAGACATGGATGTTGAGCATTATGATGCAATAATAATAGGTAGTGGAATTGCGGGTGTTTATACCGCTCTACAAATGGAGAAGTCGGTTAAAATTGCCGTTATTACAAAAGAGACGCTTGATATAAGTAATTCGGTGCTGGCACAAGGTGGAATAGCAGTATCGCTAGACAAGGAGGATTCTCCTGAATACCATTTTAAGGATACACTCTACGCAGGAGCGGGTCTGTGTAACGAAGAAACAGTCTGGTCTCTTGTTAATGAAGCTGCAGAAAATATTGACATATTGTGCAAATACGGAGTAAATTTCGACAAAGCCGAAAATCACCGGCTAATGCTATCACGTGAAGGAGCACATAGTAAAAATCGTATTATTCATACTGGTGATGCAACAGGCAAAGAAGTATGTGACACATTAATTCATGCTATGTTAAAGCACGAAAATGTAAAGATTTTTGAGAGGACATTTGCTGTTGACTTAATCACTAAGGAAAACAAGTGTATGGGAGTTTTGACATACATGGAGGACACTGAAAAGTTAAAGCTTTTTATTTCCGATGTCGTTGTATGTGCTTCGGGTGGATTTGGACAACTATATCATTACACAACTAATCCACCAGTTACAACAGGTGATGGTGCAGCTATGGCGTACCGTGCAGGTTGCAAATTGATGGATTTGGAGTTTGTTCAGTTCCATCCAACTGTTTTGTATCATAAAGAAAACAGATCATTTCTCATTTCCGAAGCAGTAAGAGGAGATGGAGCTATTTTAGTGAACATAAATGGAGAGAGATTTATGCCGGGATATCACTCCATGGCAGAGCTAGCTCCCAGGGATGTTGTTTCCAGATCTATTTTTCAGGAGCTTCAAAAAACGAAATCAACAAATGTGTTCCTAGATATTACACATAAAGATTCTGAATATATAAAGAATCGTTTTCCAACTATCTATAAAACTTGTATGCAATATGGAATTGATATTACAAAAGATAGAATACCCGTTGCCCCTGCAGAGCATTACTGTATGGGTGGTATTATGACGGATGCTTTTGGAAGAACAGATATTGAAGGTTTTTATGCTTGTGGTGAAGCTGCGTGTAATGGAATACATGGAGCTAATCGCTTGGCAAGTAATTCTCTTCTTGAGGGGCTTGTTTTTGGAAGAAGGATTGCTTTAGAAGTTAATCATTTGATGCTCAACAGGACCAACAAGAAGCAGCCTTCATTAGAACATTTTGAAGTTCCTATGACAGGAACAGAAACTATAACAAATGTAGATGAGTTAAAGTTAAAGCTTCGTAAACTAATGACCGAAAAAGTTGGTATAGTTCGTAACGAACGAAATCTAAAAGAAGCTATGCAACAGGTCATAGAAATGAAAGAGCAAATATCTAATAAAGTTTACGAAACAATGGAGCAATGGGAATTTGCAAATATGTTAACTTTAGCAGAGTTGGTCATTAAATCTGCATTAATGCGTACAGAAAGTAGAGGAGCTCATTATCGGACTGATTATCCCGAAACAGATGATATAAATTTCAAGAAGAACACTGTGGTATAGTAGAAAATTATACTAGTTAAAAAGTAAACGCAAAAATTTTGAACAATAACTAAATTTACATCTTTCGGGGTATTGTATAATATAAATATAATAAAATTGGTCTACTCGGGAGGTATAGTTATGATTTGGAATATAATAATATGGTTAGCTTTAGGTGCTCTTGCAGGATGGATTGCAAGTAAAATTATGGGCACTAAAAGTGGCTTGTTGCGTAACATCATTTTAGGGATTGTTGGATCCATTCTTGGAGGTTTCATTGCTGGATTAATTGGTATTTCTGCAAAAACAACCAGCATAGGTGGCATTCTTATTGCAGTAGCAGGTGCTTGTTTAGTCATAATTATTGCTAGACGCATAGCAAAATAGGTATTATCACAGTTATAGTTGATAGGTATTCAGAAAGCTAACTGGCACAGTAATCTAAATAATGTAGGTAAGAGACGTTTAATTTCGCATTTTATAGCGAAATATTACAGCAAAAAGCGAGTAAGGAGAACGAAAAAGTGGATTTTTGGGTGATAAGAGAGATACTTGAAAGGGCATTTCATGAGGATATGCCCATGGGGGATATAACAACGGACTGCACAGTTCCTGAAAATAGTGTATCTAAAGCTGTGCTAATAGCAAAGCAAGAAGGGGTCATAGCAGGAATAGATGTCTGCATAGAAGCTTTTAAAATGTTGGATCCTAAGGTGAAGCTAAGAGTTATAGCTAAAGATGGGGATTTTGTTGAAAAAGGCAGTCAACTCCTTATTGTTGAAGGAAAAAGCAGAGCACTATTAAAGGCTGAAAGAACAGCATTAAATCTACTTCAACGATTAAGTGGGATTGCCTCTACAACAAGGAAATACGTTGAGAAGATTATTGGTTACAATGCAAAGGTAGTAGATACACGCAAAACAACACCTGGTCTTAGAGCGTTGGAAAAATACGCAGTAAGGGTTGGTGGAGGGACAAACCATAGGTTTTCCCTTTCGGATGGTGTTTTAATTAAGGATAATCACATTAAAGCTGCAGGTGGTATAGAACAGGCTGTAAAGGCGGCAAAGGATTCGATTCCACATACAGTGAAAATCGAGGTTGAAACCCAGACTCTTGATCAAGTTGAAGAAGCTATAAGAGCTGGAGCGGATATTATTATGCTTGATAACATGTCACCAAGTCTTATGGAACAGGCAGTAAAGATAATAGATGGGAAAGCCTTGATTGAAGCTTCAGGTAATGTAACTCTTGATAATATTCAGGAAGTTGCTGCCTCTGGTGTCGATATAATTTCAGTTGGTGCCATAACACACTCCATTAAGGCAATGGATATAAGTATGAAATTTGAATAAGACTCGAATAAGTTGTTGAATCTTGTCAATACATGATATGAAGTTAGGTTGTATTGACATCCTGTGGACAAAACGTAAATCTATCCACAGAAAAAACCCTTAAACATGCGGGAAAATGAGGCAAACGGGGGTAACAGTTGATATTAAAGGGTTATAGCGGTTTTTAACATAAAAAGATATCCACAGTCTTGTGGATATCTTTCGTGTTTTTCCACTTTTTTAGACTAGTAATGTGTTGAAACCTTGAAAATACACAGTTTTTAGTGCATAAGTATGTTAATAAGAATTGCTTCTTTTTTGTGGATAAGTCAGATCCTTTGTCAAATAAGAAAGAATATCCTCGAATACAGGTTTATAAAAAAGTAACTGCCTATGTCGGCTTCCACCATAAACTTGGCTTTGCAAGATTGATTCCATAGTTAAAGGCTCTGCGCCTATTCTGTAAACTTTTGTTTCGATATTCCATAAGTTAAGTGAAGTACTGGGAAGAGGTACTACTTCGTCATTTTCAAGAGCTATATTAGCAACTTGTATGTTGTGATTTAGTCCTTTATTTATTAAATTGGGAAATGTTGACGCAAATAAGGAACTTGTGGGGTAAAGCTGTTTAAGAAATGGTGAGTTTAATAACTTAGCTCCTGCCTCAGCCCATGGTGTACCATGATGGGGCACGTTAATGAATATGAGTTTTCTTACATCCTGTTTTTCAATATAGGATTGCTCAGTTGTATAATATCTTGATACAAGACCACCAAGGCTATGTGCAACAATATCAATCTTACTTGTGTATATTCCCTTTTCTTTAAGTTGGGTTTTCATCAATGATATAGTATCTCCAAGCTCAGTCGACATTGTGTCCAAGTCAGTTTCTGTAGAGTAATCTATCGAATATACAATAAATCCATTGTTTTCTAAATGCTGTTTGAGTGGAACAAAGGATTCTGAAGTATCTTGAAATCCGTGAACTAATAAGATAGGGAGACTAGTGAGTCTTACTTGATAGTTAGCAGAAATACTTTTTGTTGAATATAATTTAATTGATGCTTCGACCAAGTTGTCATCGGATTTATCGGTTATATAAATGCTATTGGGATAAACATAAATTAGGCATTTACCATCCTTATTGGTTATTGGATATGATGGTTCAATTTTTCCTTGAAAATTGTTTAGCTCGACATGAATTAATAAAAAAGGGAAGGGATCATGATTCAAATCATAAGCACAAACCTCGAGAATTATAGGAGAACTACCGTCCGGGCATAGTAATGAAAAATCTTCTGGATATGTTTTCATATTTAAAATTATATTATTCTCAGGTAACAATAATAGCCTAATCTTAGACTTTAGAAAATCAGTTGGAATCTCAATAACATAAAATAATAAAAGGAAGACTATAACAAAATAGAGTTGTTTTCTAAAATTACCTTTCATAACATTCCCTTATAATCCATCCGAATTGATGATTAAAAAAGTCCTTATTAGGCGCAGACGGCTTTTTATTCATCTATGTTTATAATGTACAGATTAGCAGTAAATAATAATAAATAAAAATAATTACTGAACAATACTTAAAAGTCTGCGCAATGCTTTTAATAGACTTTATTATTTTGCGTATTAGTTAAATATGAAAGGTTAAACTATATATGAAAACTTAAAAAGGAGATGAGTAATAATGAAAGTTAGGGATGTAATGACGAAGTCTATAGCTACTATTGAACCTGATGCTACTATAAAAGATGCTGCTTCAATTATGCAGCAGTATAATGTTGGCTCAATACCCGTTGTTGATAATAATGGACTAGTGGGAATAGTAACGGACAGGGATATTGTTGTTAGAAATATCGCATCTGGACAGGACCCATTTTCAACACCTGTAAGAAACATTATGACTTCACAAGTAACAACAGTAACTCCAGAAGAAGATTTGACATCAATTGTTGAAGTTATGTCTACAAGACAGGTCAGAAGATTGCCCGTTGTTGAAGGGCAAAAGCTTGTTGGAATGGTATCCCTTGGCGATATAGCGACTACTGGGAAAACCAATATGGAAGCTTCGGAAGCACTATGTGAAATAAGCAAACCGTCAAAGCCACTTAAGAAAAATTTTACCAACTAATACACGTATAGATATATAAATATCAGGTAATAATAATAGCGTACGTCGAGGAGTTCACAAAAGTTTTGCAACGTTCGAAGATTTGAGGAGGGATATCATGAGTAAGCGTAAAAGCATCATGTCAGAACGCCTCAAAGAGGAAATTGCGAAGGAACTCGGTGTATATGAAATTGTCAAAAATGATGGATGGGGTTCAGTATCCTCAAGAAATTGCGGAAATATGGTTAAGAAAGCCATTGAAATGGCCAACCGTAATTCCGGGTAGTCCATCAGATAATTAATTGTTGCAATTTAGTTCTCTTGCCTGAACGGATTTTTGTTTTGAGTTTTTTCGGGTTATGAGATTTTGACTCTGCAAGCTGTATATGCTTTTGCAGAATGATAAGTGAAGTAAAATTCACTATCATATGGTTTTTTGCAACAATCGTTTCATTATCGAGAATTAATCTCCTTGGCGTATCATATGGGAGCTGGCTCAGAAAGTATAATTTATTTTGAGTTCAGCTCCTTTTCTATGTTTTTAGAAGGATTGATTATAATGAAGCAGGAAAACTTTATTTTATATCTGGGATTCCCTCAAATTGCCTAAGATGTGGTATTGACAATTATTCAATCCTCATGATATACTAACTTAGCAAAAACTTGGAGAGATGGTCGAGTTGGTTTAAGGCACCGGTCTTGAAAACCGGCGTGGGTTCTGCCCACCCTGGGTTCGAATCCCAGTCTCTCCGCCATATAGATTCAATAAAATTTGGAGAAGTACTCAAGTTGGCCGAAGAGGCGCCCCTGCTAAGGGCGTAGGTCGTTAACGCGGCGCGAGGGTTCAAATCCCTCCTTCTCCGCCATTTAAATCTAATAGACCGTCGATTTATGTCGACGGTCTTTACTATATACGATATATAATTGTGCTTAGCTTATTTGTTTTGTTCATTTATGTAGTCTACCAGTGGTAGAATTGAATCTTTATTTGAAAAAAACACATCTTTGCCGAAACTTTCAATGAACAGTCGATCCTCTTCTGTCCGCTGCTCCAAAGGTTTCTTTTCTGCCATGGACTTAGGTACTCTCATCATTATTTTATGCAAAACCGACATACGGCTGAATTGCTGGTCACCACGAAAAGCAAAAATCTTAAACTTATTTTTCCATTCTGGTGGAATATTTTTGTCAGCGACTTGGTCATAGTCATCTTTCATTTCTGGATTTGTTAGTCCAACCATGTACAAAGCAAGCGTTTTATCGTCCGTACTCCTAAGTTTCGACAAAAACTTCTTGAATCCGGCAATGCCTCCAGCATATAAGCCGCCGCCGTAAATAACCGTATCAAAGTTTGATAAATCTTCTGACGATAATTCAGAAAGTTTTTTTGCATTACATCCTAACGCTTCGGCAATCCAGTGAGCGTACTTTTCTGTGCTACCATATTTTGAGGTGTAAACAACAACTGTATTCATTAATTCTCCTCCTACTTAAATGTGGATTATTTTATTTGCTTTTAGTATTGTTGTGAACTTATGGCTGTATTTCATCTTTCTTTCCGGGTTTTGTTTGAGTCTAAGTTCTCCTGCATTTGGGCTTAGCTTTACTCTAAGTTCTCCTGCATTTTTTCCAGATTCTCAATCAGCTTTATCACGACTTTAGCAGCTACTTCACTGTCTTCGTCACTGATGCCGTTAAATAGATCAACGAAAAAAGAAGCTGATTCATCAGCCATTTGTTTTAGTATTTCCTGACCTTTTTTGGTCATTTCAACCGTTTGACTGCGGCGGTCGGTTTTACTAGCCCGCAAAATCACATACCCTTGCTTCTGCAAGGTTAAAAGCATTTTGCTAACATTTTGTCGAGAAGTATCGGTTTCTTTTGCCAACATAGTTATTGTAGGTGGTGGATCTTTGGATAGATCATGCAGATTCCGCATTAAAAACCACTGTTTTGTTGAAAGCCCTCGCACTTTTTTGTCACCAACTAACTGCATTTTGTTTGCGAGCATAAGCACTCCACCAAATAAAACATATTGATTGTTCTCTGGTATTTTCATCATTCACCTTCCAATAATTTACGCAACCTATTGCTCAAATTATACGCAACAGGTTGCGCAATGTCAATATTTTTTATTGTTTGTTATGATTATTTGGCATAATATTGTGTAGAATAGTAATGATTCGTTGCCTTGATGGGAGGTAAAAATAATAATGTATAGTAGAAAACTCGAGGACGTGATACACCAACTTAATACTGATATAGCAAAAGGTCTGAATTCTGATCAAGTACAGGAACGGTTAAAGGAGTATGGCGAAAATAAGTTGCAAGAAGGAAAGAAAAAGTCAATACTTCAAAGATTTTTAGATCAGTTTAAAGACGTGCTGATAATAATTCTTCTTATAGCTGCAGCCATTTCATTTTTCGTTGCACTGATAGAGGGTAACCCATCTGATTTTTTTGAACCCTTTCTTATATTGTTGATAGTTATATTAAATGCAATGTTAGGGGTATTCCAAGAAAATAAAGCAGAAAAAGCGCTTGATGCACTAAAAAGTCTTTCGGCGCCACATGCGAGGACTATTAGGGATGGTAATGAACAGATAATAAATGCTTCGGATTTAGTGCCTGGCGACTTGATTTTACTTGAAGCTGGGGATTTCGTTCCAGCTGATGCAAGGCTCATTAAATCTGCCAGTTTGAAAGCTGAAGAATCAGCATTGACAGGAGAGTCAGTTCCTAGTGAGAAAAATGCAGATGAAACACCGAAAGAGAATGCTCCATTAGGGGACAGACTTAATATGGTCTATTCGGGATGCAGTATTACCTATGGACGATGTATTGCCGTAGTTACAGCTACTGGAATGGACACAGAGATGGGTAGAATTGCAAATTTGCTTGAAGGTGCGGAGGAAGTAAAAACTCCCCTACAACAAAAATTGGCTCAGTTGGGTAAGTATTTGGGTTTAATTGCTCTTCTAGCATGTGCAGTTATATTTGTTATAGGTATACTGGCAGACATGAATATTATGGATATTTTCATGGTTGCTGTTTCGCTAGCCGTATCAGCCATCCCTGAGGGACTTCCTGCAATTGTTACTATTGTTCTGTCGGTAGGGGTTCAAAAAATGGCAAAGAAAAATGCAATAATACGCAGTCTACCAGCAGTAGAAACCCTAGGAAGCGCTTCTGTCATATGTTCTGATAAAACCGGAACTTTAACTCAGAACAGGATGACTCTCGTCAGAGCATATTACGACGATCAGGATGATATTGAAGAAATAAGTAATGAAAACAGTGATAGGATTCGTAAGTTATTGTTGTATGGAACACTATGTAGTGACGGTGCTGTTGAAGTAAATGGGGATGACGTTAAGCATATGGGGGATCCCACAGAAACAGCTATTGTTTATGCAGCTTATAGAAATGGTTTGGAAAAGAAGCAGCAAGAAGAGAAATTTCCAAGACTGGCAGAAATCCCTTTTGATTCAGATCGCAAGGCAATGTCAACTGTTAACAGTATAGATGGTAAAAAGGTAGTAATCGTTAAAGGAGCATTTGATGTTCTCGAAACAAAATGCATTTCAGGTAATCTTAATAAGGCCAAGATTATAAATGAGAAAATGGGTGAGGATGCGCTTCGTGTTCTGGCAATAGCGTATAAAGAAATAGACCAGGTGCCAAAAGAACCAAGACCAGATGAGTTAGAATCGGATTTAGTCTTTTTAGGTCTTTTTGGAATGATTGATCCTCCAAGACCTGAAGCATATGAATCAGTAAAGACTTGCACAAAAGCAGGGATAAAACCAGTAATGATAACGGGGGATCATGTTATTACAGCATCTGCAATAGCCAAAGAATTAGGGATATTACAAGAAGGTGACAGAGCTGTATCCGGGCAAGAACTCTCTCTTATGACTGATGAGGAACTGGGGGAAAATATTGAGAGGATTTCGGTCTATGCACGCGTTTCTCCTGAAGATAAAATAAGAATTGTACAGGCTTGGCAGAAAAAAGGAGAAGTTGTTTCAATGACGGGAGATGGAGTAAATGACGCTCCAGCACTTAAAGCCGCTGATATTGGCTGTGCTATGGGAATAACCGGAACGGATGTTGCAAAAGCAGCTGCAGACATGACGCTAACAGATGATAATTTTGCAACCATTGTAGAGGCTGTAAAGGAAGGACGCGGTATATACGACAATATAAAAAAAGCAGTTGCATTTCTTCTAGGAACAAATATTGGAGAGTTATTCACTGTATTTTTCTCGATGATTTTATGGCAAAGTTCTCCTCTCCTATCAATGCAGCTTTTGTGGATAAATCTTGTTACCGATAGCTTACCCGCAATTGCCTTGGGAATGGAACCTATAGGAAGCGATGTAATGTCTCACAAGCCAAAACCCAGGGATGAGAGCATTTTTGCCCATGGACTTCTATGGCGTGTTATCTTGCAGGGCGCTATGTTTGCTGCATTAACATTAATTGGTTTTAGACGTGGAGAACAAGTTACAGATGGTATTGTGGGCGGAAGAACAATGGCATTCATTATTTTAGCTTTAACACAGGTGGTACATTCTTTCAATATGCGTTCAGATCAATCCATATTTAAAATTGGACCTTTTTCAAACAGTAAATTAAATGTGGCTGCATTAATATCACTAGCTCTGATGGTCTTGGTTGTTTTTATACCACCTGTAGCAACAGTATTTGGTTTAATGAGGCTTCCTGCTTCATTGTACCTTGAAGCTGTTGCCCTATCATTAGTACCCGTGGTAGTTCTTGAGTTGACAAAAGCATTCGGAATTATCACACACTAGTGACACAATAACACAGATAACACAGAGGGACGGTTCTTTTGTGTTATTT
>JAAYPS010000005.1 GCA_012519655.1 Clostridiaceae bacterium | reverse complement strand
GATGTACCTTTATTTAGTCCAGCCTGCAATATGTGATGACTACTTTCATATACAACCACAACATATTGCACGGCGTAATCAAATATTTAGCATCGTAAATGCCGAATAAAGGCATTTTCGATGTACTCTTGATAATACTACTTTTTGATGGTACAATCTTTCTCATGTCCAGTTCGCAATATCCTGGAGAGCATTTTGCTAAATCAAAACTACGGAGGCTTATTATGAATATAGAGAATGACAACAAAGTTTTATACATTGTTCAAGCTGCATTAATTGCAGGAGTTTACACCGCGTTAACTCTATTACTTGAACCTTACAGTTTCGGGCATATGATATTTCAATTTCGTGTATCTGAGGCTCTAACAGTCCTTCCTGCAATTATCCCTGCTTCAATCCCGGGGTTGTTTGTAGGCTGCTTAGTATCCAATTTGTTAGGTGGCTTTGGACCAATTGATATTTTTTTCGGTAGCCTGACCACCCTACTTGCTGCTTTTGCATCAAGGAAGCTTAGAAAGTACTCCATTCTTGTTCCACTTCCACCAGTGCTTTTTAATGCAATAATTGTCGGTGGCTATTTAAAGTTTTTATATTACAAAGATATCCCTTTATTGTTTAGTATGGGTTGGGTGGGACTTGGCCAGCTGTTAGCTTGTTATGGTTTAGGGTACCCACTTCTTTTATTGATTAAGAAAAGATTTGGAGAAACTAAAATCCAGGACAAGTAGTATAAGTAGTAAATCATAATAATTTAAGAAGAGATTTGGAGTAAGCAAAAGCCTATAAGTGTTATTTGATATGACCTATAGGCTTTTATTATATACTCAATTATTTATAATCCATTCCTATTTTTAATGCTTCCATTTCTTGCGGAATCAAGTGATGCTTTCTTTCGGATAAAACCGCATAAAGAGCTTTTTCAAAATTTTCAACAGATACTGTTTGTCTTTCCTTAATAAGCTTTCCTAACAGAATGATATTAGCAAAAGCCATATTCCCCATTTCAGATGCAATATTTGTAGCAGGAATTAAAAAAGAATTAATATCATCTCTCTTCACGTCCCTATCAACAATTGAGGAATCAATTATAACAATTCCGCCTTTTTCAACCATAGTTTCAAACTTATCCAATGATGGCTTATTCATAATAACAAGCTCATTACAACTGTTTAAAACTGGTGAATCTACTGGGGTTTTTGAAACAACAACATTACAGTTTGCTGTTCCCCCGCGCATTTCGGGGCCATAGGAAGGAAGCCATGAAACATGATTACCATCAAGCATTCCAGCTTCTGCTAAGAGCCGTCCTGCAGATAATATACCTTGACCACCAAAACCAGCTAAGATTACTTCATGAACCATTTATCACACCTCCAAGTCCTTGCCCTTAAACACACCAAGTGGGTAATGTGGAATCATATCATCTTCTACACGTTTAAGTGATTCAACAGGACTTAGCCCCCAGTTTGTTGGGCAAGTTGATAATAATTCCACCAATGAGAATCCTTTATTTGCTATTTGTACTTTAAAAGCTTTCTTAACGGCTTGCTTTGCTTTCTTAATATGCTTAACATCATGAAGTGAAACTCTTTCTATATAAGCAGGTCCTTCTAATGTTGCAAGCATTTCACAAACATTTATTGGGAAACCATGCTGATCTGCAATTCTACCGTACGGTGTTGTGGTTGAATATTGATTAAGCAAAGTGGTCGGAGCCATTTGTCCCGATGTCATGCCGTAGATTGTGTTATTTATGAAAATAACAGTTATTTTTTCACCCCTTGCTGCAGCATGAACTATTTCAGCAGTTCCTATTGCAGCTAAATCTCCGTCGCCTTGATATGTGAATACAACATTATCAGGTTTGCTTCTTTTGACTCCAGTTGCAACGGCCGGTGCACGTCCGTGAGGTGCTTGAATCATATCACATCCGAAATAATCGTAACTATTATATGAGCAACCAACAGACGCAATTCCAATTGTTTTACCTTCTATATCAAGCTCGTCCAAAGCTTCGGCAACAAGTCTATGAGCTATACCATGAGTACATCCTGGACAATAATGCATAGGTGTATCTTTTAAGGCTTTTGGTTTTTGAAATACTATTGCCATTTAACTACCTCCATTAATAATTTATTTCAACTTGGAAATAATCAGTCATTTTTTACATGAAGATTATATATATTTCTTATTTCTTTCATTATGTCATCTCTTGCAGGAACCATTCCGCCCATTCTTCCATGGAAATATACAGGCTTCCTGCCGTTTAGAGCAAGCTTAACATCTTCAAGCATTTGTCCGGAACTCATTTCCACAGTTAAAAATGCTTTTGCTTTGTCAATGACTTGATCAAACGCTTGGTCTGGGAAAGGCCAAAGGGTAATAGGTCTTAACAACCCCACATTTATTCCTTTGTCTTTAGCCATTTCTATTACACTTTTTGCTATTCTGGCAACAATACCATAAGCAACAATAAAAATATCCGCATCTTGGTTGTAGATTTCATATCTACATTCTTTTTCTTTTATGACCCTGTACTTTTCTTGTAGATCCAAATTCATTTTTTCAAGTACTGCAGGGTTTAAATGAATAGAAGTAACTACGTTTTGTTCACGACTATTTTCATGCCCTACTGTTGCCCATTGTTTATCATAATGCTCAATGGGTTCCTCATTACGAAATTCTACAACTTCCATCATTTGTCCTAAGTTACCGTCTCCCATAATCATAGCAACCATACGATATCGATCTGCAAGATTAAATGCTTCAACAGTTAATTCGTACAGTTCCTGTACACTTGAAGGTGCCAGTACAATTTGTCTGTAATCACCATGTCCGCCACCTTTGCATGATTGAAAATAATCACTCTGAGCTGGTTGAATCCCTCCAAGACCAGGACCGCTTCGAACAATATTTACTACAACTGCAGGGATTTGAGAACCTGCTATATATGAAAGACCCTCCTGCTTTAAGCTAATGCCAGGGCTTGATGACGAAGTCATAACTCTTGTTCCTGTGCTGCCCGAGCCATATACCATGTTAATTGCAGCTACTTCACTTTCAGCTTGTAAAAATACTCCTCCAACCTTAGGCAATTTCTTTGCCATGTAGTGTGAGATCTCAGTTTGCGGGGTTATAGGGTAACCAAAATAGTGAAGACACCCTGCACGAATAGCTGCTTCTGCAATTGCTTCATTCCCCTTCATTAATAATTTCTGTCCCATATGGTGCCTCCTTTACTTTTCCACAATAATAACGCAATCCGGGCAAATGGTAGCACAAAAAGCGCAACCAATGCATTTGTCCATATCAGTTACATACGCCGGATGGTATCCTTTTTCATTCAAATTTTGTTTATTCATAGCAATAATATGTTTAGGGCATACATTTACGCATAGTTCACAACCCTTACATTTCTCAGATATAAACGTAACTTTGGCCAATTATTTCCCCCTCCTATTGTTTTATTTATATTTTTAAATAACTTTTTATATTAATACCATAGCTAGTATTTCTCTACATATAATAATGACATATAAATAATGTCTGTCTTAACCTCACAAGTAAAAAATAATACAAAAGCAAAAATCTATGCGTAATGATATCAACACTTGAAAATTCTTTTGTATTTAGACTTACTCTGTTGCATCTTCTAAAAATGCTTAACATTTATTATAACACTATTTTCTTTTCTTGTGCAATAAAAACAGATGATAAAAGCTTTTGCGATGGAACCATAATTTAACATCTCAAAATATCTATATTGAAAATTACTTTTATTCCATGAATTTTAAATGACTGTTAAGCCCCATAGTTTTATTCAGCCATAAAATTGGCTCATCTACATTATGATTAAACTTGAGCTGCTCATTTTTCATTATTGCATGAAATGCAATGGGAATGTTTGTTTCTTTGCTAACCTCAGCTGCAAAATCCATACCCTTTAAAATATCTTCGCAGGTGGTGTCGTCCATCAAGTGAGAATTGTTAATAATGTAATTAACCTTCATTCTTGATGCAGCGTGAATTTCTTCAAGAATATTCAGAGCTCCTGAAACCGTTGTTGTTTCAGGACGGAAGCAATTTATCACCAAATAAACAGATGCCTCTTCATCCTTAATCTCATGCCTGTAGCGACCAATTACAAGCGAGCCTGCATTGTCGCCACCTACATCTATAACCATTTTACAGCTTTTATCCACAAGGTATTTGCTCAATTCTCCTGTTAATGCCGGGACATCAACATTTGTATTTGCATACATTGTAGTTATGACTTTTATGCCACTATCCTCTAAAACAGACTTTGCTTCATTACTTCGAAAATAAGGATTTACTATATCCATATCAGCAAAAACTACATTTTCATTCTGTTGAGATAGCTTAATAGCAAGGTTTACCGACACTTCAGATTTTCCAACTCCATAATGTCCGGTTATGATATGAATTCTTTTTTTCAAATTATTTCTCCTCGCATAATATTTTTATACATTTCTATTCAATTTCCAGCTAATAACTGGGTATTATAGTACTTTATTTTTTTATTATACAGATCATTTACTTAGATTCATTTTAAACTAATAGTTTATATTAACAACTAAAAGTACTTTATTTAATAAATGATTACTATCCTTTAGCAGCATATTTTTCTCTTCCTATATCATATAAATTATTGCCATATCTATCTATTACCACTATTGCTGGAAAATCAACCACTGAGATTTTTCTGATAGCCTCAGTTCCTAACTCTTCAAAAGCTATGACCTGCTGGCTTTTTATAGATTTTGATATTAAAGCTCCAGCACCGCCCACAGCACCGAAATAAACTGCACCGTGCTTTACCATTGCATCTATAACTTCTTTATCTCGTTGCCCTTTTCCTATCATTCCAGTCAATCCCATTTCAATAAGTTTTGGGGCATATAAATCCATTCTACCGCTTGTTGTAGGCCCAGCAGAACCTATTACCCTATCTTCCGATGAAGGGCATGGACCAACATAGTATATAACTTGATTTTCTATATCAAATGGAAGGTTCTCACCAGATGAAATTAGTTCTAATAATTTTTTGTGAGCAGCATCACGTGCTGTATAAATAACTCCTGACAGTTCAATCATATCACCTGCTTTAAGGTTATTTATGTCTTCACGGGTAAGAGGTGTTTCAATCCTTCGTTTCATAGAATTCTCCTTCTTTTCCTCTCATGTTTTTAGGAATGTAGTTAACGGTATATAAAGGCTCTTCCACTGTGACTTGAGGGTTTCCAAATTTAAGTCCATATATGAGAACAAGATTAGCTGGCTTACCAGGCTTAGGGTGAACTAATCTTATACTCTTAGGCTCAATTTTATATTCACGCATATAATAAAAAATATCTACCAGTCTTTCCGGTCTATGGATCATAAAGAAACGACCATAGTCTTTTAATATCTTAGACGAAGTGAAAATAAGTGATTCAATAGTACAATGAATCTCATGTCTTGATATGGCCTTGCTGTCGGTAGGGTTTATTAATCCACTTCCAACTTTAGTATAAGGAGGATTGGTTACTACAGCGTCAAAGTACTTTGAACCAAACCAATCTGCAGCTTTTAGAAAATCTCCTTCAATGATACTAATCTTATCACTCAGTTTATTGTACTCAACACTACGCTTTGCCATTTGAGCAACATCTGGTTGAATTTCAATACCCGTAATATGAGATGCTTTTGTTTTTGCTGATAATAGTAATGGCAATATTCCCGTTCCTGTACCCAAATCAACTATTTTTGTATTCTTCTCTACATTTACATAGTCTGAAAGTAGAACTGCATCAATTCCAAAACAAAAACCATTAGTTTGCTGAATTATCTTAAGACCGTTTATATGTAGATCATCTAACCGTTCTCCCTCTTTTAGAAAAGTATGATCCATTAAAAAGACTCCTCTGTGAGCATTATATGACATTTTACGCTGTACCGTTACGTCGTAAAAGCATTTGATAAATACTTTTACTTATAGAAAGAGCCGGACTACACGTCTGGCTCTAAAATAGTAATGCCTAATAAAGAATTTATTCCGGTTTCGGAGCATCAACCGGGCAAACATCGGCACAAGCTCCGCATTCGATACATTCTTCCGGATCAATAATGTATTTTGTGTCACCTTCAGATATACAGCTTACAGGGCACTCAGGCTCGCAAGCTCCACAACTAATGCAATCATCATTAATATAATACGCCATAACCAGCACACCTCCAGTATATTTGAATACAAATTTGTTTCCTTTGTTATCCTACAATATATTATTTTTAATGTCAATAGACATAAAACTTAAGTTATTTCTATAAATCCAACATTATTTTATTACAAATGTTAAAAATAATATTCCTAAATTAATCCTCAAGATGTTTTAGCTCTTCCTCATCAAATTCTGGCTCAGGCTGTTTTTCCACATCTTTAATTAATGTGACTTCACATGCGCGGTACTCTCTTAAGTCGGGATCATTATCATTATCTAGCTTAACCTTAACCTTTTCTTCAAGCAAACTGACATATATCACAGTACCGTTGCCATGGGGTGTCTTAACAAGTGCATCGACTTTTGGTACTCTCTTTAAAAGGTCTTCATAGGCTTCCTGTTCATATTTTAAGCAGCACATGAGTCTTCCACATGTACCTGATATTTTTGTAGGGTTTAGTGAAAGGTTTTGCTCTTTTGCCATTTTAATGGATACTGGATGGAATTCTGTAAGATGACAATTACAGCACAGCGGTCTTCCACAAATACCAATTCCGCCCATCATTTTTGCTTCATCGCGAACGCCAATTTGCCTTAATTCAATTCTTGTCCTAAATACAGAGGCAAGATCCTTTACAAGATCTCTAAAATCAACCCTGCCATCAGCTGTAAAATAGAAAAGAATTTTGTTATTGTCAAATGTATATTCAACATCTATTAATTTCATATCCAATTGATGTTTGTTTATTTTTTCAAGACAAATATCATACGCTTCCTTTGCTTTTTCAATATTTGTCTCCACTTGCTGTATATCTTCTTCTGTCGCCTTCCTCATTACCTTCTTCAAAGGAGCAACAACTTCACTTTCATGCACTTCCATTACTGTATTAACAACCTCGCCACATTCAATTCCTCTGGCTGTTTCAACTATTACCTTCTCTCCTTGCTTAAGATCAATCCCTACAGGATCAAAATAATATATCTTACCGGCGTAACGAAATCTGACGCCTATAACGCTTATCATATATTTAAACCTCCTGAATTTCCATAAATAATGAATCAATTCCTAATTGAAAATTAATATTATATCTGAAACTATTCCTCAACTTTTCCAACCTATCTATTTTTGCAAACAGTTTATGGCTTGAATAATGCGAAACAACATCTCTAATAATATCTTTTTTATCTAAATTAATCAACCTGTTTTCCATACCATGTTTAAGCATAATACAATCTCTGTAGAATGATAACAGAATATCAAAAATCATATGAACATCTTCTTTGTTATCTAAAGCATATTTTCTAAAATTCTCAAACTGCTCAAAATCACTAGGTCTTTCCAAAAGATAGAATATTTTAGAACGAAGCTCCCTAACGCTTCCTTCCTCAATCAAATTGATGGCATCTTGTGGAATGCCCCGTGAAAAATTTATAATGAACTCCAAATCTTCATTCCGAACAGAGTACATTGTGCAAATAATTTGTACCATTTCTTCTTTCGTATATGGGTTCATTCTTAAATTTATAATACGGGATTGTACCGTAGGTAGCAGAGCTTCAATATTAACCGATAAAAGAATAATAACTACATATTCTGGTGGCTCCTCTAAAGTTTTCAATAGACAATTTTGTGCTTGCACTGTCATACTATCTGCATCATCAATAAGATACACTTTTTTACTACAATATGTTGGTCTATTTGCAACATCTTGTTGTAAATCACGTATAGAATCTACACCAATGGACTTTTTATCACTGACCACTTCATAGAAATCCGGATTAGTACCTTCATTGAAGGTTCTGCAGGATATACATGTACAATTGTCATTTTTCGGGTTGTTACATAGAAGATCTTTTATAAATGAAAGTGCAATGGTACGCTTACCCATCCCAGGAGCACCAGAAAAAGCATACGCATGTCCAACCTTATTCGATAAAATTAATCTTTTTAATTGAGAAACTAAAGCACTTTGTCCAATAATATTATCCAGCTCCAATTGTTAACCCCTCTGCTAGCTTAATTTACAATATTATATCCAATATTAAGCCTCGAATATCTTCAATTCTACCTATTATTTTCAGATTATCTTTTTCCTGTTTCAATATTTCTTCGGTAAGCTCCTCAAGTTTTGCATTAACCTTCTTAACAGTAGTATATATACGATGCCTACCCCTTCTATCCATATGGTTCTCTTTAGAAAACTTAGCAAAACCCCTGACAGCTTCATTTAAAAACTCTGAAACCATTCTTTTATATGCTTTCAATTCGGCTATATCCACTCTTTGTGAAAGGCGCTCTCCTTGTTTAATTATATCATCTGCCATTTTTTTTAGCGACTCATTAAGGTTAAGTGAGCCCTGCTTTTGCAGATGCGAGTCAAAAGTAGTGGAGTTTTCTCCTACCACTTTATTGCATTCTGTTGTGCCTCGAGTAGTTATGTTTTTCTGACTTATATTTTGCCTATCTATTTTCAGATCCATATTAAATCCCCAATTAATATAAAATTCTGTTACAAATTATATATCGGATATGCCAATTTACTTTGTTATAGTTTAAGTTCTGCTTAGCTTACCAGCACATAATATACAGCCAATATTATTTAAGATTATATCTCAAATGTCTTAAGTAATATGTCTGTGTGTTTTTTAATATCAGAAAATATTTCTTCAATTCCTAAAGAGGCATTTATTGTCTTTATTCTGTTAGGAAACATCTTTGATAGTTCAATATAACCTTCGTACACTTTTTCTTGGAATGAAACACCTTCACTTTCCAACCTATCAGGATTTCCGCAATTAAGCCTTCTATTCATTGCCGTTGTAGGATCTATATCCATAAAGAATGTAATATCAGGAACAAGCTTTTGCGTTGCAATATTATTTACATTTTGCACTACATCAATTCCCAATCCTCTTGCGAAACCCTGGTATACATAACTTGAGTCTACAAATCTGTCGCATATGACGGCTCTACCCTGATTCAAGGCAGGTAATATTACTTGTGAAACCAGCTGTGCCCTTGCTGCTGCGTAAAGAAGCATCTCAGTAATCTTGTCCATATCTGTATTTTGATTATCTAAAATCAAACAACGTATTTTTTCGCTAATGGATACACCGCCAGGCTCACGCACTGTTATAGCTTCAATATTCTTACTTTTAAGATAGTCCTTTAATAAGTTTATTTGTGTGGTTTTTCCAGAGCCATCTCCACCTTCAAAAGTTATAAAAAGTCCTTTTTTCATAAGTTCACCTTTTCTTTTTTAGAGCATTTTGCGATATTGATGTATTATTATCGCAAAATGCCTTCATATAGATAATATCTTTTCTTGTTATGATTATCAACTTTATATGATTCTCACCATCTTAGATCCGTTCTCTGCTGTGATAAGGCCATGCACATCAAAACCTGATGTAAGTAGCTTTTTAAGATATTGGATATCATTTTCGGTTATTTTCTCCCCCGGACACAGTAAGGGTATTCCAGGGGGATAAGGAGTAACTAAACCTGCACTTACACAACCTTCAGCATCCTCTAATTGTATTTGTCTTGTAGAACCCAAAAAATCATAAAGATCGGGCACGCTGTAGTTTTTACTACTAATTGAAGCACTAAGTGGAGGGTTGTCATAACACGTTCTGCTACTAATATTCTTTATGCTCTTATCAATTCTAATTATTGCATTGGCAATTTTCGCTATATCATCAGAAGTATTAGACATTGTTAGAATAAAAACCACATGATAAGTATCACACATTTCAGCAACTATTCCATATTCATCATATAGCAATTCATATAGCTCTAAACCTGTAATATCAGTAAGGCTTGTGTCGATGACAATTCTCGTTGGATCTCTTTTAATACCATCAATCTCATCAGGTACGATTCGCAATTTTTCCATTTTCATTAATTGGTCTTTTAATTCATCCAATTTAGTTAATAGTTTTTCATATTGGGTAGAACCATTCCTTTTAGCAAAATCACGAGCATAATCCATCGAGGACATTACAATATATGACGGACTTGTTGTAGTAATCATTGAAATTGCGCGTTGTACTTTTTCAAAGTCAATGAGTGCACTACCTATATGTAAAACAGCTGATTGAGTTAACGCGGGTAATGTCTTGTGAAAACTTTGAACACATATATCTGCACCTTGCTCTAATGCAGTTTCGGGCAGCAGTTTCGAGAAAGGAAAATGTGTACCGTGAGCCTCATCAACTATGAGTATTTTACCCTCACAATGCAAAAGGGTTGACAGTTCAGTAATGGGCTGACAAATACCATAATAATCGGGTGTAGTAACAAACGCACCCTTAACATCTGGATTTTCATAAAGTGCATTTTTCCAATCGTCAAAGCTTGCTGGAATGGGTAATTTGTATTCCTTATTATACTCGGGCATAACAAAAATAGGCTCTATACCAAAAAGTATTAATGCATTGATAACAGAAATATGACAATTCCTGTTCAAAAGAACTTTATCACCTTTTCTAAAACATGAAAGAAAACTGGCATGGATACCGGAAGTCGAGCCGTTAACTAAAAAATACGATTTTAAAGCTCCAAAAGCTTCACTACAGGCCTCCATGCTTTTAAGTATGGCACCTGTAGGATTATGATAATTATCTAACCCAGGAAGTTCAGTAAGATCATAGCTTAAAAGATTATTTTGAAAAGCAGAACTAAAACCCATGCCCTGTTTATGACCAGGCATGTGCATATTAATTCTGCCCTGTAATACATGATTATGCAAAGCTTTTATCAACGGTGTGTTTTCGTATTTGTCCATATCTATCTCCATTGAGATGGCAATATTCTAGTTCAAGTTAATTGTAAGCTCAATATCACGCAAATGCAAGGAAGCTTTTGCGATGGAACTCAATATAAAAAACACACCGTTTACTAAGATCTTAATCTTTGTACAAATAGATTATGCAAAATAAGTACTGTTCCATTTATTAGTAAACTTTAATTTCGGTCCAAAGCTGGTTATACATTTCTCTGTTGTCACCCAGATCAATGAACACCTCACACTTATCCAGTAACTCTTGTGAAGGATTATATGCATCCATATCCGTTACTTCTGGATTTTCTTCCAACATCCTCTCAAATGCAATTTGGTTCGGTGTTGCATACCCAACATATTCAGTGTTTTGATACGCATTATCTGGATCGAGCATAAAGTTTATAAACATCTCGGCTTCTTTTTTGTTTTCGCTTGTTTTGGGTATGACCATACAATCCACCCATAAATTAGAACCTTCTTTCGGTAGAGCATATTTTATGTGCTCTGCTCCCTGCCAATAAATATCCATTGCTGCTCCCGACCAGTTCAAAGCAATATTTGCATCACCATTAATCATCATATCCATAGTCTCATCTACATAGTAACCATTGTGCAATGCTTTTTGTTCAATAAGCATTTTCTTAGCTTCTTCTAACTGCACAGGATCAACAGAGTTTAGCGAGTAGCCATTTAATTTCAATGCTACACCTATAGTATCACGCATACTATCTAACATTAGTATTTGTCCTGTATATTTTTCATCCCATAGGATACTCCAACTATCTACATTTTGGGTTACTTCTTCGCTATTATATAAAATTCCAAGAGTACCCCAAAAATATGGAACAGAGTATTCATTTGTGGGATCGTATTCCAGGTTCCTAAATCGATTGTCAATGTATTGAAAGTTGGGAATATTATTAAAATCGATCTTATGAAGCATATCTTTACTAATCATCTCTTCAATAACATAATCCGAAGGAAATACTAAATCAAAATTTGAGCTTCCCGATTCTATTTTGGCAAGCATATGCTCATTGGTCTCAAATAGCTCATAAACTACTTTAATGCCAGTTTCTTTCTCGAACTTAGTTAACAGATCAGTATCAATATATTGGCCCCAGTTGTATATGTTCAAAACACTTTTGTCTTGATTGCATCCGGAAATTACCATTAGGCTTATTATGATAAGGCAAAATAACAATAGAATTTTTATTCTTTTCATGGTAATAACTCATCTCCTTTGGTTGTTCTTTTATTAATTAACAGTAGCAAAATAACCACCGTTATTAACATTAAAGTACTCAAGGCATTAATCGAAGGTTTAACACCACGCTTCGCCATAGAGTATATGATTATAGAAAGATTTGTAACCCCCGAACCTGTATTGAAAAAACTAATTACAAAGTCATCTATCGACAGAGTAAATGCCATAAGTGCTCCTGTAATAATGCCTGGCATAATTTCAGGAATAATTACTTTTTTCATTGCTGTAAAAGGAGTAGCCCCCAAGTCCAATGCAGCTTCTGCCATGTGTTTGTTCATCTGCCTGAGTTTAGGCAGTACCGACAAAATCACATACGGGATATTAAACACAACATGGGATATAAGCATTGTCAAAAAGCCCAAACGCAAATTTATAGATACAAACAATGTCATTAATGCAACACCTGTAACAATGTCGGGATTCAAAACTGGCAAGTAATTTATATTTAGTATGGTTTTTCTCCCAAACAAACCCATATTATGAATACCTATTGCTGAAAATGTTCCTATAATTGTTGAAATTATAGAAGATAACAGGGCAACTAAAAAGGTATAATATAGAGCTTTAATAATATCCCGATCTCTAAAAAGCTCAGCATACCACTTAAGCGTAAAACCTCCCCATTGACCACGTGACTTTGACTCATTAAAACTAAAAACTACTAAGACAAGTATTGGGGCATATAAAAATAGGAATATTAAGCTCATGTAAATCTTTTTAATTAATTTCATTACCATAGTGCTGCACCCCCTTCATCGTCCTTATCAGCCTTTGACATAAAAGCCATTGAAATTAATATCATTATCATTAAAATAATGGATAAAGCCGAGCCAAAATGCCAATCACGCTGGACGGTAAATTGTTGTTCTATAAGGTTACCAATTAATAGTTCCTTACCTCCGCCTAACAATTGAGAGATAACAAAGGTACTAACTGCAGGCATGAAAACCATTGTTATTCCAGATATTATCCCAGGCACTGTTAGTGGGAAAATAACTTTAATAAAGGTTATAATCTTGTTTGCTCCTAAATCCATTGCTGCTTCAAGTACATTTTTATCTATCTTTGATAGTACTGTATATATAGGTAAAACCATGAACGGCAGAAAATTATACACCATACCAATAACAACTGCTGTTTGCCCGGGCATAATCGCAAGAGTAGGCAATCCAATAAGCTGCAAAAGTCTATTAATGAAGCCATTCGGGGATAATATTGCCATCCATGCATAAGTTCTTAAAAGGAAATTCATCCATATTGGAACTAAAAAAAACAATAGTAGTATGCCTTTATATTTCGCCTTGGCTTTTGAAATAATTAACGCCACAGGATATCCAAGTATCAGGCATAAAAATGTTGAAATAAATGCCAGTTTAAAAGACTTCCACAAAATATTCAAATACAAAATATTAAAGAACTTATCATAACTTTTCAGCGAGAATGTCAATGATGATGGATTGTGAATATTCCCTTCTGTGAAGCTATAAACCAACACCAGCACTAAAGGTACAATTATAAAAATAGCTATCCATACAACATATGGGTATGCAAGAAGCTTCGCTTTGTTTTTCAATCACCTCACCCTTTCATTACATGGATATCTTCTGGATTAAAAGTAAGTCCAACTTCACTACCAACAGGCTGCATATCAGTACTTTGAATCATATATTCATAGTCCTGACTCTCAACAAGCATCTCATAATGAACTCCCTTAAAGACCACAGAGGTAACAATGCCTTCGAGCAGACCGTTTTCTGGAGTTGTTATATCAATATCTTCAGGTCTAATGACGATATCTACCTTTTCGTTTTTCGCAAAGTCCTTGTCAACACACTTAAACTTCTTTCCAGAAAACTCAACAAGGTAATCCTCATGCATAATGCCTTCAATTATATTGCTTTCACCAATAAAATCAGCAACAAATCTGTTTTTGGGCTCATTATAAATATCAACAGGCGTTCCTATCTGTTGAATAACTCCTTTATTCATTACCACTACAGTATCCGACATTGTAAGTGCTTCTTCCTGATCATGAGTTACGTATATAAAAGTGATACCAATATTCTTTTGCATATCAATAAGCTCAATTTGCATTTCCTTACGTAACTTTAAATCTAAAGCTGCAAGTGGCTCATCTAGAAGAAGTACTTTAGGTTCATTAACTAATGCTCGTGCAATTGCAACCCTCTGTTGTTGACCACCGCTTAGAGAATCAACATGCCTTTTTTCAAAACCCTCAAGATCAACAAGCTTGAGCATTCTTTTTATTCTTTTGTCCATTTCTTTTGAAGGAACTTTTTTAATTCTCAAGCCAAAGGCTATATTCTCGTAAACATTCATATGAGTAAAAAGGGCATATCGTTGAAACACTGTATTAATGTTTCTTTTATATGGTGGTAAGTCATTAATTCTTATGCCATCGAAAAATATGTCACCTTCATCGGGCTCTTCAAACCCTCCTATCATCCTAAGTGTGGTTGTTTTTCCACATCCACTTGGACCTAAGAAAGTTATAAACTCGTTTTCTCTAATAGAAAGATTAATGTTATCAACTGCTACCACACCATTGTAGCTTTTTGTAATGTTTTGAAGTTCAATCAATTTTTTGCTCAATGTGGCACCCCCTAATAAACCTGATCTAAAAGCTTGGTGGAGAAGAAATCCAAAGAACTTCGGCTTTCCTTTTCCCCGCATTTTTTATGCTGTGAGATTGCTTTGCTTTATAATGAAAGCACTCTCCTTTTTTAATCCTATATCTATCTTTGCCAAGACTCAAAACAATAGTACCTTTTAACACATAACCAAATTCTTCTCCTTGGTGTGGATCATCTTCTTCTGTTTCTCCATTTTCTTCTAATTCAAGAATAATAGGCTCCATGTCTTTCTTTTGAGCATTTGGGACAATCCATTTAATAAGATAACCTTTATCATCAACTTCTTTAATAAAAACATCATTTTCTTTGTAAACAACTTGTTCCTGCTTTTGCTCATTAAAAAACTCAGCTATACTGCTTCCAAGGCAATCAAGAATATCTTGAAGAGTAGCTATAGATGGTGACGTTAGATCTCTTTCAAGCTGAGAGATATAACCCTTGGTTAATTCACATCTATCTGCTAGCTCTTCCTGTGTTAAACCATATTCAAGTCTCATTCTCTTTATTTTACTTCCAATCTGCATGTCATCACCTCACCCGCTAATGGTCTATTGGTCTTAAATACATAAATATTACCCAATAATGACACTCACATTATTAATGCTAAAACGCAATAAAAGTTTAGTATTTATAAACATTATATTTATTTATAAACTAAATGTTTAATATAACTAAACTCACAACGTTTCATATTATTGCATTTTTTATTTACTGTGTCAATACATTTTTATAATAATTTTTAAGAAAAATAAAACCCATAATATGACATTATAGGCGTGTGTAGTAAATGGATTTGATATGGTTTTATATGCATATATTTTGAGGCAAACTTGCCATTAGTATTCGTATTATGGTTTACCTACTTGAGAGAATGGATATACTCGAAATATTGCTTTTCCTTCGATACTATCTATGTGTATGGGTCCAAAACTACGGCTGTCTTGGCTATTTTCTCTATTGTCCCCCATGACAAAAACGCAGTCTTCGGGTACAATCAATGGATATTCAACTTCCCATGCTGGTGTAATACCCTTAACATAAGGTTCATCAATAAGTTGGTCGTTGATAAAAACTTGTCCATCATGAATATCAACCTTATCTCCTCCAACAGCAATAACTCTTTTTATTAAGCGATTTGTTCTAAAACTATTATTAAACCGAAGTTCAATGTCTTTAAAAAATACTTTATACTTATTGAGAAAACCTTTCGTATTTTCACCCTTTAAGAAAATAATAATATCACCAGCTTTCGGTTCTGAGTACTGATAACTTAGTTTATTCATAATGAGAGTGTGCCCTTCAAAGAAGGTATTTTGCATTGAAGACTGGTGTACAGTGGTTAAAGCATATAACTGACTTTGTAAAAACGATGCCACAAGTGCTGCAGCAACAAAATAGATAATCCATTCTAAAATTTCTTTACCAATATTTATCTTTTCTTCTTCCGGCATTTCAATCCTCCGTTCGTACATTCCATTTCAGCCAACAACTTTCAAAAGTCAAACAAAAATATTATATAACAAACTATTACAAAAGTATATCAAAAACAAACTATAACCATTAATTTATCTGGCCTAACTCTTACTTGCTTTTTTATATAGCGTAAGAATTGCATCATTTCTTGTATCAAGTGTAAGGGGATGTACAAGTTTTTTACGTTCTAGCAAATAACGAATTGTTGAGTCAGCACTTAATACAATAGCTCGATCAATATCTTCATATGCATTCTTTCTAATCTCTTCTGTATCATCGAATGTTCTCGCAGGTTCTATATAGTCGGCAATAAATACTATTTTTTCAAGCAAAGTCATTCCAGCCCTACCTGTTGTATGCCAATAAATAGCATCTAGTATCTCTTCATCATTTATGTTGTATTTCTCTCTTGCTACATACATTCCCAAAATACCATGAACCAGTGCATGTGATTGTTTTTGTATATCATCAAGTTTTATTTCGTATTTATTAAGTAAAGTATTTTCTTCGGATTGACTTATATTTTTGGCACAATCATGTAAAAGCCCAGCAATTCTGGCTTTGTTTACATCAGCTTCGTAATGTAGTGCTAGCTTTTCGCACTCATCCATAACACCTATGGAATGTAGATATCTTTTCTCATTCAGTGATTGTTGTAGCTTTATTTTCATATCCTCAATGTTCATGCTCTTCTCCCTGATATAAACTATTAGTCATAATGTACTCCATAACTGCTTCGGGTACCATATAATGTATTGAAATACTATTTTTAATTCTATCTCTTATATGTGTAGAAGAAATTTCAATTTGAGGAACAGATGAGAAGCTGATATTTGCATTATAAACATTTCTATAGTTATCTACCATATTTACAAGTTCTCGTTGAGATACATTATGTCTATCGGCAACTATAATATTGGCTATCTCAAATATTGTATCGATGTTACGCCATGTTGGAAACTGGATAATAGAATCGCTCCCACAGATAAAGCATAACTTCTTATTCGGATATTCCTTGTTTAGCTCAGTAAGAGTATCAAAAGTATAGGATACTCCATTTCTTTTTAGCTCGGTATCTGATATAAGAAAGTGTGGATTATTGTCGATAGCAAGCTTAACCATGTTATATCTATGTTGAGCACTTTCTAATTCATTATCTAGCTTATGTGGCGGATTACCAGTTGGAATAAAAATTACTTTGTCAAGACTATATTCTTCTCTAATATATTCAGCCATTATTAAATGTCCAATATGGATGGGATTAAATGACCCTCCAAAAACACCTAGCAATTTATTCACTACCTTTCTGTGAGTTAGACAAGCATTGAGTTATATGCGAAATTCCCATATCAATTAGTTCATGTATTGTATACGAATCTGAACCGGGTATAAACATATGGCATTTACCTATAGGTATTAAAACTTTTACTGCATAAGAAGATGATATTGCTTCTGCAATCTTAGGCGATATCTCTCCCATCATACTGTTTGCAGCAACTATTCCTATTCCACCTATTATAGCATCAACATCCCTCACACTGAAAACTATGGCATTTTCTCCCGTTGCAGCTTTATCGGCACCAGCTTTTAACATGGCATTTGTGGCAATTACATTTGTACCCAATGCAATAACTTCTGCTCGAGGTAGTTTTTGTTTTATTCTTTCAACAATGACTTTGCCCAATCCCCCGCCCTGGGCATCTATTACAGCTATTTTCAACAGCGATTCCCCCCTTCCCTAATAAATAATTCAATTACAACTCACTTAGAAAACATCGATAAGATTCTTGTTTTGTATCATACATACAATCAATATTAGGCTATGTTTGATGCTCTTTCCGATATTTTGCTGGAGTTAGCTTCATACATCTTTTAAATATGTTTATAAAATAACTAAAACTGCTAAACCCCACATCCATAGCAATATCAATGACTTTTCTATCGCTATTCTTTAGTAATTCACAAGCTTTAATTATTCTTATGTGATTTAAGTATTCAATTGGGGTCTTCATAACAATTTTCTTAAAATACCTGCAAAAATGGCCCTCACTCATATGAACCATTTTTGAAAGCTCATCTATATAAATCTTTTGCTTGTAATTCGACTGAATGTATTGTATAGCGGGCTTTAGCCTATCGCTTTTGTACATTAAACTTATATCGGTGTTAATTTTTATATTACTTAAAATTAAAGAAAATATTGCATACAAATGTGATTTTATCAATAATTCATAAGTATACTCCCTTTTTCGTGCTATCTCAATAGTTATTTTAAGATGTTCAAGTAATTCCTTTTCCCATTGCTCAGATCCTGATATTAATGTCGCATAAGCACTCTGCTTTTTAATGATCTCATTAATGTATTTGTTCTGTATTTTGTCATATGGATTGCTGTTTAATAAGCTTGGGCTAAAAACAATGGCTGAAAAACCCCACGAGCCTTTATTTGAATATGCACTATGTATTTCACCACTTTTTATAAATAGTGCTTGCCCCTTTGCTATATCATATTTTAAATCTCCCACTCTAAAAACTGCGCATCCAGAAGTCATCAGCAAAAACTCGAACTCATCATGCCAATGACAATCAAGCATTTGTGATGGATTGTCATATTTCATAGAATAATACCCGAATGGGAATTGAAAATCGCCATGAACCCTGTTTTCTTTTAGTAATTTAACATCCATAAAGTCACCAAATATCAAAATCCTTGTATTATTAATAAAAATATCGCAAGAATTTTACGAATTTAATCATTATACTTTTATTTATAGTGTATTTAGAAGAAATT
>JAAYPS010000052.1 GCA_012519655.1 Clostridiaceae bacterium | reverse complement strand
AATACAAACATATGTGCAGCAAGTACAGGTGTTTCGGGTATCAACGTCAGAATAATAGGCGCTGTTATGGTTGCCATTATTACATAATTTGCAGTGGTCGGTACACCCATACCGAGAATAATACAAGCAATCATTGTCAAGAACAAAACAACAATAGGAATACCACCGGACAGAAGCAATAATCCATCTGCCAGCTTAAGACCAATCCCTGTAAGCGAGACAATACCAACAATAATCCCAGCAATAGCACAAGCTGCAGCAACACCTATAGTATTTTTTGCACCAGTTTCTAATGATTCAACAAAGGCTTTAGGTGAAAGTCTGGTTTCCTTGCTAAACATACTTACAATAACTGATGTTAGGATGGCAAGACAGGCTGCTCGTGAAGGAGTGTAACCAATTGACATTGTAACAATTAGTACAACGATTGGTAGAAATAGATAACCCTTTCTTAGCAACAGCTTGAAAAAGTTTGGAATAGAATCCTTCGGAAGCCCCTTAAGCCCAACCTTCTTTGCTTCAAAATGTACCATAAGAAAAATACCACTAAAATAAAGTATGGCGGGGAAAATAGCAGCTACAGCTATAGTAGCGTATGGAACTTCAGTCATTTCAGCCATTAGAAATGCAGCGGCACCCATAATTGGAGGCATTATCTGTCCTCCAGTAGAAGCCGCAGCTTCAACCGCAGCTGCAAAATCTTTATCATATCCTGTTTTCTTCATTATTGGAATTGTAACACTACCTGAGCCGACGGTATTAGCAACAGAACTTCCTGAATACATACCCTCAAGGGCACTTGATATAACCGCAACTTTCGCTGGACCGCCAGTTGCACGACCCGCGACAGAGTTTGCAATATCAATAAAAAAGTTACCGATATTAGTCTTCTCAAGAAATGCTCCTAAAATAATAAAAAGAACGATAAATGTAGAGCAGACACCAATAGGGGTTCCTATTACACCATCAAGTGTATAGAATAATGTATAAATGATTCTTTTAAGTGAATAGTTAGTAGCAAAGGCATAAACAACGAATGCCCCAGCAACTACAAGAATAGGTATTCCTACCACTCTTCTGCAAACCTCTACCATAATTAATATACCAATAATTCCAATTACAACATCTATATCCGAAATACGAGTAGCTTTCCCAGCAAGTTTTTCAAAATTCAAAGCATGATAGAAGAAACAGCCTGTACCAATTAAACCAAGTGCAACATCATACCAAGGTACAAAATTTTCTTGTTTTGCTGTCTTCTTCTTAGCGGGGTATAACATAAATGCCATAAAAACAATAAGTCCTGCAAAAGAAGCCCTTCGAATCTGTTCTGGCCAAACACTTATCAGATTCATATAGAACACATATATTGAAAATGCAGCTAATATATAGCGTACAATCTCCCTTGGAACACCAGAATAATGACGAGTGTTAGACTCCCTATCATATTCCGCCATAAGCGCATCAACATCGATTTGCTCTACTTCACCCATCGAAGTTTGGATTTTATTAAATTCAGACATAAAATCATCCTCCTTTATAAGAAAATAAGATGAAATGAATCATTTATCCGTGATCTTTTGACTGTAATATATTAAACCTGTATTCACAGGTAAAACGCACCGTCACATTTCGTCCGCACAGCTCTCTGAGACTTATTGATTGTCCGTCAATCTCCAACTCATGATCTGAAACAGTACCCACAATATATGATAAATTATCCATAGGTATGTTAAAGCCGCTAACAATCATTGAGCCATCCGGACCGTAATCCAGGGTCTGCCCATCTTCTATTTCAGTTTGTACACCGGCACCAAAAGAATAATAAATAGTCCTAACAACATACAGCTTGCCGTTTCTAATTTGGTATATATCAGTTACCGGACTGTTGTTAACTGAGTGAACAAAAGTAATGGAAAACTCGTCACCCTCTTTAACGGGGTAAAATGAAATAACCTTGCCAGTATCTCCATCTCTAAGTACTAAACAAGGTGATAACAAAGCATTAGTAATTAGAACGGAGGCCATGATTGCGAGAATCACAGCGGCCCCCATTAAATAACGTTTGAAATACATTTATTTAAGTACACCAATTTCTTTATAGTATTTCTCTGCTCCTGGATGCATTGGTATAGAGATACTTGAAATAGAGTACTCGGGATCAAGTTCTGCCCCTTTTGGATGACCTACAGCAATTTGATTAGCATTTTCAAATAGTGCCTTAGTCATTTCATAAACCAGATTTTCACTGAGATCGTCAGATACCACATAAGTAGCAACGACAGCTACGGTCTGTATATCTGCATCAATCCCCTTGTATGATCCGCCTGGAACATTGTATTTGGTGTAAAATGGATACTTTTCTATTAATTTCGCAGTATGCTCATCATCAATCTCAATCAACTTTATATCATTTGTGGTAGCAAGTTCTACTATAGCTGTTGTAGGAGCTCCCGCAACACAGAAAAATGCATCGATTTTGTCATCTTTTAGAGCAGTTGCGCTGTCATTAAAACTAAGGTTGTGAACTGAAATGTCGTCAAAAGTCATACCATAAGCTTCGAAGATTTGACGTGCATTGAACTCACAACCCGAGCCTACATCGCCAACAGAAACTTGTTTTCCTTTAAGATCTTCAACAGACGTTATATTACCTTTTGCAACTATCTGGCACACTTCTGCATAGCAACCTGCCATTGCAGAAAAACCTGAAACCTTTTCACCAGCAAACAAGTCCGTGCCATTATATGCATAATACATAACATCATTTTGAACAATTGCGATATCAGCTTCTTTATCACTTATGAGATAAATGTTAGCCTTTGAAGCGCCTGTCGACTGGACGTCGAAGCTTAGATTATCGACTTTTTCTGCAAGTACCTGGGAAATAGTACCGCTGAATGCATAATATGTACCTGTGGTTCCACCCGTTGCCATCTTTAGGGTTTGTTTTCCACCACAGCCAGTTAGGCTTATTACAACAAGTAGAATTACTGAAAGGCACATAATGGTAGTTCTTTTTTTCATACCTTACCTCCTTAGAAATGAATTTTTAATAATTAATTAATTCATGTTTTAGTCTATAATATTAGAATATATTTTTCAACAATAAAATGTAAAATCGCAACAATTCATCATTATCAAAGAAATCACAAGAAAATATATTGAAATTAATCTATAGCTGTCTATGAATATTTATACAAATAAAACTATCTTAATTGAAAGTTGCAAAATTGAAACAGTATAACCTCAAAGTAACAGTTTTTTGCAATTGGCATAGAATAAATTATGAAAGGTCAATATTTGCTTTATTGATACTTCAACTTTTAATTATTATATGAGTAACCCCGTAAAGTTGAAAACAAAAGCGGAGGTGTTTTTCTTGAACAGGTTTATCATTGAAGGTGGTAACCGTTTACAGGGTGAGCTAAAAATACCGGGAGCCAAAAATGCAGTTTTGCCAATTCTAGCAGCAACCATACTCAACAGAGGAACAAGTAGAATAAAAAATTGTCCTAATCTGGAAGATGTAAAGACCATGCAGGGGATTCTTGCTTCGTTGGGTCTAAAAGTTGAGAGAGAAGGTCGAGACATCATAGTATATGGCAAAACTTTAACTGCTAATACTGTTCCCGAGCATCTTGCAAGTAGAATGCGAAGTTCTATAGTATTAATGGGAGCCATTTTAGGTAGAATTGGAGAAATATACATAAGTTATCCCGGGGGCTGTGCAATAGGTCCAAGGCCTATTGATATGCATTTAAGCTCTTTACGAAAGATGGGGGCTGAAATAGATGATTTATATAATGGTATATTACATTGTAAAATTAATAAATTTCAGGGAACGGAGATTTTACTTGATTATCCAAGTGTAGGAGCAACTGAAAATATAATGCTCGCGGCTTGTCTGGCAGAGGGAGAAACAATAGTTAGAAACGCCGCGAAGGAGCCAGAAATTGTTGATCTTCAAAACTTTCTGCAAAATCTTGGGGTAGAAATATACGGCGCAGGCACAGGGGTTATTCGTATCATTGGTTGTAACGAAATAGAAAAAGATATTACATACAGCGTTATTCCCGACAGAATTGTCGCAGGAACATATATGGCATGTGTGGCAGCAACTGGGGGGGAAATAATCCTCAATGATATTGATTACGAGCCCGTAAGTTCTATAGCTTACCTATTGAGAAACTGCGGTGTTTTTATTGAGCTTATTGACAGTAAGAATATGAAAATAAAATCAGAGAAAAACCTCAAAGCCATTGAAGTAATACGCACTTCCCCTTATCCAGGTTTTCCTACCGACATGCAACCACAACTTGTATCAGTGCTGTCGAAGGCATCGGGCACCAGTGTTGTGATTGAAACTGTTTTTGAAAATCGTTATGGATATGTTGAGCAATTAATGCGAATGGGTACTGATATTACGGTTAGGGAGAGAGTTGCTGTCATTAAAGGGGTAAAAAGGTTAACTGGAGCTTACCTTGATGCCAGTGACTTAAGAGGGGGAGCTGCATTAACAATAGCGGCGCTGTCTGCTGAAGGAATAAGTACCATTAATAATGTAATGCATATAGATAGAGGTTATGAAGAGCTGGAAAAAAGTTTGAGCACAGTTGGCGCGAAAATAAAAAGGATATGAGTACTTAATTATTACCCACGTGAGCCCTGGACACAGGCTTTTATTGCAGGTGAAAAAGCAATATGCTATAATTTAGTCAAGATGCGGTTAGTATTGAGTTTAAATGGCTTACATGAGGTACAAATGAATAAGTCAAGGAAAAGTAATGGAAGATCCGTACATAAGGGAAAAAGTGTTAGAGTAAGAATCACAAAGATTATATTTTTATTGTTTTTACTTATTGGTAGCTTGGCAGCGGTGATGGTGTTCTCTCCGCTGCTTTTGTTGTCAGATATTTATGTTGATGAAACTACTAATTATACAGCCGAAGAAATAATTAATGCATCAGGAATAAAAATAGGTGAAAATGCAATTAATCATTTGGGTGGCAGCCTTGAACACCTTTTAAATCTACGTATGGGTATAGCTGAAAAGGAAGTGGAGAAATTACCCTATGTTAAAACTGCTATAATAAAATATGAGTTTCCGAAAACTGTTAATATATCTGTAACCGAAAGAAATGCACTAGCATTGATACGCTATTTTGGAAACTTTCTATTGGTTGATGAAGAAGGTTATGTTTTGGAAGTGAAAAACCAACTAGATGATCAACACCCCCAGATCAGGGGCGTACAGTTAGATAAGTTCGCATTAGGTGATAAAATTCAAACAAACAAACCTGAGAAAATTGCATGGGTGGTACAATTGCTTCAAAGTCTAAATAGTGTAGATATGGATTCAACTCAAAAACTAATTGATGTCGTGGATTGGATAGACATCCTGGAAAATAGAGAATTATATATTTCACTAGACGATCGAATAACTGCAAAAATAAAAATAAACGATGAACTAACTTACAGGCTTTCATATTTAAAAGAATTATATTACAATCATATTAAGCCTGATGAAAAAGGCATGATAGACTTTTATGATGATAAATACGCCCGTTTTATAGCCGAATAACCAATGTTTCAAGAGGAAAGTGAGGAGTAATAAATGATTCCATTACTTGGTCTAATAATTGGCTTAATAATTGGTATTTTAATTCCATACAACATTCCGAGAGAATACTCAAACTATGCTGCTGTGGCTATACTTGCAGCACTTGATTCTGTTTTTGGCGGACTTGTCGCATCAATGGAGAATAGATTTAAAACAAAAGTATTTTTGTCAGGTTTTTTTGGGAACTCACTGTTGGCTGCATTATTCGCTTACATTGGTGATCGACTCGGTATTTCATTGCATCTTGCAGCTGTATTTGCCTTTGGTAACAGGATTTTCTTAAACTTCAGTGTTATACGTAGAAAGCTTATTGAAAAAAAACCTGAAAAATAAAACCTCTGTACTTGATTTTAATGTTCATTACTATATAATTGAAATATACATATATATGGATGAGCGTTAGTTTTTACATAAGAAAAGGTTGTGAAGGGGGATATGGGTTTGCTAGAATTTGATATCGATATGGATAATTTTGCAAGGATTAAAGTTATAGGCGTAGGCGGTGGTGGCAATAACGCAGTAAACCGTATGATTGACGCAGGTCTTAGAGGTGTAGATTTTATTGCCGTTAATACCGACAAACAAGCATTATTTCTTTCTAAGGCAAACACAAAAATTCAAATAGGGGATAAGCTTACAAAAGGACTCGGTGCAGGTGCAAACCCTGAAATTGGAGAAAGATCAGCCAATGAAAGCCGTGATGAAATTGCCATGGCAATTAAAGATGCAGATATGGTATTCGTTACAGCTGGAATGGGTGGCGGCACAGGCACTGGAGGAGCTCCAGTAATTGCTCAAATAGCAAAAGAGTTAGGCATTCTCACTGTTGGTGTTGTTACAAAACCATTTATGTTTGAAGGCAGAAAGCGAATGCAACAAGCAGAACAAGGTGTTGAAAACTTAAAAGAGGTAGTAGATACCCTTGTTACAATTCCAAATGACAGGCTTTTACATATTGCAGACAAGAAAACATCAATGCTTGAAGCATTTTTAATAGCTGATGATGTTCTTCGACAGGGTGTTCAAGGCATTTCGGATTTAATTGCCGTACCCGGACTTATTAATTTAGATTTTGCAGACGTTAAAACCATTATGAATGAAAAAGGTCTTGCTCATATGGGAATCGGAAGAGGAACTGGTGATAGCAAAGCTGAAGATGCAGCCAATCAAGCTATTTCGAGCCCACTACTCGAAACATCAATAGAAGGAGCTAAAGGTGTATTACTTAATATTACGGGTGGAACTGATCTTGGTTTACAAGAAGTAAACACTGCTGCTGAACTAATACAAAATGCTGCAGATCCCGAAGCTACTATTATATTCGGTGCTGTAATTGATGAGAATTTGAAGGATGAAATAGTTATTACCGTTATTGCGACAGGTTTTGACAAAACTCCAATACTAAGAAAACCTAATAAATTAGTGGATGCCAGTGAAGCCAGTGCTGCTATTAAAGAGGCGGCAATAACCACCGAAGATGACGACGAATTAGATATCCCTGTATTCTTAAAACGCAACAGATTTAGATAAACTACAAGTAGAACATATACATAATTTGAATGTATTTGACGCACAAACAAACTTTTAGAGTTCTTATTATATATTGATTTTCAAGATATTATTGGGGCAGCCATCGACTGCCCCTTTTATTCGCTAATATATGTCACACAAATATAATTAGTAATCAGAAACTAATATAAAATGATCCTTTTTCCATTGTTAAGTAAACTCATACACATATATTTTGGTAGGCCAAAGTTTAAACTGATATTAGTATTTGCCCCTCTTAACCTTGTATTTACTGCCAGTAGAACGGGAAATGTTAAGCAACATTCCAACTCCAACGAGCAAAAATGCAAGTGAACTACCACCATATGTGAAAAACGGTAGAGGCATTCCTGTAACCGGCATTGAAGATGTAACAACCGCCACATTAATTATTACTTGAACTGCAATTATTGATGTTATGCCGACAGCAATAAGACTACCAAGTTTGTCTGGAGCGTGCATAGCTACTCGAACCCCACGCCAAATTAAGACTAGAAACAATAAGAGGATGGTAGTTGCACCAATGAAACCCAATTCTTCAGCAGCAACAGAAAAAATAAAATCGGTATGTGGTTCGGGAATATATAGATTTTTTTGTACACTTTGCCCTATGCCTTTACCGAAAATACCGCCCGAGCCTATTGCGTATAAAGAGTTTACAATCTGATATCCTGCGTCGGTAGGATCATCGAAAGGATCTATAAATGTAAGCACCCTTCTAAGACGATATTCCTCTGTAACAATGAAATATATACCCAGGGGTATTACAGGTATTGATATAATTATGAAATGCCATATTTTCGCCCCTGCCGTAAAAAGTATTATGAATGCTACTGCAGTTGTGAGAATGGTGGCACTGTAGTGAGGTTCTATTAATAAAAGGGCATCAACTATCCCAATAATCAAGAGATAGGGCAAAAAACCCTTCCAAAATGATTGAAGAGCATCCTCTTTTTTTGATAGACTATACGCAAAAAATAAAATTATGGATAATTTGGCCATCTCGGATGGCTGAAAAGAAGCAAAACCAAAATCAAACCATCTCCACGCGCCATTAACATTTGAACCTATTCCGGGAATCCTAACTAAAACTAGAAGGATAATACTCGCAAGCATAAGAAGTGGCGAAAATTGAGCCAGTCTCCTGTAATCAAGTCTTGATACTACAAGCATTGCGATAACTCCTATTGTAGCCCAAAGAAGCTGCTTTATAAGGTAGTACTCCTTATTATCAAAATTTCTACTTGCATAATAAGAACTAGCACTATAAACCATGCTAACACCTAAAGCTAAAAGCAATAGTATCGTTATAAATATCCAGAAGTCAAAGTCTCTATTTTTCATACTCACCTCAAAGCAAAGAAAGCAATGCCACAAAAAACAACAGTTACAAGAATGAATATAATCACAATTTTTGTTTCACCCCAACCCATCAATTCAAAATGATGGTGTATGGGTGCCATCCTGAAAATTCGTTTTCCTGTTTTCTTAAAATATGCTACCTGTAGTATTACAGACATATTTTCTATAAAATACACCATGCCCGCAATAACGAGTATTAACGGCATTTGCAGTAATATGGATACAGCTGCTACGGCGCCTCCGAGAGCTAATGAACCTACATCTCCCATAATTACTTTAGCAGGATGTAGATTAAAAGTTAGAAACCCAAGACAGCCTCCTGCTAAAATAGCGCAAAAGAGCTTAATTGAATTCCATTCCTCATTTAGCATAGCCACTACCGTAAAGAAAACCAAAATAATCATTGTTACGCTACCAGCTAAACCATCTAAGCCATCTGTTAAATTCACAGCATTAGAGTAAGCCAGAAGAATAAAAATACAAAATGGAATGAATATAACAATTGGGACTGTTATGGGATTATCAATACCTATAAATGGTACAACTGTTTTTTCACCCATATTTGTCATTGTAACCACATAAGCTGTGAAACATGCAGATACTGCCAATAAGCCCAGCATTTTTTGTTTTGGTTTTAATCCATCTTTATTGCGTCGTTTTATTTTTAAATAATCATCAATAAATCCAATAAGCCCAAATCCCAGTGTTGTTAAAAGCAAAGCTGCCATATCATTATCATTTAAAGCATAATATCCACAAATAATAGTAACAGGGATTAGGAATATAAAACCACCCATTGTAGGTATCCCTTGCTTAACAAGATGTGTTTTAGGGCCATCATCCCTTATTGTTTGCCCGAATTTAAACTTTTTGAGCAAAGGAATTAAAATAATTCCCGATATTATAGCAAGCACAAATGCAAGAACAAATACTATTATTTGAGTTGGTATCTTCATATTTATCCTCCCGGTTATTTAACATCGTTGTCTGCAGTTCCGAAAACATTTTCTATTACTTTATCTAAGTTCATACCTCTGGACCCTTTAAAAAGCACTACGTCAAGTGGGTTTATGAATCCTTTTAGAAAACTAACTGCACTTTTAGAGTCAGGAAAATATTTTATGTTTCTCTCACTCATACCGGCTTCTACTGCTCCTTTAACGTAATCCTTAGCAAGATCCCCTATTGCAATCAAATGGTTTATATTCTCTCTGACAACATATGTCCCAACATCTGCATGTGCTTGTGCTGAGTATTCACCGAGCTCGAACATATCTCCTAATACTGCGATACTTCGTCTTGAACCAGCGACTTCTCTTAAAACAGTTAAAGCTGCTAACATCGAGTCTGGAGCTGCATTATATGAATCATTAATTATTTTTACATCACCTTGTTGAGATATGTTAAGCCTCATTCTTTCGTGAGAGTAACGCATAAGTCCTTTTTGTATGTTTTCGTTTGTGATTCCCAATTCAAGCCCGCATGCTACTGCTGCCAATGCGTCAGATACATTATGAATTCCAGGAACAGGCAAAACTATTTCAACTTCCTGGTTCCTAATTTCAATATTAAACTTTACTCCTTTTTCCCCAAGAGTTTCAATACCATAAGCATGTATATCACTGTTTTCATTAATACCATAGAAGGAAACAGGCATGGGTAGCAGACCTTTAAGTCCCGATAAAAGCTCATCATCTCCATTTAAAATTAATTTACTGTTCTCACTCATTCCATGAATTATTTCAAGTTTAGCCCTAAGTATATTTTGTCTGGAGCCTAACTTCTCTATATGCGAAATACCTATATTTGTTATAACTCCAACATCAGGGCGAATAATCTTTGAAAGATAATCTATTTCTCCTATTGCATTCATACCCATTTCAAAAACTGCTACATTGTGGCTTTTGTTAAGATTGAGTACAGAAAGCGGCAATCCAATATGATTGTTGAAATTCCCCTTGGTCTTATGTACATTATACTGGGTTGAGAGTACTTGGGCTATCATTTCCTTGGACGTTGTCTTTCCGACACTTCCTGTAATTGCTATAACGGGTATATCAAAGTTTTGGATATAGTTTCGCGCTAGCTCACCTAATGCTTTTATTGTGTCTTGAACAACAATTAAAGCCAGACCTTCGCTAACAGCATGCTCCTCTTCTGATATAACAATCGTAGCTCCTTTTTCAAAGGCTTGGCCAATAAACTCATGTCCATCAAAGTTGTTACCACGGATAGCAACAAAAAGGCTTCCCTTCACTAACGTTCTTGTGTCGGTACTAACTTCATCCGCACTTACCAGTTCATCACCTATGAGTCTGCCATTAATCCAATGACATATTGTACCTGCCTGTAATTTTTCCATTTTTCTCACTCCATACTCTCGAGAATATCTTTTACAATTTCCCGTTCATCATAGTGGATGGTCTTGTCTTTGAATATTTGATATGTTTCATGTCCTTTTCCGGCTAACACAATAATATCACCTTTTTGAGCGATCTTCATCGCATGGCGTATTGCTGATGTTCTGTCCTGAATAATACTATATTGTCCATCTGTTTCTTTTATGCCTTCTTCAATATCTTTTATAATATCCATGGGTTCTTCGGTTCTTGGATTATCAGATGTAATCAATGTTATGTCTGCAATCTCTCCTGATATTTTTCCCATTTGTGGTCTCTTTGTTCTGTCTCTATCCCCACCGCAACCGAAAACACTAATTAGTCTATTGGGAACAAATTCTTTTACTGTCTGTAAAATATTTCTTAGGCTGTCCGGAGTATGTGCATAATCTATCATCACAGTATATGGTTTATTAGGAGTGGGCACAATTTCAGCTCTACCTGGAATATGAATATCTTTTAACCCATTAACTATATGCTCAGGGGCAATTCCCATCATTCCGGTGACACCGATTGCCGCCAACGCATTATATACACTAAACTTCCCGGGTACTGATACAACAACATTACTACTGAACCAAGGTGTCGTTACAAAAAACTCTACGCGGTCAGCATGTGTTACTATATCCTGAGCTGATATATCTGCTTTGTTCGAAATTCCAAAAGTCATACATTCACATTGGCTGCTTTCAAAAACTCTGTCTGAGTATCCACAGTCAACATTTACAAGCCCACGCTTAGCCAGCGAAAAAAGCTTGATTTTAGAGTTCAGGTAATCTTCCATATCGGGATGTTCATCTCCGCCTATATGATCTTCTGACAGATTTGTAAACACACCAATGTCGAAATCGGAGCAAGCTACCCGACTAAGCTTCAAACCCTGAGATGATACCTCCATAACAACCGTATCAGCGCCTTTATATTTCATATTATCGAACACTTCCTGAAGATCCAGAGACTCGGGAGTGGTTCTTTGGGCTGGCATTTTTTCGGACCCTATAATATTGGCAACTGTCCCAATTAGCCCTACCATTTGGTCGGCTTGCTCAAGGATTGATTTTATCATATATGTTATTGTTGTCTTTCCCTTAGTCCCTGTAATACCCAAAAGTGTGAAATCTCTTGATGGGTGTTCAAAAAATACAGCTGACACATGGGCTAATGCATACCGTGTGTCTGGAACCTTTATTATGGTTATATCGTCAATAGCGGGAACATCCTTTTGAACTAAAAAAGTTGTAGCCCCGTTATCAATTGCAGATTGTATAAACTTGTGTCCATCAGTTTTAAAACCGTCAACACACACAAACAATGCTCCTGGAACTGCTCTTCTCGAATCGTATACGATCCTTGAGATCTGTTTATTTGTTGTTCCTTGAATATCTAAAATATCCAATCCCTCAATTAGTTTAGTTAATTCCATATCCTTCCCTCCGTTACCTAATCAGTATCAGTATGCTCAAACCAAATAGTAACAACCTGGCCTTTGTTTAGTTCTTCACCAGGCTCATACTCCTGTCGGTGAGCTTGGCCTATTCCCTGTACCTTTATATTCAGACCCGCATCTCTCAATGCCTTTGCAGCTTCACTTATTTCCTTATTTAGAACATTGGGCATCGTTACTTTGAGCTCTTCTTCAGGTTTATATGTGTAAAGTATTACCGTAGATCCGCTTGGAACACTACTATTCGGCTTTGGAGTCTGCTCAACGACAAGTACATCTTCGTTTTCATACTCACCTTCAATAACATAATTCAACTCATAATTATTGAGTTTTACTTTGGCATCGGATAGTTTGTAGTTGCGCACCTCTGGTACATACATTTCCTTTAACATCAATTGTTTGTCCATCTCGGTATATTCTCGTTCCACGCCTAAATAATCGAGTATATCCTCAGCTAACTTTCCTGCAAGTGGAGCAGCTATCATACCACCTGAATGAGGATAAACTTGAGGATGATCCAAAATTAATAATATAACTATCTGCGGATCATCTGCAGGGGCGAAGCATGCAAATGAAGCAATATACCTGCCTTCAGAGTCAGTTTCCTGTGTTTCTGATGTTCCGGTCTTTCCTGCTATTCGGTATCCACTGATATATGCATTTTTACCCGTTCCTTCAGATACTACACCTTCGAGTATGTCACAAAGTGTATCTGAAGTTTGCTTTGAAATAACTTTTCTTACTACTTGGGGCTCTGTTTTTTCTATTATATTACCTTCACTGTCGCTTATTTGCTTTACTAATATTGGTTTCATCAGATCCCCGCCATTAGCAATTGCTGAATACGCTAATACCAATTGCAATGGTGAAATAGTAAACCGTTGTCCAAATGAGCTTACAGCCATATCAATTTCCTTTGGTTCCTTGTGCCATTGATATTCACTAGCAGCGGGCTCACCGTTTAATGTTATACCTGTTTTTTCTTTGAAACCAAAACTATCAATATATTGATAGAATTTGTCTATCCCAAGAGCCATTGAAGTTTTTACAAACACTGGGTTGCATGAGTTATATACCCCGGTGCGAAATGTTTCGGCACCGTGCCCCCCAGCTTTCCAACAATTAATATTATGTCCCGCCATATGAACTGTGTTACAAACAAACTCTGTTTGTGTAGTAACAACATTCTCCTCAAGTGCTGCGGCAGCTGTAACAGCTTTAAAAGTAGAACCTGGCTCATATGTATCCATTAAAGCCTTATTACGAAACACCGTTTCAAACAAAAAATTTACATCCTCATTACTGGACCTTCCTTGCCATTCAACATCTTCTAAAAAACTCGGCTTTGCAAAAGGATCATTTGGATCATAATCGGGTTTCGATGCCATAGCAAGAATTTCTCCAGTCTTGGGCTGCATTACAATAGCTGCGGCACCTCTTTTTAAATTATAGTCCAGCATCGCCTGTTCTAAAATCTTTTCTGTAAAGTACTGAATTGTCTCATCTATTGTTAAGTATAAATTATATCCATTGATGGGTTCAACATAAGTTTCCGGGCTATATTTTACTTGACGACCTCCTGCATCAAATTGGCTCATAACCATACCTTTCTTTCCACTTAGAGCTTCGTCAAATGTTTTTTCTATACCATTTAGCCCTTGCTCATCGTCACCAGTAAAACCCAGGACGTGAGATGCGAGATTCTCGTTAGGATAATAACGCCTTGAATCCTCGTCCACATAAATACTGTCTATGTTGTTTTCAATAAGGTACTCACGAACCTGCAACCCAATATCTTTATCAACTTTTCTTTTTATAAAAGACCAACTAATGTTTGCTGTTAAGCTTTTCTTCACATCCTCTGGTGCCATATCTAGTATTTGGCCCAGTTCATAAGCGATTTGTTCCACTTTTTCAGGATTATCTTTCATTTTATCTTTAAAGTCAGCAGGATTCACGGATATAGTTTCTACCGATGCGCTGATTGCTAGCCCTTTGCCATTACGATCAAAAATAGTACCTCTTTTTGGATTAATAATTCTCTCCCTGGTCTGTATATCATACGCTTTAATTGAGTATTCTTCTCCCATTACAATTTGATAGTAACCAAGCCGTAATATAAGTACGAATACTAAAACAGAATATGTAATTAATAAAACTAATGAGCGTTTCTTCACTTTCATCATTTTTGAGGACAAGTCACATCCACCTTTCGCCGGGCAATAAAAAGTAGCATATTATAAAAAAGGACTATAGATTGTCGCATCCACAAAGATATTCGTTTGCTTCGCCCTTCAATCCATTGTCCAAAGAAGTTTCTAATTCATATATATTCAGATAACACTCCCATATTGACTCCATTTTTCTTTTCCTAATCTATTCAATTCCAAAAAACAATAAAATTGACTTCAAATTTATCTGTTCTTCCTCCTGTTCTACAATAGATAGGGTACTATAATTGACTTTAGGAACCTTTACCGGGATTTTCTGATAGTTATCAGGCATTTTCATATTCAAACGTTCTTCCGCAACCCTTCGGATATTTTCCTGATTGATCCTTGAACCAATACTAACTTGGAGCTTACGATTATCATCTTTTAATGTCTCGTATTCTTCATTTAATGCCGAAAGTAAGCAATTCATTTCTGTAATTGTGCTGTACCTGTAAATTATAGTAGAAAAGATAGCAAAGGCAATTAATATGCAGATAATCATTTGCGCTACCGGAAGAACTTCAACCTCGATTTCGGTAATTACTGCTTTTTTATGTGTAGGGTTACGTCTGGTTTTCGCTTGCCTTTCGGGTCGATGTTGCTGTTCATCAAGCTTTGGAGCAGCCGACCCATAAATATAGCTATTTCTATATTTCATACATATCATCCCTTCTTTAAAAAGCAAGCTGTTGAAAACAATAACCCCATGGCCAAATAAATGGCCACGGGTTTGCCTAAATATGAAGCTCTCGTGATCTTAGAACGCTGCTTTTTCATAAAAAAGCTCTTTTGTAGTTCTAATTTGTCTTTTGTCATAATTTTCTTTTTTTTCTTTGGTATAGTTTGTTTTCTCTTCTTTTGTAAATAACTTTACTTTTTTGTCATTTGTAAAACATTTTTCTTTAGTAGATAAAATGTGTCATCTTTTGTGTATCAGTGATGAAACCATGTATATAGATTTCCTTTTGTTTTCTTTTGTAGGATTTATCTTGGGTTATCCTTTGTCCTTTACTAGTTAATCTTCAGTGCTTAAAACTTTAATCTTTTGTAGTATCTAAACTTTTTCTGAAACTCTTAATTTTGCGCTGCGAGCTCTGTGATTACGCTGTAACTCTTCCTGCGATGGTGTAATAATTTTAGGTGTAATAACCTTTAGTTCTTTTACTGCATTACACACACATTTGGGGAAATTAGGTGGGCATGTGCAACGCCCCAATTTGCTGTTTATAAACTGTTTAACAATTCTGTCCTCAAGCGAGTGAAAAGTAATAACACACAACCTACCGCCTTTAGCGAGACTATCTAGCATCTTAGGTAATACTTCTTCTAAAACTTCAAGCTCCCTATTTACTGCTATGCGGATTGCTTGAAAAGTTCTTTTTGCAGGATGTGGTCCTCCCCGTCTGGCTGGTGCAGGTATCGCTGCCTTAATAATGTCAACTAATTGTGAAGTAGTTTCGATTTCGGTTTCTTCTCGGGCACTGCAGATAAATTCTGCGATTCGTACTGCCCATTTTTCTTCTCCGTAATCTCTAATGATTCTCGCAATATCATTCTTTGACCAGGTATTAACAAGCTCTTTTGCGGTAAAATCAATATTCTGGTTCATTCTCATATCCAAAGGGGCATCTTCCTGGTATTTAAAGCCTCGTTCCTCATTGTCCAACTGATAGGAAGATACTCCAAGGTCTATTAGTATACCATCTACGGATTTTATCTTTTGTGCTTTTAGTATTTGTCTTATGTTTTCAAAATTCTCATGTATTGTCACAAAGCTTCCTTTGCTATTTACTTGACTAAGTCTTGCTTTAGCTGCTTCAAGAGCTTCCTTATCTTGATCGATTCCAATTAACAGGCCTTGAGAGTTTAGTCGCTTTAGAATCTCAGTCGAATGTCCTGCACCTCCGAGTGTACAATCAACATACACTCCAGCGCTATGAATGTTCAAACCCTCTATGCATTCTTTTAGTAAAACTGGTTCATGTGAAAAATCCATTCTTATTCCTAACTAAAACTCTATATCCATTTCCTCAAGCATGGCTCCGACTTCTTCTGCATCTACATCTTCGTAAAATGCTGGACTCCATATCTCTACTTTATTCAAACCACCTACGAATAATAGTTCCTTGTCCAGAAACGCATATTCTCGCAGATGTTGAGGTATTAATATTCTACCCTGTTTATCAGCTTCGCATTCAGAAGCATTCGATGAAAAAAATCTTAAAGCTTTACGGTTTCCTTGTTTTGAAGATGGCATAGCTTTCTTTAGTCTTTCAACAAGAAATGACCATTCTTCTTCGGGATATATGTAGAGGCATTGTTCTATTCCTTTAGTAAGAATAAATTTCTCTTTGAGGTCATAACGGAACGCTGCTGGTATTATTACTCTGCCTTTCGGATCTAATGTATTGGTATATTTACCAATTAGCACCGTTTCCCACCTCTTTCTTATTTACTAAAAGTATCCTCCACTTTCCCCCACTTCTCACCACTTCATTTGTATTTTACTCCATAATAAAACCATTCGTCAACCCTAATTTTGAACCTGAAAATAAAAGAAACGGCATTTTGTCCCATATAAGGAACTAAAATGCCTGTTAAAACCACAATATATTGTATCATCGATTTTTTTACACACTACATTTGGAAATTGCATAAATTATTAAATAAATAAGAAAATTTCTTTGTAATATAAATTTAATATTTCGTCTTACTCGAACATTGGTCGTTTTTTACGTAGCGAGATACTCAGAACGATGCCAATAGCAATAAGGTTGGTACTTACAGAGCTGACTCCATAGCTAATGAACGGTAACGGGATACCTGTTACAGGTAATAAACCAATATTCATACCTATGTTTTCCATGAAATGAGCAAATAACATTGCTACAATACCCATAACAATGAACGATCCATATTTGTCCCGAGCATACCATGCAATATATATACATCTTGCAAAAAGTGCAAGAAACAAAACTATTAAAATAGCAGCTCCGACAAATCCAAACTCTTCAGCAACTACTGAAAAAATAAAGTCGGTATGAGCAAAAGGTACGTTCTCTGCTGCAAATCCTTTTCCCCAACCTCTACCCCACAGCTGTCCGGAGCCAGCATATTGTATTGCTCGGCTAACCTGGTAATTGCTCCCTAGTGGATCAGCATCCTTATTAAAGAAACTGAAGAAACGTTTCTTTATATGGGCAGGTAATACTAAATCATATAATCCTGAATAGTAAAACCCGGTTGCTGCAACAATTGCAGTGCCTAACGAAGCAAATATGTATTTGTATGGTATGCCTGCAAAAAAGACCATACAAAGAAAAATAAAAATATATACCAGACTTGTTCCAACATCAGGCTGCATTAAGATAAGCAAGATAGGCAATGCAGTAAATATAATTAATTTTAAATAGTTATATTTCCCAGTATTTGTAACAATGTGTTCTAAATATAAAGCTACAATAAGTATAAATGTTATTTTCCCTATTTCAGAAGGTTGATATGATACACGTCCGAATACAAACCAACCCTGAGTGCCGGTTTCCTCCGCTCCTTGCCCAATTATGAGAACAAGAAATAAAAGAAATATTGAAAACCAATATGCGCCAAAACCAAGTATTTTAAGATCTTTATAGTCAATGAGACTTAATATAACCATTGCCACAGTGCCTGCTGCGACACCAATGCTCTGTTTTAACAAGTTACTTTGAGTTCCTAACTGGTAAGAAACACTAGCAATCACTATTAAACCATAAGTATTTATAGCTGCCACTAGTATAACCAAAAACCAGTCGTAATGTTTAATTTTATTCAGCCCTTGGCTTTTTTCAACATGAAGCATCAATTAACCTCCATGACTGCAATTTCAGCTTCTACTTTTAACTCTACCTCAGGGTTTATTCTTCTGTAGTTTAATTTCATTAGAATTTGTTATCTAATCAGATTCTCATTACCTTTCACCTAATCAGCATTCTCATTTTCTACAATATCAATGGACCCATCAGTTTCAGGATTCACAGCCTCATCCTCGCTATCTGATACAGAAGCTTGTTTTGCTCCCTCCTGGTCTTCGTACCCAGTGGATTCATCATCGATATCTGAGGCATTGGCTTCATTCTCGGTTTCATCCCTATCACTGGAAACAGAGCCTTCAATCACAGCTTCGTCCACGCTATCTGAGATAGTGCCCTCATTCGCAACTTCGTCATCAGCTGCTGAGGACTGGTTATCCATTCCATGCAAAATCTCTCTATAAATACTGGGGGTTGTGCCTTCATCAGCCTCTTCGATTAAGTCTTCATTTTTGCGAAGGCGTCTTGCAATAAAAATAACTCCAAATGCGATTGCGAAAATAAGACCAATTACTCGGTTAATGTTGAAATTACCCACCTTAAGATCAAAGCGCATGCTGTCTATTGTAAACCTTGCCAAGCCGTAAGAAATCATATACAGAGAAAATACTTCACCCTCCATCTTTTTTCGTTTTCTAAACGTGGCTAGTAAAATAAACGTTAAAAAATCCCACAGTGACTCATACAGAAAAAGGGGATGAACTGGTAAATATGCATCTACTCCGGGGAAATTCTCAGGGAATCTGGCAATAGTATTTTGAATAACATTACCTGTCATCGCCCAAGGAAGATTAGTATTTGGACCGAATAGTTCCTGATTAACAAAGTTTCCCCATCTTCCTATAGCTTGGCCAAGTGCAAAATAAACCACAAGATGGTCAAGTATTTGTAGCGCGCTGATTTTTCTTTTTCGGCAGAATAAATAAATTGTGATGATTCCACCTATTATTCCACCATATATAGCTAGTCCTCCACCCCATATTTTGTAAATCTCGCTTAAATTGTTTCTGTAGCGGTCCCAGTTCACAAGGACATAAAAAATCCTTGCGCATATAATACCTATTATTGAAGTTATGAGTACTAGATCCACAAGGTCATCTTGCTTAATGCCATATTTATCGCTGCTTCTAAGTATACCTAATATGATAACCAAGAAAGCCAATGCAGTTATTATGCCATACCAATAAACCTGTAATGAACCGATACTAAAAGCTACTGGATTAATAGAAAAATCTAATCCTAAATTTGGAAAACTAATATTATTCATACTTCTCCTCACCTCTTATACAAGCAAATATCATCACTATTATGTGTTATTAGATTTATTTAGCAAAATAGCAAGTTTATTTTACTTGTATATATTATATACGATTTTTTGTTAAAAAAGTTTTACCTTTAAAGCAAATCTCTTTTATACCCCTAAATTCCTGTCTTTATTTATAATCGATTTTTAAAGCTATCTTCATTAGTTTCGTCCCAGAATGGAAGAAACATTTAGCTTTTCATTTTTAAGTTTTCATAGGCCAAATAATAGATAACGAAGGTTCCAGTGAAAAATGATCTGTGAAGATTTTCTGAGCATCTTCAACTGTGAGCTCTTCGTAGACCTTTGCATACTCAAAGAAATACGCTCCTTTAAAAAATAGCGGAATAAACTCATGAGAAATATTTTCAGGAGAGTTTAAACTTCTTATAAATCTACCTTCATGAGCTTTTTTTATACGCTCAAAGCTTTTTTTATCAACTCCATTTTTATGCATAATTTGTATCTGTTCGGTAATTCTCTTGGCAACTTCCTTAGGTTCTTTTGATTGTCCACCCCAAACAGTATACCCAAATGATTCTTCAAGGCTAACATCACAGCTAAACCCCTGATTAATTAACCCATCATTGTATAATTCATTATATAACACAGAGCTTCTTCCCATCAACATAGATAATAATATTTCAAGGGCGATGCTTCTCTTTATAAGATCGAAACCCGAAACCGTGGAATTGTCCTTAATGCCCATATGAAATTGCGGCATAGCTACTGCGAGGTTTTGTTCAACCAGTTTTTTATTGTGGTGTGCTGGTTCGTCAGGGAAAATGTTCCTAATTTCCCCAGGATAATTCGTGGCCTTGATTCCTTCTTCCACCATACTAAAAATTGTCTGCGGTTCAACATCTCCAACTACAACAATTATCATGTTTGATGGGTGATAGAATGTATTATAGCACTTATGCAATGCATCTTTTGTGATTTTTGAAATGCTATCCACCGTACCTGCTATATCTATTTTTACAGGATGGTTTACATATAGAGCATTTAGCAAATTAAAAAACACTCTCCAATCAGCATTATCTTCATACATCCTAATTTCCTGAGCTATAATTCCCTTTTCCTTTTCTACATTTTCATCCGTTAAGTAAGGATTCTGTACGAATTTTAGCAATAGTTTAAAATTTTCATCAAATTTGTCGGTACATGAGAAAAGGTATACAGTTTGGGTGGAAGATGTATAAGCATTTGACTGAGCTCCGATTTTCGAAAACTTATCCATAACACTTCCGTCTTCTTGTTCAAACAGCTTGTGCTCAAGAAAGTGAGCAATGCCATCGGGGACCTTTGTCTCACTTTTCTCTCCTGGTGCAATAAAGCAATTATTAATTGAGCCATAATACGTAGCAAATGTAGAATAAACCTTATTATATCCTTCTTTAGGAATCACGAAGGCCTTTAATCCACTTGAGTGTTCATATTCATAAACTTTTTCTTGTATTCTACTAAACTCCAATACTTTCATTTCTCTTCTCTCCTTTCTCCTTCGCCAGACAAAGATGTCAAAAAATAGACTGTATCTTGTGTAATTTTTTTCGCTACACCCACAACGTCGTCCTTAGTAACTGCATTTAGTTTATCTATATAATTGGTTGCACTGTCATTTTGACCAGATAAATTTTGACTGAAATAAAAGCTCACCATTGCGCCTTGACTATCTTGCATAGACTTTAGTCCCGTTTCCAGGCTTTTTTTTGTTGCTTCTAATTCATAATCAGATATATCCCCATTCTCAATTGCTCTTAGCTGATCCGTAATAGTCTTTTCAGCCTTTTCCCTTTGGGAAATATCAATGCCACTACAAGCCACAAGAAGACCTTTAAACTTTTCAATAGTGGAAAAGGTTGAATATGCAAGGCTTTCTTTTTCCCTTACATTTTGAAACAATTTTGAATGCACGCCTCCCCCGAAAATTCCATTATATATGACAAGAGGATAATACATTGGATCCCCTGCTTCAATCTGGGTTCTAAATCCAAGGCAAAGCTGTCCTTGACTTACGTCCATAGGTTCTTCAATGTGACGTATCTCTTGTACCTCTTTTTTTACCTTTATTGGAGGAAGAGAAATGATACTTTCCCTTTTCAATGCGTCAAATTTATCGATAAATTTTTGTATTTGCTCATCACTAACATTACCTGATATATATACATAAATAGGGCTTCGTGATAGCAGCTGTTCATAGCGGAACATCAACTCTTGGTTTGTTAATGCTTTTGCTCCTTCTTCATCTCCATCCCGATAAACTGCAAATGGCTCGTCAGAGCACATTTCTTCCATACATCGCTCCAGCGAATAATACATTTTATTATTAACTCGGCTCCGAATTCGTTGAATAAGATTCTCTCTTTCTTGTTGAAAATAATCTTCATTGAACATTCCATCTTTAATAACCGGCTCAGTTAAGATCTCAAAGAGAATATCTCCAACTTCTTCGAATAAATTCGCTTTGTTTACTGTATACTGGTCTGAAACAAATCCCGCATTCAAGTGAACTATTTGATATTCACCGAATTTAGACACACCCCCATTTATGCTTGCCCCGTATAGTTCCTCGAGACGTAATGCAAGCTCTTGTTGTGTTGGGTAACGGCTACACCCTCTTTTTAAAATATGAGGTATAAGTGCGTTTTGAACCGCTCTCTTCTTATCTAGTGGATCAGCCAGAAAGATATCAATTAAAACTGTTTTAAACTTATTAGATTCTACATGAAAAAAAGAAATACCGTTTTTTTCGCAAATCTTATCTACACTCGTAATCTTGATATTCTTCATTGGTCTATCATCCTTTCTTTTCAGGAGTATCACCTTTTTATTCATACCCATTGTTCATGAAGTAAATTCATTTCGTCCCTATTGAGTATACATTGTTATAAATCCAGTATAAAAAGTTATTAATCCTTGTATTCCAAGTTAAACATTAATATTTTTATTTCTTTGTTCTATCTATAAAAAAACATTTTCTTCCGATATAATGTATATAAGGATAATATAATTTAGATTATACTGCAATAACAGAATTTTTGGGTGTTATAGGCCAGCTGAAACACCCTATACTGCACTGTGCGTGACCTGAATACAAAATGCTCACGCGTTTTCCGTTGGATAAATAGCATAATTATTTTTCATTACAACAAAAACTGGGGTGACTAAATTGTTTTATATTGGTTTGGAAAATCAAATTCACTTACTCATTATTTTGTTTTTTTCAACATACATATATTTATCTTCGTTGTCACTTAAGTTAGAGCTGTTCTATAAAAACTTTGGTGCTTCTTTTTTTATTCCTTTAGTACTTAGCATAATATCATTTCTGTCACTAAACAGCTCATATGCAGAATCGTACCTCTTCTTTGCAGAGTTTGTCCATATCACTACTATATTAATCATTTTAGCACTAAAAAAGGCAAAGGAGATCAACTATATATTTTTTGTTGCTTCATATGCTTTTCCACTTATAACTGTGGTTCTGAACATAAACTTTAACTATATGCAAAACTATACATTTCTGAATTTAATTCTTTATTTATACATTGGAGTGCTTTTTATAATTATAATCTCTAATATTATTATGAAAAATTATTCGTTACTGCTTGTATTTACAGGAGCTATTTCTATTTGTGCTTCACTCCTGGTAAAACTAATAAGCTCTTTGCAAATTGCAACTATACTTTCACTAGTATTTAAAGTATCAGGTTATATGTTTTTCGCTTACTTGTTTTATAAAAACACAATTAATAAGCTTGAGAAATCATATTATGAAAACATGGGTTTGATTTCAAGAATTAATATGAATATACAAGGTGAGGTTAATCGTCGAGTGGAAGAAATTGAGCGTTCCAACAAACACCTTGTAGAACTCTACAAAACCGATAGCCTTACTGGAGTATACAATAAAAAAGCTATTATGGGATTTATTGATAGTTTAGTAGAAAGAAAAAAAACAATGGAGTTTTCGGTTATAATGTTTGATATTGATAAGTTCAAGGAAGTTAACGACACTTACGGTCATATAGTAGGTGATAAATGTATAAAGAGTGCAATAAATATTGTTAAAAGCAATATGAGAATCGAGGATGAAATCGGTCGTTATGGTGGCGACGAATTCATTATTGTAATGGCTGAAACAACAGGGGTTAAAGCATACCTCGCAGCAGATAGAATGAGAAAAAGCATTGAAGAAACAAGTGACCCGCATTTTACTATTTCAGCAGGTGTGGCTTCGTATCCTTCGGATGCAACAACTACAAAGGATTTAATAAGTGCAGCTGATAGAGCACTGTATACATCTAAAGAGAATGGCAGAAATAGGGTAACTCATATCGGGCAGTTGTATAACTAACACAAGAAAGCAAAAAAGTGACTGACATGTTAGAATGAGTAATTTATATAGTGTAATTCCAAAACAAGAAAACAATCAATGTAAAATCCGTCAATATTCTTTCTAAAAGAACTGTCTATAACACAAAAGAACCGTCCCTCTGTGTTATTTAGCACAAAAGAACCGTCCCTCTGTGTTATTGTGTTGCTTCTGAAAGCAATTGATTTACAATGCGTGGATCAGCTTTTCCATCAGTCTTTCTCATGACCTGGCCCACTAAAAAGCCAATGGACCTTTTTTTACCACTTTTAATATCATCTACTGCTTTTGGATTTTCGCTGATAACCTCATTTACTATCCTTTTTATGGTGTCAGAATCGGACAGCACCTGAAGTCCATATTTTTCTACAATTTCATCGGGTTCGTCATTTGTATCCCACATTATTTCAAAAACTTGCTTGGCTATTCTACTGCTGATTATATTTGAATCGATTAGGTCAACAAGCTTTGTAAGTCTTTGAGCACTTATAGGTATACCTGTAATTTGTATACCACCATCTTTTAGTTTGTTCAACACATCACCCATTATCCAATTACTAATTGCTTTTGGATTTTTACTTATCTTAGCTGCATTCTCAAAATAGTCTGCCAAAGGCTTTGAAGATGTAATATAAGCAGCATCATACTCAGGCAGGTCATACTGCTTAATGAATCGCACTTTTTTATCGTCAGGCAACTCAGGGATTGATGCTCTAATCCTCTTTAGCCAAGCATCATCAATGATAATGGAGCAAAGGTTGGGTTCTGCAAAAAACCTATAGTCATGAGCTTCTTTTTTACTTCTTAAGGGATAGCTTTCGCATTTAGCATCGTCCCACCGTCTTGTCTCTTGAGTAATTAGTAGGCCTTGCTCAAGTTGTTCTATTTGTCTTTTAGATTCATGTTCCACTGCTCTTACAATCGCTCTGGTTGAATTTAAGTTCTTCATTTCAGTTCTCGTTCCTAAGGTCTTCGCACCTTCAGGTTTTACTGAAAGATTTATATCGGCCCGTAGTGAACCTTCCTGCATTTTACAATCCGAAACTTCGGTATATTCCAAAATAGTCTTTAATTTTTCAAAAAAAGCCTTAACTTCTTGTGAAGAGTGCATATCTGGGGCAGTCACTATTTCAATCAATGGTACTCCGGCACGATTAAAGTCGATGAGTGTATCATTATTTGACTCACTATGAATTAATTTTCCGGCATCTTCCTCGATGTGAATTCTATGTATTCCAACCCTTTTAGTTTTACCTTCTACTTCTATATCTAAGTAACCATCAGTACATATAGGCAAGTCATCTTGAGATATCTGATATGCTTTGGGCAAGTCAGGATAGAAATAATTCTTTCTATCTTGTTTTGAAAGCATAGTAATGCTGCAGTTTGTGGCTAGCCCAGTCTTAACTGCATACTCCACAACCTTTTTATTTAATACGGGAATGGCCCCAGGCAACCCTAAACAGACAGGGCAACACTGGGTATTGGGCTCTGCCCCAAACTTTGTTGTGCAATTACAATATATTTTTGTACGGGTGTCAAGCTCTGCATGAACCTCCAACCCAACAACAACCTCATATTTCATTAAATCACCTTCATATTAATCCATCTTTTATACTAATCTTAGATTAGTGGTTATGGGAATTGCACCAACTCATTGCGCCGACTTATTTTTTAACTGGAAATATTGGTACTATGGCATCAAATACTTACATATCTGACGCATCTATAAATCAATAAATTCAGTTTTTACAAAATTACATGCTTCTTCAAATTTATTTGCCACTTTAATAAGTGTGCCCTCTCCATAGCGTTTTCCAATAAGCTGCATTCCTATCGGCAGACCTTCGCTGTCCTTACCTATAGGAACAGACATAGCACAAAGGCCTGCTAAACTAACAGACACAGTATATTCATAGTTTGAACACACCTTTGGTTCATTAAATTTCTCCCCCATTTTGAAGGCAGTATCGGGTGTGGTGGGGCTAATAATAACATCCACATGGTTGAATGCATTTTCATAATCTTCAAAAATAAGCCGTCGAACCTTTAGTGCTTTTTTATAGTATTCTTCATAACGCTCCGAACTTAAAGCATATGTCCCTGTTAATATTCGCCTTTTTACATCGCTACCAAAACCTTGAGCCCTGCTCTGCTGGTATAAATCCTCTATGTCCTGGCAATCCTTTGCTCTATATCCATATTTAATACCATCATATCGGGCAAGATTTGAACTGATTTCTGCCGACGATATTATGTAATAAGCAGGAATAGCATATTGGGTTGTCGGTAGTGAAACCTCTACTATTTCAGCTCCCAGCGATTTAAATATCTTACATGCATCAAATACTCTCTGATTAACTTCGCCATTATCACCTTTATCTAAATATTCTTTAGGAATACCTATTTTTAGTCCCCCTATGTCTTCTCCAAGAAAAGCCGTATAATCGGGGTATTTAATGACAGCTGAGGTTGAATCCTTTGGATCATAACCAGTTATAGCATTTAATACTACAGCGCAATCCTCAACATTTCGAGTGATTGGGCCAATTTGATCCATTGATGATGCACATGCAACAAGCCCATATCTTGATACTAAACCATATGTAGGCTTTAGACCTACAACTCCGCAAAATGAGGAGGGGTGACGTATGTCTCCCCCTGTATCAGACCCCAGAGCAAAACATGCTAAACCTGAGGCAACAGCAGCAGCGGCTCCCCCACTTGCCCCACCAGGTACTCTATCAAAATCCCACGGGTTTTTTACCGCTCCAAAATAGGAACTCTCATTTGAGTTTCCCATTGCAAATTCATCCATATTAAGCTTTCCTAATAGGATAGCTCCACTGTCGTGTAGCCTTTCATTGACCGTTGAATTGTATGGTGGAATAAAATTTCCGAGCATTTTCGATGCACAAGTTGTTAAGGTGTTGCGCGTTACAATATTATCATTAAGTGCCATTGGTATCCCAAACAACACTGGTAACTTCTCACCAGAATTAAGTTTTTCTTGAAGAACTCTTGAGTATTTTTCAGCGTCAATATTACAAACTGTTATATATGCATTTATGGTTTTATTAAGCTTTTCTATCTTTTGTAGATAGGATTTGACTATTTCAATCACACTAATTTCTTTGTTTTTTAGTTTCTTTGTTATATCGCTAATAGTCAATAGGCTATGATTCAAAACAAAATCACTCCGTTCAGTTTCCTTCCATTACTCTTGGAACTTTAAAATATCCTTTTTCATTCACTGAAGCATTCTTTAATACTTCTTGTTGTTCCAAAGAATGCTCACATTTATCATCACGAAAAATATTTTGATTTGAGGATACCTGTTCCATTGGTTTAACACCATCGGTATCCAAATTCGAAAGCTTTTTTTTAAAGCAATGAAAAATGGTCTGTAAATCTTCTGTCATACTTTTAACTTCCTCGTCGGTTAAAGCTAGTTTAGACACATCTGCTATATCCATTATATCCTTTTCAGTTATTTTCATCTTACTGCCTCCTGGACTTTATTGACAGTTAATGCTAAGTGTATTCCGTACCTCTATTATATGGCATTTCATTTTTTTATCAATTATAAATATGTTTACTGCTTTAAACTAACCATAATATTCTATAGTATCTATAAATCAGATATGGTTAATATTAAACATATGCGAATACCTATAATAGATTATCTTGCAAAACCAGAGATTATTGCGTGTATGTGAAGACCTATAAAATTAACAGATAATCGAGTCTATTATACAACAGGCATTTATAAGAAAAATGGAGAGGTTATATGAACAAAAAAATCTTCTTTATTTTTACTATTGTGATGATAACTATAACAGGTTTTTGTTTTTATGCAATTGTATCTGATGCAAAAGTCAAACTATCGCATTCACGAAAAACAGATCCAAATCCTTCAAAACAACCCGTACCTACTATTGTATCATTAATTCCAAGTCCGACAATTTTTCCAAATGAAAACATTGTTCCTACCGAAACACAAGAGAAAAGCAATACTGAAAAAACATTAACTAATAATCAGAAATACTATACTTCCATAACCAATACCAACGATATAAATATCCTATTAATTGGGAAAGACCCCACATATTCAAATCATGATACAATAATTATTGCGTGTATAAATGAAGAAAATAAATCGGTTAGAGTGATAGATATACCAAGGGATATCTATATTGATTATACTGACGAAATATTAAAGGAGCTTAAAGATAATTCCGCCAGCTTCTACAGTGAAAAAGGGAACAGAAAAATAAATGCTGCCCATGTTGTTGGAAGAATGATAAACTATTCCCCCGAGATAGAAAAATTTCCTGGCAAACCAGGCATAAATTTTTTATCTGACCTAATTGAAGAAGTATTCGCAATTTACATTGATGACTATATCGCAATCGAAACCGACGGTTTTCGTGAAGTAGTTGACTTTTTTGGAGGCGTTGTCATTGACGTTCCAATATATATGCATTATGAAGATCCCACTCAGGATCTATATATACATCTTGAACCTGGACTTCAACTATTAGATGGAAAAAAAGCAGAGGATTTTGTACGGTTTAGGCAAGGATACACTAGAAGTGGCAAGTTGATAAATTATTCAAGGACGGATAATACCTTTTTATTTTTAGAATCATTTTTTGAGCAACATGTGAATTTAAAAAATCTTGGTAAGCTTCCAAATGTTTATGATATAGTCAAAAGAAACACAGAAACAAGTGTTAAAACAATTAACGAAACATATGAATACGCAAAGCTTGCTAAAAGAATAATTGAAGATGATTACGACATAAAGCAACTTAACATAAAAACAAAAGGAAAAAAGACCTTTAACCATGCTATATATGAACTTCTGAAAACAAAATAAGTACTAACTTTAATTGATAACCTCAAAGCATGAATATATACTTTCTATACATTTAATATAAAAATCAGGTGAAGTCAAACTCCACCTGATTCTTTTCCATATTCTCAGCGCTTGATTATATAATAGTTTCATATAAAAAAACGTCTAACCTTATTTTTTTCGATATGCTCATGGCTTGATTAAGATAACTGGTAAGGTGCACAACACCACTTTAGGCCTGTGTTCTAAAAATACATGCCTCTAGATTCCGTACAAAAGCTCTATAATTATGATATGTTACTCAGTTGGCTTATACCAGTTTAACCTACGCAGGATTTTAAGTCCTGATGATTACTCTATTGGTTTATACTCATAAGTTACCTGGTCGCCTAGTATTGTAACAAGAATGTACTGAGCTGCCTTTGTATTGTCTGCTGAAAGGTTTTCAACATCAAGCCCGCATGTTGAAAAATATCTAACACCTCTATCCTTTGTTACAATATTTTCAGTGCCCTTATAAAATACCCAAACATTCTCAAACTTGGTTTGTGCATATTCCGAAAGTATATCTCGAAGCAATTTGCTTTCGAGTTTATCACTAAATGAATCAGGAGTACTTTCTAAAAATATAAACACATTCTGTCCTGTAAAAGAATCAAGTTCATTAAATAACCATGTCCACTGCTCAGTGGTTCCTGTTCTCAAGCTTCTTGAGCTCATGTCCAACTGTATAAACTTTGATAGTTGCACATCCATGGACTTATAACCAGCTCCCATAGCGAGCACAGGCTTTTGTACCTTTTGAAGTATATTTTGTTGGTAATTACCTACAAAAACCCCATAGTCAATATACTTATTAATTTTGTCAGCTAAAAAGTCTGTGAGATAGTTTTCTACTTCATTAGCAGGTTCGCGAGACTGACCAAACACAGAGAACCTGTAATTACTCTCAATACTAGCAAGTTCCGGAGTATATGCTACTGCCTGATTTTTGCTATCTAGAGGAATACTATCAGTAGGTATGTTATTAAAATCAACATCATTGCTTGTTCTAATATTAAACTGCAAATCATCAAGGTATATGTGACCTTCTTCATTAAGTGGTCTTGGATTTACCACATATAATCTTGTTACCCTCGCAGGTTTTTTTATATTGCCCACATATCCCTCAACATATCTCCATCCAGTCCAATTAATCCCTTCAGAAAACATAACATACTGTCTTGCTCCATCTCCATCAACAACCTCTGCTCTAAGCCAGCTTTGAGTAAATCTTTGGCTGTAAGCCCATAAGCCGAGTGTTTCGGTTCCGTCAGGGATGCGGATTCCATTTCCAGGGAATACAACATAGGCGGCCTGTGTTTCAGGAGCCTCTTTGAAAATATAGTCCAAACGTACGCTTGAATTTCCAGAATTGGCATATTCATTTACTACTCCAGCATCCCCTGGAACCCAGGAAGGATAAGATAAAAATTCTATATCATCTATTTCAAAGCTATGTACTACTCTATTTTCCACAGGTGATATTTTTGTACTCTCTGTCATTTTCTCTTTCTGAACAGTAATTACACTTAAATCGTCAATATATATATTACCTGCTTCGTCAATTGGGTTAACCTGAACAAGATAAATCCTCGTCAATTTGGCAGGTAGTGAAACACCTGTTAATGGTATTTCGACATATCTCCATCCAACCCAATCCAGTTTTGTCATATCTCCAAGCCTATGTATCCTGTTTTGGCTATCTTTTACCTCTATTCTAAGCCAATTTGAATTCTCATGATCATTGTATATCCAAAAACCAACTCTTATCGCATTCTGTGGTATAGAAACTCCCTCTTTGTCAAAAACTATATATGCTGCTCTGTTCGTTTCAGCAGATTCAAAAACATATGATAATTTTCCAGATGTATTACCACCATGTTTTTGCTCATTCGAAATCTGATATGAGCCGTTAACTGTAGAAGGATATGATAAAAAGGTTGCTCTTTGCTCTTCGAAATTGTCAACAATGGTGCTTTCAGTTGGCAAAACCTGAACAGAACAGTAAGCATGTGCATCTCCAACCGTTGCAGATATATAACCGTAGCCCGAGCTTGTAGCAACGAATGTATCGTTTGCGAAGAAACCTATCCCACCCATGGTCTTCCAATTGACATCCCTGGGGCTAATAGATGCTTTAAATCCTTCTTCATCCTCTCCGATAACAGTAAATCTCTTGCGTTCTTTTGAAATGAGCGTTAAATCGCTGCTGCTAATAGTCAATTTAACAGGTCCATTTAGAACACTAATATCGATTTCAGCAGATATGTCGCCCACCGTTGCAATTACTTTTGCAACTCCAGCCGATTTAGGAGTTAGCTCGTTACCTGAAAAGCTACCATCCACCCCTATCACCTGCCAGCTCACTTCATCAGGATTAATAATGACGGGGTTGAAATATTCATCGTAGCCTTTAACAGAAAAATGTCTTGTTGTATTTACAAAAACATTCGAATCGTCAACCTCGATATAAAGTCCAGCTAAAGGTGAAGGAGGTGCAAGTGAAAATACTCCTATAGCATTCGGTATCCTTCTTTGAACACCGTCGCTTGGGGTATTTTGAACAGCAATACTACTACTTCCCGGTTCCCTTGAAGCCATTGTTGTAGAACCGCCACCATCCATCATTAATGCGTTATATGCTCCTATTTCAAGCATAAACTCAGCCATTTCATTAGTGGTCATTCCTATACTATTGGATTGTCTTCCATCGACAACAACCATATAAATTGTCTTTCCATCTTGACTTGTACCTACTGCCGTTCTGGGGTGTCTACCTGCAACTTCATGGGTATACTTTTCGGGGATAATCCCATCAACAACCACCATTCCACCGCCACTTACCGCCATCTTCATTCCAACCCAATCCGGCGTAGTACTTATTTCAAATCGAACAGGATCGCCAACATTGAAGTTATCCAAAATCAATGGTGTATTCTCTTTCCTTGTAACTACTACATATCCGTTTAGTGGAATTTCAACAGAGGGCATATTCACCCTGATTTCTTTAACAAGTCCATCTTCCACTACCATCTCGGTGAGATCAGGATAATAACCATTACGGGTACCAATGGATGTATTTGTCCATTTTCTATCTATAACCGTGAAATCGCTATACCCATAATAAGGCTCATTATACCTTGATACGCTTATATATTCACTGTTAGGCGCATAAATACGAATATCAGCTTTCCAGTAATCAATTGTTCCACTTTTCGTTTCGTCAATAGCAAAAGTGGCCATATTATCTCTATCTAAATTGAATGTTGCATCTGCAGTTTTGATGTTTTGTGATTGTAACATCGGTCCAATAAGATTCTGCATACCAGGTTGATCGGTTCCAAGAAAGAAACTACCATTTATACCTGCAATAGCTCCCCATTCGTTCATATGTTCTGTTGTTGACAAAGGAGTTTGAATTGTTTCGCTGTTTGTTAAAGCATCGATATGTACATTTGGATCATTTAAGTCAGCCTTGAGTACATTGATCTTCTGCCACCCAAGTTGAGTATACCTCATTATCGTATCCTGTGTTACGCCAGAAGTAATAATCTTACTTTCAACCTGCTGATAAATAACTGGATTACTCGGTGTAATCTCATTCGCATGAGAGTCAGTGATGACTCCAGATAAAATAAATATTCCTGACAAAACTATAGCTGCCGCTTTTCTTAACCTCATTCGCAACCCTCCGTATTAGTATTTATCTTTTGTTAAACTTTGCATCTTATTAGACGATTAGTACTTATCAATGTTCCAAAAATATAGTTAATTAGTTAGAAAACTTAATTAGTCATTTTGCACCAAAAAGTACGTGGTTATACTTAGCATTATCTTATCATGTGCATGAAGATATAACCATTTAATAGTGTTTACGTTTCTATTAAGAAAATATTACTAATCTACTTAAATAGCTGTTAATGGTCATGTAACGTGCTCCATCCACATAATAGGTGGAGGCTTCTTGTTTTCTTATGTAAATATTAAGTTTGCAAAAGTGTTTAACCATTATGTTTTTTTGTGGTTGAACTTGGTTTCAATTTTGGTTATATTGAGTTTGAAAAGCGCTTTGCAATTGCAAATAATGGCTTGTATAGCTATAATCTAATTAAGTCTTTTGTGGTTTGCCCTAACTTAGCATAACAGTCCTAACTAAATACCTTGGTGGTGTCACATGCATAGCGTTCATGATAAATATTTAAAAATCAATGAAATTTCTATACGTTACAGGGAATCAGGCAACGGATTTCCCCTTTTACTCGTTCATGGAATAGCAGGGTTCTTAGAAGAATGGGAAATGTCAATAGAAGAACTTAGTAAGCATTACAGAGTAATTGCTTTAGATTTACCGGGGCATGGCCTGAGCCACAAACCCCAAATAGCCTATACATTAGATCGGCTTACTGGTTTTTTGAAAGATTTTGTTACAGAGATGAAACTTGAGCAATTTTATTTAGTAGGCCACTCCCTTGGTGGAGCTGTATGCCTTAATTTTGTTATTAAGTATCCGTCACTTGTAAAAAAACTGATTGTTGTAAATAGCGCTTTTACTAAGTTCCCTACAGCTTGTCGGTTTTCTTCTTTTAAATTTTTGCAAAAAATAAATATTAAAGTGCCCCTTTGGGCTTTAAGAGCTGTTACAAGAAAGTCTTTTTTCAATAAGAATTCCATGACCCCCGACTGGCTGAACAGTGCCTATACTTACATAAATAAGCCCGGAGCTTTAAGAACAATGTTCTCCATAATTCATGAATGTATGTCCATATCAGGTCTAAAAAAAGACTTAGTTGTAGCATTCCAGGATGGGTTAAGTAAAATTAAAATTCCTGTTTTGATTGTGTATGGCAATAAGGATGCTATAGTACCCAATGAAAACTCTTTCATGCTACATAAATTAATATGTAATTCGCAAATTCACTTAGTGCAAGACTGTGGCCATGAACTCCAGTATGAAAAAAGTCATGAGTTCTGTAAAATTTCCATTCAGTTTCTACAGTAGCCCCAATGAAAAGGGGCTACTACATCTATATGACTTATTTTGAGCAACATAATAAAACTCTTTATTACAAGTTATACAACTAAATAAATCAATCTACCTATCACCAAATAACTTCTTGCCTGCAAACAGGATATTCCAGTCCTCGGTATCACATATTACAAACATAAACGGGCGGTCTGCAATAAAGTTGACAGGCTCAACATAGGAAACTGCAGCAACTTCACCCACAGTTACTGCCGCAGCTTCAGTTCCTTTTTCATTTACATCTACAACAGCTTTGTGCAGAACTCTGTTTATGAAAACATCTCTTGAAATACCACTGAAATTCGCTTTATGTGAAAACATCTCTTCCATTCCGAGCGAAACAAGAGCCTTGTTCAATTCCTTTAATCCGTATTCCATTTTAAACTTAGGCAATTGTAAGTCAACTTTGCTCGGGCGCAAGTTATTAATCAATGTATACCATTTTTCATTATCAAAACTACTAATAAATTGGTTTATATCGCCCTCAGGTAAAATAACTACCATACTTACTTTCTCATCACCATAGGGGAGACTTACAGCCTTAAATTCATCTGTTTCTGCCAAGTAAATTCCACCGCTCCTTTGCATCATCTGAACAGTATCTGCTACACCATCATAAGCATTGAAGTTGGCTTCAATAGTATTTTTTTCTTTAAACTCATTGGTCCATTCTCCATTAAAATAAATGGCATTTATAAGATACATCACTACGTCATCAGCTATAGGCGGATTAATAACAGATTTAATTAGGTTATTTGTTTTCCGGGCAATCCAATTATTTATCTCGGTAGCTGAATTTGGATCTGAAAAGTCAAGACTTTTAGCGTCTGCAAAAAGGAATTTGCCGTTAATATCTATGAAACTTGGCTCAATATTAAATCCTTGCCTTAACCACATCGAGTTTGCTATTTCTATTGAAACTTTTTTATCGATATTATTCAGTTTATCTAAAAGATACTTATAACCTGCATTTAAATCCTCAACAGATATACCTTCGTAATGCATGGCTTCTGCCATTTGGCTTTTAGTGTTACCCTCTGCCCCATTATATGCCATCATTAGCATACTTGATATTGAAAGGGGTGATATAAAAACTTCTTGTCCACTATCATCTTCATTTATCTTCTTGAGAATTTCCCAAGAAAATTGTTTATTTGCTTCAATAAGCTCAAGATTTTTTATCCCAGACACTTCATCATCTTTATCAAACTCATTTTCGGACTCATTTTGCGGTTCTTCAATTGCTGGTGTATTAGGTTCAGTATTATTGTCAAAATTAGGAATGTCAGTAATAATACTTGCACATCCTGATAAAGTAACTATCAATACTAACATTAAAACTAATAATTTCCTCATTGTATAAACCTCCTTTTTAGCTTAATAGGTGTATATAAGGTGACTCTCATTAGAAAATATCACAAACCATGTTCTTGATAATAGGTGGTATTTAAGTAGTTAGTAAAAGCTCATTTTATTAATTACTCAAAAATGAGTGGAGAAAAGCACAGTCCAAGACTTCTAAAGTTTAAACTATGCTTTTATACCACCTATAAAGGTTAGCCAGTTATACAGTTAGACTAACTTAAGCTAAAAAAGTTCCATAAATAAGTGCAAATATAAACTTATCTACATTATTATTAAACAATCACAAGTTGTTCCTTTTGGTTTTATTGGTATTCTATCAGTTTCGACGCCATCTACAATTATTCTTTTAACACCTCTGCAGACTCCATCTGGATTCCGCACTTCAATATTGTAAGTACAGCCCCGAAATTCTCTTGTTGCTTTGAATCCTTTCCAATTCGAAGGTATGCAAGGATCAACGGTAAGGCTTTCATATTCAGGTCTTATTCCTAAAATATATTGGGTAGCTGCAACATAATTCCAAGCTGAAGTACCTGTCAGCCATGAATTTCTGCCTATTCCGAACTGTGGATGTTCCTTACCTAATACATTCTGACAATACACATAGGGTTCAACTTCAAGTAGATCCGCATCATTATTGCGTCTTGCCGGTAATATTTGTTCATAATATTTATATGCCATATCACCATTGCCCATTATAGTCTCGGCAATCATAACCCAGGGATTGGTATGTAAAAAGATCCCACCGTTTTCTTTTGCACCAGGGGGATATGTTGTTATGCCTCCCTTTGACTCGTCAAATTCTTTGTATGCAGGATACACTGAAACTATTCCGTACTTGGTGTTTAAATATTTATTTACCGACTCAAGACATATCTTAGCTTTTTCCTTAGATGCAATTAAGCTTATTATGGCCCATGACTGACTATTGATAAAGATCTTTCCAAATTCGTTTTCTTTTGAACCCAGCACATTACCTTCATCATCGAAAGCTCTTTTATACCATTCTCCATCCCAGCTCGATTCATTAATAGCCTTTTTCATTTCCTCATACATGTTAGTATATTTTTCTACACTCTGTTCTAATTTCATGTATTTTGCAATCTCAACCATCTCAAGTGCGGCTCTACAATATAGCATTGAAGAAAATACACTTTCAGCAATCCCTTTTCCTACATCCAGATTTAAAGTGTCATTCCAGTCGGCTCTGCCCGCAAGAGCTAGTCCATTAGGGCCCTTATGGTTATATGTGAAATTCATTGCGTTATCCAGGTGTTCCATTACGGTAGCTTCTGTGGTGTCGTCGTTATATAAAATAGAGCAGTTTAAAAATTCAAAATCCCCTGTCTCCTTAATATAGGAATTCACCGCGAGTATAAGCCAGAGGTGATCATCTGAATACCAGTCAAACTTTTTAACTGGAGCATCGCCAAATCCGCCTTCGCCTGTTAACGGGAAAAAGAGGTGGTAAATACGTCCGTCGGTATACTGGCAATGTATTAGTTTTTTGATAAGTTCTCGTGCCTCACTAGGAATAGAGTGCATCACACCCAGTGTATCCTGTGCACTGTCCCTAATACCCATGCCTCGACCTAAACCAAGCTGGTAAAGAGATACAAATCTTGACCAATTAAATGTTGTTTTACATTGGTACTGATTCCAGACATTTAAAAACAAGTTCATATCATCATCAGGCGTTTGAACCTGAACCTTGTTTATATACTCTTCCCATGACTTATTTAACCGGCTAAAAGCAGCCTTTGCTTCGTTTACATCTAAATATTTACTTATATCATTTCTAATTGATGCTTTGTTTTCGGTGAATCCCAGTATGAATATCATTTCCCTCTCTTCATTAGGAGATAAATTTACGTCAATGCAAAACGCACCTACACCATTCATTCTGTAAGATATTGAATTTGCACATGCGCCCATTTCCACTGCTATGGGATTTGCTTCCGAACGGTATTTACCAATAAATGACTCCAAATTCGTGTCATAGCTATTTATTTCTTCACTAGTTGCAAAAAACGAGCAAGTATTTTTATACTCGTGAGGATGCCATGTGATAATTCCATCTTCATATCTTCCTTGATTAATCTGCTGAACCCAATCTACATTTTGTTGGTCTTTAACTGCATCCCAGAAACAGAATTCAGAATAACTAAATATTTGAAGTGACCTCGGTGCGTGCCCAAGGTTCTTGACTTTTACTAGCCATATTTCAAAATCCATATCATCAGGAACAAAATATGTCACCTGGCTGGAAATAGCTTTGTATTCACCTTCCAACACTGTATATCCCATTCCATGCCTACAGCTATATGAGTCAAGCTTTCTTTGAACTGGTTGATATCCTGGGTTCCAATATTCACCCGTTGCTACATCTCGAATATAGATATACCTACCCGGCCTGTCCATTGGAACGTTGTTATACCTATACCTTGTAAGTCGTCTGTTTCGCGGGTCCTTATGAAAACTATAGCCTCCGCCAGTGTTTGAAACTATTCCACCATACTTCCCACTTCCTATGTAATTTATCCACGGTGTTGGTGTATCAGGTCTTGTAATAACATACTCATGGGCCTTTTGATCGAAATAACCATATTGCATCACAATACCTCCAAAATGAATATATTTTATTTTCCAAACACAAGGGGACGGTTCTTT
>JAAYPS010000051.1 GCA_012519655.1 Clostridiaceae bacterium | reverse complement strand
TGGAAAAATTCATCTTATCAAAAGCACTGAAATAATTATCAAAACCTACTTTATTTATTGATGGTAATGAAAAAGGATTATCAACAAATTGTTGGGTTGTTTTAAATGAGTTGATTAGCATCAAATAAAATGGAATTATAAATAGAATCAACAAAAAGTATATTAAGATATATTTTACATATTTTAGCATGTTTGTTCCAGTTTTCATTATGCCTCCACCTCAAATCTTTTCGTTAGTAGTACTTGAGAAACTGCCGCTATGGCAACAGTTACAAATAATACAATTGCTTCAGCCTGTCCAATACCATACTCATTTGCCTGAAATGCTTTTTGATAAATATGCATTGACAAAAGTCGGGTAGAACCATATGGTTGGCCATTGGTTAACGCAAGATTAAGATCGTACGTCATAAATCCTCTAGAAATCATGATGAATAAACATATAATGAATGAAGGAACCATTAAGGGTATTGTAATTCTAACAAGCTTAGTTATTCCTGTGGCACCATCTATTTCTGAAGCTTCCTGAATATCTTTGGGTATTCCAACAAAACCTGCAATATAAATTAGCATTAGATATCCGGCATATTGCCAGACGGTTACAATAATCATTGCAACTATAGCTCTTTCAGGATGAGTTAGGAATGATGTCGTTAGCGCTTCATATCCTGTGATACTCCCTAATTGAGTAACAACATTTGCGAATATGAACTTCCATATATATCCTAGTACAATACCACCAATTAAATTCGGTGTAAAAAAACCACCCCGAAGGAAGTTTCTACCCCTAATATTGCTGGTAAGAAGATACGCTAATATGAATGCTAATAGATTACAAAATACTGTAGAATAAAATACATAACGTAGTGTTTTAAAAAACTGACCCCAAAATTCCTTATCCGAAAAAACTTCCTTATAATTGCTCAGACCAACTAAATCGTATGTGATGGAAATTGGACTATAGTCTGTGAAGGTTAAGTAAAATCCATACAAGAAAGGGATTAACAAAACGCACGAAAACGCTATAAGTGAAGGACCCATAAATATAACAAAACTGCCTATTTTATTGATTAATCTCTTACTTCTATCCATTATATAACTCCAATTCATGAAGCGGATAACGGCTTCTTACACCATTATCCGCTTTTTAGTTACCTAATAGTTATTTTACCGACTGCCAATAATCGTTTATACCTTTTGCCAGCTCATCCCTGTCAATTGCACCAACAAGATATTTAAGCATTAAATTGCCAGTCTCTGTCCATGCGTCTCCAGAAATGTATGAGAAACATCCGAGATTTATGGTTTTACCTTTCTGTGCATATTCTGATATTGAAGTTGTCATAGAATTGTACACCACATCATCTCTTACATTTTTGTATGGCATAAAGAATCCAGCGTCTATGAAGAACTGCTGCCCTTCAGGTTCTGAAAGCATCCAACCTAAAGCGTCTAATGCAGCTTGCTGTTGTTCTGGTGTGTTCTGTGATTTGTTAATACACTGGAACTTAGGCAATACCATTACAACTTCTGTATTACCATAATCGCCAGGGTTGTTGCTCCAAGGAACAGGAATAAATCCATATTCTTCGTCAATGTTTTCTAAAGTAACCAAAGAGGTCCATGCCCAGTCACCCATAAAGAATGTTGCACATTTGCCTTCAGCAAAAGCTTGTATATCTTTATTAAAGTCTGCTACTAGTGGGTCTGCCTTGTTGTAGTTATGTTTTGCAAGTAAATCAAGAGTATCCATATATCCTTGGAAGATCGGGCTATCTTCAATTTTTGCTGTGCCGGCTTTTATTTTATCTATGAAGCCAGTTCCATCCGATGTTGCCGGTCCTTGTACTGCATAAGATAATGTAAGGTAATGGCCACCTATCGACCAGTTTGCACCATGTAGCATTGTCGCTGGTACACCAGCAGCTTCAATTTTCTCAAAGAACTTTTGTAGTGCATCTCTTGTATTAATTGTTGCTGGATCGAAATTTCCCTCACCAAATACCTCATCAACCACTCGTTTGTTATAAAGCAATCCGTATCCCTGAACGCTCCAAGGAGCACCAAGAACTTTTCCTCCAAAAGTACCCCCATCAACAGCACCATCACTGGCAAGGCTTAGCCAAGGTGCATTTTCCGTTGTGAACTCCAGTAGGTGGTCTTCGTACTCTATGACATTCGCAGGATCAACATTCATAAATGTTGGTGCATTTCCTGATGCATAAAGTGATTGTAGTTTTTCTTGTTGCCCTTCCCCTATTCCGGTTGGTATCAACTCGATTACCACATCCGGGTAAATCTCATTATACCTTTTAAACATGTCTTCAAACATTGTATTAACTTCAGCCGAGGTGTTAAAGTATGTAATCTTCACTGGAGATTTACTACTGGATGCTGTCGAGTCTACTTCACCGTTAGTTTTGGTAGAGCCCGTTGTTCCTGGTGTACAAGCCGTTAATACCAAAGTAATTGCAATTGCCACAAGGATAATTGTCGACAATCTTCGTTTCATTCTTCTGACCTCCTCTTAATAAGAATAAAAGTTAATAATTTATGTTGAAGTATGCTATTTATTAGGTATTCAAAGTTTTTACAATTAAAAACAGTGATCCTTTTTGATATAATTGGCTTGCCAGTATAGTAAAGATACATAGAAACGTCATTTATTGCTAACTCAATTATATCAGTTAAGTAGCATACAATCAAAATTTACACAATTTTTTATGTTTTTTTCCAATGACTAACTATTGTAATATAATATTATAATAGAATTTTTTATGTGTCAACCCCTTAACATATGTTTAAAGATTTTGTTACGAAATTTACCTTTTTATGTCCACTCAAAGCTAGTAGAACTAAATATGTACCGCTAATAAGCGCTTGACATTTTTATTAGTTATTACTTACTTATAGGATTTTTATTTACCACCTATCGAGGATTGAGTAAAACAAACAACACCATCACTATCTACTGCTTTAATTTTAAAATCATAATTTACCAAATCTGCTTCTAAGAATGCACAATAACCGTTGTTCTCCCACTTGACTTTAAGAAAACTATCGGGGGATTTAATAATTGTGGCTTTTGCATCAAATCCAAATGCCGGAAAAGTGTTTCTAAATTGTATCAATGACAGTTGTTGCTTAACTACCTCTTTTGGTAAGGCATTACGTACATGTTCCAAAGTTAAGTTTGTTCTGTTTATTTCTTTATGCTGCGCTGAACTACCTTTATGAATAGCATCATAATCATTTTTACCCGCAAAAAGGTCCAAATACCAAATTTGTGGTTTTCCAGGCATGAACATCTGAATAGCCCTGGCTAAAATAAATTTCTTGTCATTTTCACCAAGAGCACTATAGTATGTTGAATTAACTTGATAATACATATCTTTCTTACCATGTAAATCCTTTACGTGCCCACCTCGATTTACGATAGTCTTTATCATACTGTCTATATGTTCATCTGGTAACAGGCCCTTTAAGTCTAGAACCGGAATTCCATCATGGCAACCAAGCATATTCACAGCCCTAATTTTCTTATCCAGTGACTCATTAAACCACCGGATTAAGAATTCACTTGTATTCCTTTCTATTGCATCAATAATTAGACCCGGAAGGAAAAAATCATATATCATGTATCCTTTCGCAGCAAGTTTCTCATGTAATTTCTCTCCATATGTAGAGTGTATTTCGGGCAAAATAGTAACATCATACTCATCAGCCATGTCCCTTATACGTTCAAGCAGTGTCCACGTTTCAGGTTCATTAAAGAAATTCTTTGAACCGGGTTTTTTTGATACATACGCAAACGCATCAAGCCTGACAATCTTAGCTCCGTACTCAGATAGTTTCTTAAGAGTTTCCTTATAGAAATCCCAAACCAATGGCGAGTTTATGTTCAGATCCATTTGCCCCATATACCTACACTTACTCTCTAGTAATTCAATAACCTTTTCTCTATATGGTATATATTGACCAAAATCAATCTCATTAGGTTTTTTCCCTTTTGATATTTCTTCGTTTACAAACTCTTCAAGTTTTAATGCTGTCGAATATTGGATGTTCATATCACATACTAAATCAAAAACATCTATGTTCCGATATATTTTTTCCTGATAAAAAGTGTTCCAATAAGGGACTGCATTTCCATCTGGAAAGCGCACATTTAGCAGAGGGAGTCCGGGCTTTCTGAAAAACATATTCTTTATCAAGTCCTCATCAGGTTGTATATATCCTTCATCGGTCATTTCCCCATGCCCATCCCAAAACTGATTCCAAATAATAAAGAAATCTTTATATACTGAGTTGTCTCCTTTTTTAATAAGATCTTGAAAATATTCGGATAGCATTGATAAATGATTTAATACAAAATCAAGTTTTAGCTCCATATTCATATCTCTAAGAACTTCTAAGTCTTTAATTGAAGCAAATTGCTCATTAAGCTCGTAGTCAATAACAGAGAAACCACGATCTAAATCTGTATTGAATAAGCTTGGAAGTATATATATTGATTGAAATACGTTTGCCAGCTCCGGCATTTGTAGGAACTTAATTATATCTGCCAAAGTGCCACCTATGCTGTCAGGGTATACATTCAACATAGGTCTATCATTACACCCAGAACAATTCGGATTATTCATATGTACAGCCACCACCTTCTTTATGTATTTTGTTTTTCCTCCATCATTTTTCTCAAATATTCGCCACAAGAGATTATCTCACAATCTTTCGAAACAATAAGTTTTGCCGTTGGAGCCTGCGTTATTATCAAATCTTGCTCTATATCAAGTACCATTGCTGTAAATAGACTATCAGCTCCTTTATCTCTGTTACGGATTTTACGGAATTTTTGTGTCTCCTGTGGTGTGCTACTTAGCAAAATAGGAATATCAATCCCAGAAAGATAATAACTATTGCCATGGCTCCATTCGATTATCATTATTTTTTTATTGCTAAAATCAACTTGTTCATACCAAAGTTCTTCTTCTTTTCTTCCCATTCGTTTTAAAAATATTCTTTCGGCGCCATTTTTAAACTGCAATATAATTCTGTTTAGTTCATCAAAATCAATTTCATTAGGTGTCCCCAAATAGCTTCGAAGCCCCCTCATACCTTCACTTTTATAAATCAACATCCAAGGGAATTTTTTTTCGTAATAAGTATCTAAATCATAATTGTTTTCTTGTAACTCTCTCAAAATTTCACTATTAGTCTGTGTATACAGACCAAAGGAAACAAGCCCCTTTATTCCACTTTGCCTAAATATTCGTAACCTCTCTGCGTCATTGTGTTTTGGTATTCTGTGAGGATAGTTATCACCAGATAAGATGTAACTACCCAAACCTATTTGATTAAAATAATACGAAATAAGTGATGCAATCTCCGACTTACCTGTCCCAGAACCACCATAAATAGATATAACTGCTCTGTGCATAGGATGCTCATCAATGAAAGGGGCAAGTAAATCTACTAAATAAGGTAGAATGACTTTGGCTTTCTTTAAGTGCTCAGAATCTATATAGATTTTATCACCGGGCATATCTCCCTTTGTTATACTGTTTAATTCTTCTATACTCTTTAGGTTATCCATTATATTCAGATCTAAAATCAACTCTACTACCCCCACACGTACATATTCTTTTCAAAACAATTATAATAATGATATGAGTTTATGTCAAGCGCTTGACATATAATAAATCATAATTGTTTTCATTAAAAATTTACATCTGTGTATTACATGCTTGGAGTATCGCTGGTGCATTCTAAATTCCTTATTAAAGGTTTCTTTTTTGCTTTCTACAACGATTCAATTTAAACTGCTACTTTCATAATGGTCAGCTCTGTGTTATATTCTATCTTAACGGAAAATAGTTACGGTGCTGCTGTAAAAGGAGAATACAATGACTCAACCAAATGAACAAATTAAAAAAATAGTATTGACTGGCCTGATGACAGGCTTAGTTTTCTTAGCAACCAGTATAATAAAAATACCTACTATGAATGGGTACATACATTTAGGAGACGGCTTCATTTTTATATCAGCTATAATACTGGGGCCATTTTACGGCTCTTTTGCTGCAGGTGTCGGGTCTATGCTTGCAGATCTTTTATCACCTTATGCACAATGGGCACTACCAACCTTAATTATTAAATCGCTTATGGCACTTATTATGGGGTTGGTTTTAAGGCAGAGAACAAGAAAAGAGGCAATACGATCAGCCGCTACAACAGTCGCAATTTGGAGTATATTTTTCATAAGCTTAAAAGATGCACTGGCAAAAGCCATTGATATTTCCTTAGATAAACTATCGGTAGATTTAGAGCAAACACCTGAATATGTTATGGATGCAGCCTCAGACATACAGATTAAATTGACAGTTGCAATTATTGGTACTATAATTATCGTGTTTGCAATAATGCTTTATTTGGTAAAAAAGCAAAAAAATAAAAGCATTGGTGCTGGAGTTGTTCTTGGAATGCTTAGTTCGGGTGCATGCATGGTAATTGGATATTACTTCGCTGAGCTCATCCTTTATGGAAACCCTATATCACCTATCTTTAGCGTACCAATGAATATCATTCAGTTAATTGTAGGTATTGCAATTACAATAGCTATTGCACCTGCATTAATAAAGGCAAATAGATATTTTAATGGTAAGGCAGATTGACAAATTGTTTTTATGCTTACAACAAAGAGTTCAAATGCTCTTGTAAAGCTATCTAAGGGGATAAATCATGGAAAACAAATATAGAATAATAGATACACACACGCATATTTTCCCAGAGAAAATATCCGAAAAAGCTGTTGAGAATATTGGCAGTTATTACAATTTACCTATGTCTGGCAAAGGAACGACAATGGATCTGCTTGAGAGCGGTGAAAAAATAGGTGTAGAAAAGTATGTGGTGCACTCTTCTGCAACTCGAGCAGAGCAGGTAGCTTGCATTAATGACTATGTTTATGAAGAAGTTAAAAAGCACGATAACCTAATTGGTTTTGGGACTCTCCACCCCGATATGAAAAACCCTGAGGCCGAAGTTCAAAGAATTATTGCTTTAGGAATAAAGGGCATTAAGTTACATCCTGAGTTTCAGAAGTTTCGTATCGATGATGCGTCAGCTCTGCGTATATATGCCGCATTTGAGGGTAAACTTCCTCTGCTCATCCATATTGGAGATGAGAACTCTGATTTTTCAAGCCCTCAAAGACTTGCTAATATAATACAGCAATTCCCTAACCTGACCATAATAGCAGCTCATTTTGGTGGGTATCAAATGTGGAAGGATTCATGGAAATATCTAGTAGGTAAAAACATATACATGGATACATCCAGCTCACTGAAATTTTTAGAGCCTGGTGAAGCAGTAAATATGATTAGATCCCACGGAATCCAAAAGTTTCTTTTTGGAAGTGACTATCCTATGTGGGAGCATGAGGAAGAGTTAACTAGGTTCCTCAGACTTAACTTAACCGATCAGGAAAGAGAAGCTATCCTCTATTCAAACGCTGCAAGGCTTTTATTTTAATGCTTTTGCTGGCCAGTCTATAGTATACTCCAGTTTTTCGCAAAATCAAGACTTCCAAATTCTAAACTAAACATATCAAATTAGTCCAATTATAACTGGAGCAGTAACAACTGATAGAATAGTTGACATCATAACGACTTTAGAGGCAAACACAGCATCCTTGTCAAACAAATCTGCAAACACTGTTGTAGTTGCCGCAACTGGCATTGACAGAGCTGTAACAATTATTGAAATAAGTATCTTCGGAGTTCCTATCAAGTATAGAATTACATATGCTAATAATGGCATAACAATAAGCCTTACTGCTGATGCATAATACACTTTTGCGTCATTTAGAAGCTCTTTAACTTTTACTGTGCTAATAAGTGAACCTATTATTAACATAGATAAGGGCATTGTCATGTCCCCTATATAGTTAACAGCACGTTCTATTGCTCCTGGTACAGGAATGCGAAAAACAAAAATAATGACTCCCACATAAACTGCAATAACCGCGGGGTTTAGCATTGCTTTTTTTAGTAGTTTTTTCATTCCCCCATCTTCTTCAACAGTACTAAACATAGCATATCCAAAAGTCCACGCAAATATATTGAAAGCAACAACATAGAATGAACCCAGGAACACTCCATCTAATCCGTATAGAGCTTTCATCATGGGCAAACCCATAAATGCTGCATTTGAAAAGACTGCTGAAAATTGCATTATGGGTTTTATTTTGCTGCTAAATGACTTAAATATTAATTTGGCCAAAAAAATACTCAACAAATAAAATCCAGAAGCCACTAAAAATACCAACAAGGCATTCTTCATTTTCTCAGCTGAATATTCAAAAAAGAAAGAACTCAACACCATCATTGGACTTGTAACATATAATAGGAGCTCCGAGAGTTTTTTCGAAGCCCCATCTGCTATAAATCCTACCTTACCAGAAACAATTCCTACGACTAAAATTATTAAAAGTATTAATACTTGTTCTACTACAACAGTAAAATTCATATTGTCCCCCTTGTAAGTAAACATAATAGTTATGCATATCGTTTCATTATTTTAGCACATTATATTAGTTCATGAAACAAGAAAAACAACTAATTATGCTGAATGGGCTAAATGTTTTTGAATCTCTTCAGCCTTAGTGCATTAGTTAAGACTGATATTGAACTAAATGCCATAGCACCTGCTGCTATCATTGGATTTAGTAGAGGACCACCGAAAATGTACAACAATCCTGCTGCAATTGGAATACCTGCAGTATTATACGCGAAAGCCCAAAATAAATTTTCTTTTATATTTCTTATAGTCTTTTTACTTAGCTGAATTGCAGTAGGTACATCCATCAAATCGCTTTTCATCAGGACAATATCCGCCGATTCAATGGCCACGTCTGTACCTGAACCTATTGCAATTCCTGTATCTGCTTGAGCTAATGCTGGTGCATCATTTATTCCGTCGCCCACCATCGCAACTTTCAAACCCTCTTGTTGAAGTTTAATAACTTCTTTCGCTTTATCTTGGGGCAGTACTTCTGACATAACTCGATCAATACCAACTTGTTTTGCTATAGCATGGGCTGTTCTTTTATTATCACCTGTTATCATTGCAACCTCTATACCCATGTTGTGTAATATCTCAATTGCTTGCTTGCTGCTTGGTTTAATTACATCGGCAACTGCAATAATACCAGCTTCCTTTTTATCAATAGCAATAAACATTGGGGTTTTCCCCTCATTTGCCAATCTCTCAGCTTGTGCTTCCTTAGTCATTTCAATATTTCTATCAGTCATAAGCTTTTTATTACCAATTAACACGTTTTTGCCGTTAATAATAACCTCTATTCCTTCGCCAGGGATTGCCTCAAAATGCTCAAAGGGCAAAAAGCTCAAATTCCGCTCCTTCGCATAATTTACAATTGCCTCTCCCAAAGGATGTTCCGAGCTTCTTTCTGCTGAAGCAGATAACTGTAATAGTTCATCTTCATCCACTCCATTTACAGTTATGATATCAGTTACTTTTGGCTCGCCTTCGGTTATAGTACCAGTTTTGTCAAATACAATTACATTGGTTTTATGTGCAGTTTCAAGGGCTTCACCGTTCTTAAAAAGCACTCCTAACTCCGCCCCTTTTCCTGTTCCAACCATAATGGCTGTTGGTGTAGCAAGTCCGAGTGCACATGGGCATGCAATGACAAGAATTGAAACAAATATTGTGAGTACAAAAATAGTTGACTCCCCTGCTAAACGCCAGCCAATTGCTGCAACAATGGCAATAATTATAACTGCTGGTACAAAGTATCCGGCAATAACATCGGCTGCCCTTGCAATAGGAGCCTTCGAACCTTGAGCGTCTTCAACAAACTTTATAATATTCGCAAGGGTAGTATCCTTCCCAACCCTTGTTGCTTTGAACTTTATTGTTCCATTTTTATTTATACTAGCACCAACCACATTGCTTCCCTCATTCTTTTCAACAGGAATGCTCTCCCCAGTAAGCATGGACTCATCTATGGATGTTCGTCCTTCAACAACTACACCATCTACAGGAATCCTTTCACCCGGTTTCACAACAAGTATATCCCCTACTTCTACTTCGTCTACTGGTATCACCATTTCTTCATCATCGATAATAACTGTAGCTGTTTTAGGAGTAAGACCCATTAGCTTTTTTATGGATTCGGAGGTTTTTCCTTTCGTCACAGCTTCAAGATACCTACCCAGAAGAATTAAAGTGATAATTACTCCAATTGATTCAAAATACAGTTCATGTGCAAAATGAGAGTATCCTAATATGATTTGATAAATTGCATACATACCATAAACAAATGCAGCACTAGTACCAATAGCAATTAGCGAATCCATGTTTGGTTCAAACTTAACAAGGCGTGAAAAGCCTATAGTATAAAACTGATAACCTGCAATCATGGATGGAATTACCAGAGCAAGTTGAGTTAATGCAAAGTTGAGAGGGTGTATGCTTGGGTTAATAATATTAGGTATGGGCAGATTCACCATATGTCCCATAGAAATATAGAATAGAGGTACAGTAAAAATTACCGAGAGAATAAATTTTTTCCATAATGTGTTTCTTTCTTTTTCTCTGAGATCCTTTTCATGATCTGTTTTTTCCCCCTCCTCAATGTCAAGAGGCTTGTAGCCAGCATTTTCTATTGCATGTCTGATCTCTGACAATCTTGTCTTACTGGAATCATAAACTACATGAGCTTTCTCAGTAGCGTAGTTTACACTAACCTCAATTATACCCGGTAGCTTCCCTATGGCCCTTTCATTACTTTTAGCACATGATGCGCAAGACATGCCCAATATAGGGATATTTACTTCCCTAATATTGCTCTCTGTCGCTTCCTCCACATCATAACCTGCGTTTCTTATAGCTTCATATATATTTGAAATATCAGTTAATGCTTCATCATATTCTACATTAAGCTTCTCGGTAGCAAGATTAACATTAGCAGAGTTAACACCTGTAACTTTGCCAACATGCCTTTCAACAGCTTTTGCACAAGAAGCACATGTCATCCCTTTTATAATTAACGATTTATTCTTCATCTGTCTTTCCTCTCTAACATATTATTCTCATACTTAATTCAATGAATACCCTAATTTTAAGTATTGTAACATATCTATATGATTACAAAAGGTATGTAAATGAATTCATGGGTTTTAAACCAGTACTTCATATGAGTAAAAAGTAAAGAAAATAGCCCAACTCCTAAATATTCAGGTTTTGGGCTACAAATTTTGTTGCTGTATAACAATGTAAAGTCTGTTAATATTATTTAATTCCTATTAACTACTCCATATGCAATAATACTTATTCGGTGCAATTTATAAATTTTATGCTTTCACAATTTTCAACAGTAAATGCATCTCCCTCATGATTTGT
>JAAYPS010000050.1 GCA_012519655.1 Clostridiaceae bacterium | reverse complement strand
TTTACAGCATCGGTTATTTCGGTATGGCCACCAATTATGTCAATATTTGCTTGAGACGCGGTTTTAGATAGCTGATCCATAATATTATCAATATCCGATTCAGTTGCATTAGGTGGTATTAGCATAGTAACCATAATACCAATTGGAACTGCTCCACTTGCAGCAATATCATTTAAAGCAACATTTACAGCTAATACTCCGATTTTATTTTCTGTTCCTGTAATTGGATCTGTAGAAATGACGCAGTATTCTTCTCCAAAGTCTAAAGCCCCACAATCTTCTCCAATTGTGGGCTTCAAAATAACTTCATCCCGTTTTGCTTCAATTTTATTTAAAATGATTTTTTGTAGCTTTTCATTTGAAAGTTTACCAATTTCCATAGTATCACCCACTACCTTTTGTACTTATTTATTGATGTATATTAATTTATTTAATGCTTGTGAAACGGCGATTAATGTTTGTGTAACGGCAATATCTTGTGCATTAGAACTAAACTATAACAAATCAAAATTTACTATCTATTCTTTATTACCTTCTTCTTTCATTTCTGTCCTAATAGTATATATTTGATCTCTCGTATTATCTAAAAGCCCGGCTGGTATTTTATCTCTTTCTTTTGGATTGGATGAAATAGATATTAGTCTGCTGAACCATCTCATTGCTTCATCCTTTAAGCCAATCCTATTAGCAAGTACACCAACAATATACATTAGTGTGTATTCATCCAGTAAATTGTCCCTTAAGTCTTCATTAGTATAGGCTTTTTTATAAAAATCAAAAGCAAATTTTGAATAATTAATATCCTCTTCAATTATCCCTTCATATCTATAAAGCCAAGCTATCCTTAAACAAATTTTTGCTAACTGTGAGTATTGCGCCTCTCTTACTTGCAAATTGTACAATACTAATTTGAATGCTTCAAGTGCTTGCTCCCAATTCCTTTCACCTGAAAAACTACGGCTTGTCCACCTTTTTGAAATTTTTTCATGCACAGCCTGACGCTCATAACGAGTTATCTGATCAAAAACCGTATTATGTGCCGCGTACCCACAATGATTACAAACCCACGCTTCATAATATATTGGGTTTATTGTCTCATAATGAGGACAATAATCATCATCCTGTTTTATTAACTTAATAAACTTCGATCGTACCTTGGAAATTCTAATTATCTTCTCACACACAGGGCATGTAATTTCTGAGTTATAAATTGGTTTAAGTTCTGCCATATTCCCACCCGCAGTCAACAAAATAATTGGCTTCAAGCCTAATACGTATCACTATTCCCCTGCCCTAATCTTCATCTTTTGAGGCAGATAACTATCAACTGATATTTTTTCTGTTTCTATAATATTACCAAACTTATCTAATCTATCTCTATAAACTTCAACTTTGTAGCCGGGCTTTGCTTCTCTCAAAACTTCAGCTTCCCCCTCTTTTAAAGAAGGATCAATAACTATTTCTATACCTTCGGGTTCAATAGTTTGAACAATTTTAGTCCTGATCTTGAAACGTGTTTGCTCCTTGGGCTCAAGTCCCCATAATACAACCACAATTTTGTTCTCTACTGTCTTTGCTTCTATTAAGACCGAATACTCACTTGTATTTTTAAACTTTAAATCAATATATCCTTGAGATATTGTGGCGTCCCTACCCACGCCTATATATGACGCCGGTAGTGTATGGTTTCTTCTTTCTAATACTTCAAGACCTGACAGCAATACAGTATTATAAACCGTTGAGGTCACTTGGCAAATCCCGCCACCTAGTCCATCTACATATTCATTATTAACAATCACCTTTGCTTGTTTGTAACCATTTTGCACTGTTCTGTCTCCTAAGGCTTTATCCATAGAAAACTCCTGTTGTGGAAGCAGAAGGCTTTGGTCAATTTTCTTGCATGCATTCCGAATATTATGTGTACGTGCTTCATTATTAGGGTTGAATGCAGTAGAAAATTCCGCCAATTTATATGTAATGTTCTCAACCATTTCTGTGGTCACATCTGGTGTTATCTCCAAAACACATA
>JAAYPS010000049.1 GCA_012519655.1 Clostridiaceae bacterium | reverse complement strand
CTGGACGGTTATATGGGCGTTATTGTATCTGCTTTCATTATGTATTCTGGTATAAAAGTGCTTAAGGAAACAATTAATAACATAATGGGTCGTGCTCCTTCAAAAGAACTTATAAATAAAATAGAGAGCTTTATTCAAGGGTATGAAGGTGTTATGGGTATTCATGACCTTGTGGTACATGATTATGGTCCCCAACACTGTTTTGCATCATTACATGTAGAAGTGGATGCTAATGCGGATATACTTGAAAGCCATGACCTAATTGACAATATTGAGAGGGACATGTTAATAGATCACGGCATACATTTAGTGATTCATCTTGACCCAATTGTTACCGATGATCCTTTCGTAAAAGAAATGAAAGATTTGACTAAAAAAATAGTGTCCGAGATTGATCGTTCATTGTCAATTCATGATTTTAGGATTGTTAAGGGTAAAGCACATAAAAATTTAATTTTTGATGTTCTTATGACAGAGCAATGTAAGCTCAATGAAAAAACTATACAGGACGAAATCATAAAGCGAATAAAAGAAATAGACATGGAACTATATGCAGTTATAACCATAGATCGTTCATTTGTATCAACCCCAAGTAAAAAGTTAATTAAATAGTGCAATTTCAATGGTCATAAATCATATGGTGGCACATGGACGCTTTATCATAAATGGAGCAGAAAATGCTCTTTTTTATTTTTCCGGGCGGTTGACATATATCCACAATTGTTTTATAATAAAACAATTGTGGTATATAACTTATTAATAATTTTTGAGAAATAGGTTATAATTTTTAGTTAATTGTTAGATTAAGCCTTTATGTAGTAAGATTTTTTTAGCAATAAAGGTGTTGGAGAGGTTTATATTAGGTGGACGTAGATCTGCAAGCCAACAACATAGACGAAAACATTTCGATTCAGATTCAGGATTTATTAAAGCAAATAAATCTAGCTTCTAGTTATGTTTTTTCAAAGGTTCTTGAGAATTCAGCCTTGACGTTCCATCAAGTATATATTATTAAAATAATCAGTAATAATCCCAATATCAACTTAAAGACTCTTTGTAATGAGCTAAAATTATCAAAAGGTGCTATGAGTTTAACAATTAATAAACTTGTGGAAGGCGGATATATACTAAGACGTGAGAATGCTACAGATAGAAGAAGCATAGCTCTTGTCCTAACAGATAAAGGACATGAAGTTCTTAAAGATACTATAAAAAAGGGTAGAGAAGCATTTGAGCAACTTACACAAGGATTAACTGATGAGGAGCTTCAAAATATAAAGTTAAGTCTCACAAAATTAAAGATATCAATGAATGATGCATTACAAAAAGGTAGTACAATTTTGTAATAGATAATGTATACGATTAAAAATAAATTTAAATATAGGGAGTGTTTTAAATGTTTGGTAGTAAAGAAAGCAAAATTGAAAAACTAATTAGGAAAGGAAAATGGGAGATTCTAAGCAAGAAATACCTTTATGGTAATAAAGAAACACGATTAATGTTAGCAAAAGAATGTGGTAACTCGAATGACCCAGGAGTTAATAGCATTTTAACCACTTTAATACGTGATCAAGATCCAGAAGTTCAGTTAGAAACTGTAAAATCTCTTGCAAAGACAGGTAGAGATCATGAAGTGGCTCAGCTACAATGGTTATTATCTCAAGTTCCAGAAGAAAATAAGGAGCTTCGTGAGGCAGTTCAACATGCAATAGCAAATAGCCGCGGAAGAAGATAATCTGCAATTATAATATTTCTTTTCTTAACATGACTAACCCTACAATAAGTTTGTATCTTGATTGTAGGGTTAGTTTTTTAAAGTTTGTTAGTCAATGATAAATAAAAGCTTAGTACTTTTATTTTTGTAAGTCGGTTTGTTCTTTCTGAATATATACTATTGCCTTTTCAAGTTGATGATCTTTTATCTCAAGTACTTTTATTATAAGACCATATCCTTCTACTTCGGGTGTACTGCCACTTTTAGGTATGTAGCCCAACATCCCGAAGACAAAACCACCAAATGTTTCATATTCGGTCTCTGGCAAATTAAGGGCGAGCCTCTCGGCTACATACTTTAATGATGTGGAGCCATGGATTTTATAGGTTTGTGAATCAACACGCTCAACTAATAACTCTGGAGGAATTTCGGTTGCAGATACATCGTCATCCAAATCACCAACTAATTGCTCCAGCAAATCATTAATTGTTATTATACCATTCATGCCACCGTATTCATCCAAAACAATTGCAAAATGTGTTTTGCTTTGTTTCATATTACGGAACAATATATCTGTTCGAACAGCTTCAGGGACAAAGTATGCAGGTTTTACTGCAAATTCCATAACATTATCCCGTGATTTATCCTTAAGTCGAAAGTATTCTTTTGAATTTAATACCCCAATAACATTGTCAGTGGTTTCATGACATACAGGATAATGGGTATGTCTGCTGTCAACAATGGTTTTTTCCCATTCTTCATCATTTTCATCAAGCCAGAGAAGGGATACTTCGGTTCTATGGGTCATAACCTCTTCTGCAGTTTTGTCGTCAAACTCAAATACATTCTGAATGAGTTCTTTTTCAGAGTGGTTTATTGCTCCTTTTTCGCTTCCTTCATCAATCATCATAAGTATTTCTTCTTCAGTAATACTTGCATCGGATGCTGTTGGATCTATTCCTAATAACCTCAAAATTCCGTTAGTAGAAGCAGTCAACAAATACACAATAGGAGCAAAAACTTTAGATATGAAATACACTAACCCTGACATACTAAGAGCAAGTTTTTCGGCATTTTTCATTGCAATTCTTTTTGGAACCAGCTCTCCAAATACAAGTGTAAAGTAGGATAGAATTAGTGTAATTAAAATCACAGATATCGTATTTAGGGTTGAAGCAGGAATTCTAACACCTAACTTTATTAGCCCATCTACAATAATGCCTGCAAAGTTATCCGCTGCAAAAGCACTTCCGAGAAAACCTGCTAATGTAATTCCTACTTGTATTGTTGCTAGAAAGCGAGCAGGCTGTTCAGTCAACTTAGAAAGTCGAATAGCGCGTTTGTCCCCCGTGTTAGCCATCCTTTCCATCTTATTATCATTCATAGAAATAACAGCAATTTCGGCACATGCAAATATTGCATTTAGTAAAATTAAAAATAATTGTAAAACAAGGTTCCATACTACAGAGTTTCCTGCCAAAAAAAACAACCTCCCAAAAACAAACAATAATAGTAATTCTTTCATTTTATTTGTAATTTTTCTAAGAAATTTAAGTAAATGAGAATAAAAAAATGCGTAATGAGACAACAGATCATAGATCATGTTCCTCGGTTACGCATTGTTTTTAAATAAGCAAATATACGATAATTTTCTTTATATATATAATACTTCGCTCGGGTACAGGCGAGTCGTCCATTTGAAATATATCACTCCTATTAGAAAAGATTATACTCAAATGTGGTATTAAAGTCAACACAGAAAAATGGTATCAATTGGTTATGATTTAATGGACTCTACATGTGATTTGGATAAATGATGTATTTTACTTAAATGAATAATATGGTACAATTATCAAAGAATTTATATAGTAGATAATACAGACGTCTATCTTAGCGGGAGGCAAGTAATGAAAAAAACACCATTATACGAAAAGCATTGCGAATTAGGCGGAAAAATCATTGATTTTAACGGCTGGGCATTACCTATTCAATATTCGGGAATCCTTGAAGAGCATAAACATGTAAGAGAAACTGCAGGTGTTTTTGATGTTTCACATATGGGTGAAATTGTTATAAAAGGACCTGATTCTGAAAAGTTTATCCAAAGACTGATAACAAATGATATACAAAGAACGAAGGACTATCGTATACTTTATTCCCCAATGTGTTATCCAGATGGGGGTGTTGTGGATGATTTGCTGATTTATAAATACTCATCCCAGTTCTATCTTTTGATTGTGAATGCTGGAAATACCCAAAAGGATTATGAATGGATAATGCAAAACCTTGAGGGACAGGTTGAGGTTGAAAATGTTTCTGACGACTTTGCTCAATTGGCTTTGCAAGGACCGAATGCCGAAGCAATATTGCAAAAGCTTGTGAATATTCCCCTAAACGAAATTAGATTTTTTAGTTTCAATCCTGAAGTGGAACTTTGCGGTGGAAAAGCCATTATTTCAAGAAGCGGATACACGGGAGAAGACGGATTTGAAATATATATTAATAATGCTTATGCACCACAGTTATGGGATGATTTGTTAGAAAAAGGAAAAGATTATGGTATAGTACCAGCTGGGCTTGGAGCTCGCGATACGTTAAGATTTGAAGTTTCACTCCCGTTATATGGACATGAGATTTCAAAAGACATTACACCGCTGGAAGCTGGCTTTGACCGTTTTGTTAAACTTGAAAAGGCTGATTTTATTGGTAAAGATGCTCTTGTAAAACAAAAGAGCGACGGTGTTAAAAGAAAGCTTGTAGGTTTTGAAATGATAGACAGAGGAATACCAAGAAGCAATTATGATGTTTTAACCAACAATGAGAAAATTGGCTTTGTAACATCGGGAAACTTCTCTCCAAGTCTTGAGAAAAACATCGGAATGGCTTTAGTAGAATCAAATTTTTCTGATATAGGGCTTGAAATAGAGATTGCTATAAGAAATAGAGCATTGAAAGCAAAGATTGTGGAGATTCCGTTTTATTCAAAGAACTATTCTAAGTAGTGTTATAAACATTGGGAAATAATGTTTGAAATATATGGAGGTAATAATTATGAAAGTTTTAGAAGGATTGAAATATTCAAAAGACCACGAATGGGTAAAAGTTGATGGTAATAAGGCATATATTGGAATTACGGATCATGCTCAACACTCTCTTGGGGACATTGTTTTTGTTGAAATTCCTGAAGAAGGAATTGATATTAATAAGGGTGATGTTTTAAGTGTTGTAGAATCTGTAAAAGCCGCGTCTGATGTTTATACTCCTGTATCTGGGAAAATAATCGAAGTTAATGAAGAACTTGAGGACAGCCCTGAAAAAATTAATGAAGATCCATATACGAACTATATTGCTGTCGTGGAAATGAGTGATATCTCTGAACTTGAAGAACTGTTGAATATGCAAGAATATGAAAGGTACTGCGAGGAGGAATAATATGTCAAATTATATTCCGAATACCGATATGCAGCAGCTTCAAATGCTTCAGGATATTGGTGTTGATAATATAAATGATCTATTTTCGGACATACCCGAAAATGTAAAGTTAAAAAAGCCTCTTGATATTCCTGAGGCCATGTCAGAAATTGAGTTATCAACACATATGCGACAAATGGCTAATAAAAACAATAACCTTGAAGAATATACCTGCTTTCTCGGTGCTGGGGCGTATGATCATTATATACCAAGTGCTGTGAATAATCTTTTATCAAGGCAGGAGTTTTATACTGCATATACCCCATACCAGCCAGAGATTAGCCAGGGAACATTACAAGCCATATTTGAATATCAAACTATGATTTGCCGGTTAACAGGGATGGATGTAGCAAATGCTTCGTTATATGATGGGGGCTCTGCACTGGCAGAGGCAGCCGTTATGGCGTGTGAATCTACAAGACGTAATGAAATAATTGTTATAAGAAGTGTTCACCCAGAAAGCCGTGAAATATTATCCACATATGCCAGGTTTAAAGGCATCAGCTTAAAAGAAGCAGAAATAAAAAATGGTGTGGCAGATATTCAAAAGCTTGAAGAGATAATTAGTGAGAATACTGCAGCTGTCCTTGTCCAGAGTCCAAATTTCTTTGGTGCCATTGAAGATTTGAGAGAAATAGCTCAAGTGGCTCATAAGAATAAATCATTGCTTGTTGTCAGCTGTGATCCAATATCGCTCGCAATACTAAAATCTCCAGGAGATGTTGGTGCTGATATTGTAGTTGGGGAGGGTCAGGCTCTTGGTAATCCACTAAGCTTTGGAGGTCCATACCTAGGATTTATGGCAGCTAAAAAGCCGTTTACAAGGAAAATGCCTGGTAGAATTGTAGGAGAGACCGTTGATATAAATGGCAAGAGGGGTTATGTTTTGACCCTGCAAACCAGGGAACAGCATATCAGAAGAGAAAAAGCAACATCTAATATCTGCTCAAACCAAGCATTGAATGCACTTGCTGCAACTATCTATTTGTCGATTCTGGGGAGAAAAGGTCTTAAAGATGTGGCGCAGTTATGCGTACAGAAAGCTCATTATGCGTGCAATGAGTTGTTAAAAACTGGTCTTTTTTCACCTGTATTTAAGGGCGGGTTTTTTAAAGAGTTCATGCTTATTTATCATGGGGATGTTGAAAAGCTAAACAAGCATTTGCTTGATAGAAAAATCATTGGTGGTTTTGCTGTAGATAAGTTATATCCCGAGTTTGACAATGGTTATATTGTTGCAGTAACAGAAAAAAGAACCAAGAATGAAATTGACAGGTTTGTATCGGAGGTGACTTCAGCATGATGAAAAAAGAAGAAAAACTGATTTTTGAAATGAGCGTACCTGGCAGAAGCGCAGACCTGTTACCAAAATGTGATGTGCCTGAAACTGATATAGAATGCTTGGTTTCTGAGGAATTCTTAAGACAGGATGAAATTGATCTTCCTGAGGTTGGAGAATTAGATGTTATAAGGCATTTTACTCATCTTTCCCAAAAGAATTATGGTGTGGATTCCGGGTTTTATCCATTAGGTTCATGTACAATGAAATATAATCCTAAAATAAATGAAGAAGTCTCAAAATATCATGGATTTACGAAAGTTCACCCATACCAACCCGAAGAAACAGTTCAAGGTTGCCTTGAAATTCTTTATAAGTCCGATGTACTACTTTCTGAAATTACTGGCATGGAGCGTTTTTCATTACAACCTGCTGCAGGTGCACATGGCGAACTCGCAGGGCTTATGATAATAAAGGCTTTTCATAAAAATAATGGTGATGATAAGCGGACCAAAATCATAGTTCCTGATTCCGCCCATGGTACTAACCCAGCATCAGCCGCCACAGTGGGTTTTGATGTGGTAGAGGTGAAATCAGACGAAAAGGGTGGCGTTGACATTGATGCATTAAAAGAGTTAATGAACGATGAAATTGCAGGCCTTATGCTTACAAATCCAAATACACTGGGATTATTTGATGAAAATATTGATAAAATTGCTGACATAGTTCATGAAGCAGGCGGCCTTTTGTATTATGATGGTGCCAATGCTAATGCAATTATGGGGATTTCTAAGCCGGGAGATATGGGTTTTGATGTTGTTCACCTGAATTTGCATAAAACATTTAGTACACCGCATGGTGGCGGTGGACCAGGCTCTGGACCTGTAGGGGTAAAAAAGCATCTTGTGCCTTTCCTACCAAAGCCTGTGATTGAGCAAAAAGGTGATGAATACTATTTCGATTATGATCGACCATTATCAATAGGGAAAATAAAATCTTTTTATGGCAATTTCTCTGTCATTGTAAAAGCTTATGCATATATATGTTCTCTTGGCGCTGAAGGGCTTCGCAAAGTATCGGAGAATGCTGTGCTCAATGCCAACTATATAAAAGAGAAACTAAGGGAGTATTATCATTTGCCATATGATCGTACTTGTATGCATGAAGTAGTATTTTCTGGACAATACCAGAAGAAACATGGAGTATCCACTCTCGACATAGCAAAAAGACTTCTTGATTATGGGTACCATCCGCCAACAGTTTATTTCCCACTTATTGTAAGTGAAGCTTTTATGATAGAACCAACAGAGACAGAAAGCAAAGAAACTATTGATGAGTTTATTGCTACTATGATAAAGATTGCAAAAGAAGCACAAGACGACCCCGACACATTAAAACAAGCTCCATATGATACTCCGGTGCTCAGGCTTGATGAAGCCAGAGCTGCACGTAGGCCAGTTCTAAAGCACGGGGATTAAATATCATAACATATCACTCAATTTGAATTATAATTGCGGGTAGTACGCCTATGTTTGTCATGTTAGCTTTTTTATGATAAACATAGCCGTCTTCACCCACAACCCTTACTGCTGAGTTCATTGTATACGGTGTTCTTAACCAATATGGAACACCTTTTCTCTTACTAAAGTTGTATTTATCCCATTCCTCGATACTTAATAGAAAAACTTTTTCCGGATTGGATATTTGGTAAGCAGTGTAATAGTTTTGTGTAGCATATCCAGGTATGCAGAACCAATGATGTGGCTGAGAACCTGACTGTTTAATTTCCTTCATGGCTGGTGAAAGTAATGTGGTCTTTTCCAATGTACAAATTCTTGCCTTTTCTGAATCAGAGAATTCATATAAGAAACCATTTACAGAATCATCATTCAACCATTGCCTTATATCCGACTCAATCCAGTAGCTATTGTTTTCGGAAGAAAAGGCACGAGCGTCCACAATGTCTTTTGCTACGAGGAAGTAGTTCTCGTTGGTTTTATTAATGATTTCCCATGTAAGCTGCTGACCATTGTACTGTCCAAACAATATATGCTCATTCTTCGGGACTACTTTATATATAAATATAGTGGATACAGTAAAAATCCACACTCCAATTATTGATATAACCATCCGTTTATTTATTAGATTATGTTGCACTAGTTTAATTAAGTCAGCAATTAATATCAGTATCATCGTATCAAAGAGCAGATTAAATAAAAACATATGCTTTATTAGATCCGCTTCGCCATTACCTATAACAGGAAAGATCCATTGACTTGCTGCAAATACTAAAAGCACAAGTTTTGAAAGGATTAACCCCAAAGATATGATATATTTTTGTTTTCTAAGCAAATAAAACTGGTAGGAAACAATTAATGAGTAAAAAACAAATATAGATGATAGCAAAGCAAATGCATATCCAGTAAATTGTTTGCGTATCCACTCCCAGATTGAATTACGTTTAACAAACTTTACTATTTCTATATCAGTTTCAAATTCATAATTACCTAAATAGGGGGGACGTATAATCAGACTTGATTCAGCACTTATGTTAAGTTTTTTGAACATTTTTTTTGGATTTTTAAGATAATAAAATGTAACATTTAAAGGATTTGCTTTATTAAGTACCTCATCTTGAAATCGCTCATTATAAATATCAAATCCCATTAGATCATCATAAACAGTGGTGTTAGCAAGGATAGCGTATTTAGAATCTATCCCTAACTTTTGTAGTTCCTTTTCTAGGTTATCTGAATCCTTAAGTATGCCAAAGAAAAGGGAATGAAAAGTATTAGGCTTTGACATCCATTTTGGGATGGCTTTATAAAAATAAAAGGAAGTTAAAAGAGTGAAGCAGATTCCAATGATAACAACTATTTTTTTTACATTTTCTTTTACATCAAAAATAAAATATGTGGATAAAAGAGCCATTAGTATGCCAAGGGGTATATTGGCAACCTTTGCACCAATAAACACAGCACCTGTTATAAAGTATATTATTAATATGGTATAGCTTTTTTTATCACTCTGAATCAAATATTGTAAAATAGAAAACCATAACAAAAAAGTAGAAAGTATTACAGCTTCACCGAAGAGAGAATTATAGTATAGAAGGTATCCCATATCATAGAATATTAATACTATTACTAATAAAATTATCATATTAGCAAGCTTATTTTTTGTTTTTATGTTTACAAACAGTAAAGCAATAGCAATGCTATGGATTATAAGAAATATTATTGAAAGTGTAGTTATATCAAAATAATATATAACTCGATTTATTAAATATGACACTAGCCCATTTGCGAGTTGGGCTACCTTGATAAAAATAAATTGAGTTGTTTGAAAGCCACTGATACTTTTTATATCAGGGAAGAGCACAAATTCAAAAAAGTCTTTTAAGTTATAAAAAGGCTCTATATATTCATACATACGCTGGAAATAGAAAAATCGGCTATCGTTATCTAAAACCAATCCTACAGGTTGTGAAACCCTGATGAAGTCAGTGTTATCAGCAAGACCAACGGGGTTAGGTACAGATAAAAGCAGTACACCCAAAGCAAAAAATGAAAAAGCTAGTATTAGGAAGTAATGATGTTTTTTCAATTTCAATCTCCTTAGTATTTTCACAAAATGATTATTGAAACACATCAGTTTAACGTGCATCATGCGATGTTATTTATTACATGAAGCTGTTTACCATATTCTGAACAAGCTAACTTTTATTAAGGCTACATCATAACAGCCTTTATATAGATACATTTTTGTTTTTAACTGTTATTGAATGAATTATTCAATTAATAATGTTCAATGCAGCAGATAATTGATTATTGCAAATAATATGGTAAAATACATATAAATGGGTATATCTATCGGCATGAAATGGTCATTTCAATTTTTGGGGGAAGAGAGAAGATGTATAGCCATAAACCTATCAAATATAGAGAGGAACGTAGAAAGAAACCCGACATTATTTGCTACTGGTTACAGTTTGCAGTGTTTATTATATGGCTTGCTATTTTTGCCTTCTTGGCCTTGTTAAACGCTGCTTCTGTAAGAGAGGAAACTTTTTTTGATCGTCTTCTTAAGGTAGAGATCAGAAAAATACCTGATACTCATTTATTAAACATAGCATTTTATTTGCTCATATTCATTTTTGTTTTTAGCTTTATTTCATTACTGTTTAATTTTACTAGATTAAAAAGAGCAACAGATCGCATATACAAATCTTTTATTTTCTCAATAGTGGGCTCAGTAATTGGTATAATTCTATATTTGATAAAATGACGGTTTAAATTTTGCAAGTTTCATTTATTAATTTTTACAATCTAATTTTAATATGGCGTTGACAATGAACATAATCAATTGATATAATGTTTTATGTTTCGCAGAGTTTGTTTATTTTTGTGCATGTATTTTTAGCTAAAACATAAAATATTATCAGTGATTATGCAACTTCTGCTCAAACATCTTTCAAAAAGCATAGTTTTACTAGCTGAACATATTAAAGTTGGAGGTCTTGTATATGAGTAATACATCTTATAATCCTTATGAAATTGCACAACAGCAATTTGATAGCGTTGCTGAAAAAATTGGACTAGAAAAATCTACCCGTGAACTCCTTCGTCAACCTTTACGAGAGTATCATTTTTTAATACCCGTTAAGATGGACGATGGAAGTGTAGAGGTGTTTAAGGGCTATCGTATTCAGCATAATGATTCCAGAGGTCCTGGTAAGGGCGGTATACGTTTTCATCCTCAAGAAACAGCAGACACAATAAGAGCATTGTCTATGTGGATGACTTGGAAGTGTTCTGTGGTAGATATTCCTCTTGGTGGAGCAAAGGGTGGTGTTGTTTGTGATCCCAGAAAACTTTCACAACGTGAACAAGAGCAAGTATGCAGGGGTTACATTAGACAAATGTCCAAGAATTTGGGTCCGGATATTGACGTACCTGCTCCGGATGTAATGACAAATGCACAGCATATGCTATGGATGCTTGATGAATTCGAAACAATTCATGGTGCAAAATATCCGGGTGTTATTACAGGAAAACCTGTGGGAATGGGTGGCTCTTTAGGTAGAACAGAAGCAACTGGATATGGAGTAATATATGTTCTACGCGACGCTCTAAAAAGAATTGGAATTGACATAACAAAGACGAAAGCAAGTTTCCAAGGTTTTGGTAATGTAGCTCGTTATGCGGTAGAACTATATAACCAACTTGGTGGTACAGTTGTAGCAATTTCATGTTGGAATGACAATGACAAAAAAGCATATACCTTCCGTAAGAAAGATGGAATTGATTATAAAGAGTTGATTAACATTACTGATTCATATGGGACTATTGACAAAGAGAAAGCACTTGCTCTTGGATATGAAATTCTCCCTGGTGATGCATGGATTGAGCAGGATGTAGATATCCTTGTACCTGCAGCATTAGAAAATCAAATAACTGCTGAAAATGTTAATAAAATTAGCAAACAGGTGAAGGTATTGCTTGAAGCAGCAAATGGTCCAACAACACCTGATGCTGACGATGTAATTAAGGAAAGAGGAATTTTTCTTATCCCAGATTTTCTTGCCAACGCTGGCGGTGTAACATGCAGCTACTTTGAGCAAGTACAATGTAATATGAATTACTTCTGGGAAAAGGATGAAGTGCTGACCAAGCTTGAGACAAAGATGACATCTGCATTTAAATCTGTTTACGAGCTTGCAGTAGAAAAGAATTTGTATATGAGGGATGCAGCATATGTTATTGCAATAGACCGTGTTGCCCAAGCCTCAAAAAAACGTGGATGGGTATAAAAAGGATCAACGTATAAATTAAAAGGTGATAAAAAAGACAGGATTTTCTCCTGTCTTTTATTTTACAATTAACAATAGGGCTAAAAATTTAAAAAAGATTAAAATTTGATTTGAAATATTTTATGTCTGTGTTACAATATAACGGGTCAAATTTTTGTCGAATTTATGAGAAAAATTTGGCAAAAACTAAAAATACTTATATACTTAAGGGAGGATATTTTTATGCAAAAGAATCCAACAATCGGTTACCTGCCTGATGAGCGGCCACCGTTTTGGAAACTCATTTTTTATGCTATTCAACAGGTTATTGTAATGTTTCCAGCAACTGTGACGGTTGCACTTATTACAGGGTTCCACATTTCTACTACTATTTTTGCAAGCGGGCTTGCAACTCTCTGTTTTCTCTTAATTACCAAAGGTCAAATTCCATTATACTACGGTTCAAGTTTTTCATACATTGCCGCTATAGGTGGTTTAATGGCTTCTGATGCTCTTGCTTCTCACACACTAAATGAAAAGATTGCGATAGCACAGTTTGGGATTATTATGTCAGGTTTTATTTCAATAGCAGCAGGACTAGTCGTTAACCGCTTTGGTAGGGATTCAATAGAAAAAATTCTTCCAGCCTCTATAACAGGATCAATCGCAATGGTGATAGGTCTTACTCTTGCAGGAAATGCATTAGGTGATGCAACATCAATCGTAGTTGATGGTACTGGTGCTATTTCTGTTGCCGAAGCTGACATTGCGCTTGCGACAAACATGGCATGGATTATTTCGCTTGTAACTTTATTGACAACTGTAATATTTTCAGTTTACCTTAAAGGGTTTTTAGGTCAATTGCCATTACTATTAGGACCACTACTTGGCTGTATTGTGGCTTATATAATAAAACTTGCAACTGGTATTGACCTGTTCAGAGTTTTACCCGAAGCTATAGGTCGGGGCATAGTTGCTCTACCCGAGTTTACTCTTCCTAAACCAACATGGATGGCAGTTGCTGCTATAATGCCTATTGCTTTAGCGACAATACCCGAATCTACAGCTCATGTGTATCAATTAGATATATATGTAAATGACCTTGCAAAGAAAAAAGGCGTAAAGAAAAACTATAATATTGCAGATAAGCTTGGTTTAAATCTAATTGGTGACGGTATTGGTGATATGGTATCAGGATTTATTGGTGGTCCTGCAGGAACAAACTATGGTGAAAATATCAGTGCAATGGCTATTACAAAAGTATTTTCTGTACCAGTTTTAATCTTGGCTTCAATCGTAGCAATGATTATCTCATGTTTCACGCCATTGATTAATATTATATACTCTATTCCGACAGCTGTAATTGGCGGTTTGGAGATTTACTTATTTGGTGCCATAGCTGCTCAAGGTATTGCAATAATGATAGAGAAAAAAGTTGATCTGTTCAGTTCTAAGAATATTGCTGTAATTGCTACAATAATGATAATTGGTCTTGGTGGACAGTATGCATTTGGTGGAAATATACCTTTCTTCGGTATTGACGTTCCTTGTGTTGCTGGTGCTGCAATATTTGGAATTATTCTAAATCTAATTCTTAGTATTGGAGAGAAGAAACACTAGTTTTTATGTCACTCATATATTATTTATGTTGTCGTTAAAAGAAATATTAATATAAAAAATAAGAAGCGATGATACAAATCGCTTCTTATTTTTTATGTTTGTTCTGATACATGATATGTTAAACGAAATCTAAGAATTCTGTAGTTTATAAATAATTCTATAACCGTGCTTTTCAATTTCTTTTTCAATCTCTGTGGTGTTTTGGCTGTTTATACCCGTTACAAGTGCACTTTTACCATTGTTTCCGCGGTAAATGGCAAGATGTGTAATGTTAGCACCGAAGATAGCAATAATTCCTGCTATATGTGACATAATACCGGGTTCATCATCCACTTCTATTGTAAGTCTTGTACCCTTCTCCCTGAAACCCAACAATTCTATAAAAGACTCAAAAATATCACTTTCGGTGATAATTCCAACTAGTTTTCCATTGTCTACAACCGGCAAAAAACTAACTCTATTATCACGCATTAAAATAGCGGCTTCCTCAAGGAGCGCATTTGGAGATATTGTGATTGGATTTTTGGTCATAACCTTGCTAATTTTTGTTTTAGCCAGAATGTACGTAAGCTCATTAATACTCAAGCTGGTAGCCTTAGATGGGGAAGAGTGACTAATATCTAGATTTGAAACTACACCTACCAGTTTGTCGTTTTTTACAACAGGAAGTCTGCGTATGTTATTTTTAACCATAATTTCGTGTGCATCAGGAATGGTATGATCGGGTGAAACAGTAAAAGGATTAGTAGTCATCTTATTTTTTACAAACATAATCTAACCTCCCAAATATGCTTTTTTAATTTCTTCACTTTGAATTAGTTCTTTTCCAGTTCCAGATAAAGTTATTTTGCCTGTTTCCATAACATATGCTCTATCTGCGATTTGAAGTGCCATACTTGCATTTTGCTCAACGAGAAGTATTGTAGTACCTTTATCATTTATATCTTTAATTATATCAAAAATTTCCTGCACAAGCAATGGAGCAAGGCCCATGGAGGGTTCGTCAAGAAATAGAAGCTTCGGTCGGCTCATAAGAGCTCTGCCCATAGCAAGCATTTGTTGCTCTCCGCCTGATAATGTACCAGCCATCTGTTTTTTTCTATCGGCAAGAATAGGGAACCTTTCAAAGACCATTTGATAGTCTTTGTTAATTCCTGCTTTATCTCTTCTAAGATATGCACCTAATTCAAGGTTTTCCAGTACGGTCATAGTACTAAAAACACGTCTGCCTTCAGGAACTTGTGAAATACCAATTTTCACTCTCTGTCGAGCATCTAAATTTGTGATGTCATTGCCTTCAAAAGTAATAGTACCACTAGTGGGCTTTTTCAACCCAGAAATTGTCCTAAGAGTTGTGGTTTTCCCAGCGCCGTTAGCACCAATAAGTGTCACTATTTCTCCTTCATTGACGGTGAGTGATATTCCTTTTATGGCATGAATAACACCAAAATGTACATTAAGATTCGTTATTTCAAGCATTTTCCGTATCCTCCCCCAAATAAGCTTCAATTACACGTTTATTGGATTTAATTTCGGACGGAATGCCTTCGGCTATAACCATACCATAGTCCAATACGTAAATTCGTTCACAAATTTTCATTACCAGAGACATATCATGCTCAATAAGTAAAATAGTCAGATTGAAATTATCCTTAATCCAATATATTGTTTCGGTCAGTTGTGCAGTTTCTGCTGGATTCATTCCAGCTGCGGGTTCATCGAGCAGCAGAATAGAAGGTTTTGTAGCCAAAGCACGTACTATTTCAAGATGACGTTGTTCTCCGTATGGAAGATTTTTTGCCAACTCATCTTTTTTGTGTTCAAGTTTTAATATTTTTAGTAGTTCGATACTTTCATCCAATATTTCTTTTTCTTCAGTTGAGTATGCCTTTGTATGAGCAAATGCTTGAAGCAAATTATAATTAGTGTTCTTGTTCATGGCTATGCGAACATTATCCATGACTGTTAAATCCTTAAATAAGCGTATATTCTGGAATGTTCTAGCAATGCCTCTCTTACAGACATTATAGGGTTTTAGTCCCTGGATGGCTATATCTTCATTATTCTGATGAAGTGTGATAGTGCCAGATGTTGGTTGATAAATACCCGTTAAAAGATTAAACACTGTGGTTTTTCCAGCCCCATTAGGTCCAATAAGTCCCACTAACTCACCATGTTTCAATTGAATGTTTACATTTGAAACAGCCATAAGACCGCCAAAGGCTTTTGTCAATTTATTAACAGTTAGAATTGGCATTATGCGACACCCCCGTTCTTCTTATCTCTTAGACCTCTGGTCCATTTCTTAAAAACAGTAAGGGATAGTTCTTTAGAGCCCATAATACCTTGGGGTCTGAATAACATTATTACAATTAACAATATCGCATAGATGACCATTCGCAGTTCGGGAAAGGACTGAAGATATGTTGATATTAAGGCTAAAAGAATAGCTGCTATAACCGAACCAGAAAGGCTCCCCAATCCACCTAGAACTACAATAACAAGTATATCGATTGATTTTTGGAAGTTAAACAAATTTGGCTCCAAAAAATAATAGTATGACGAATAAACTGCCCCTGCAATTCCAGCAAAAAACGCGCCAGTGACAAAGGCAATAACTTTATATTTTGTAGAGTTTATTCCCATTGATTCAGCAGCGATTTCATCTTCTCTCAGGGAAATGCATGCTCTGCCATAGGAAGATTTTATGAAGTTATTTAATAGAATAATAGTGCCTGCGGTGAAAACGAAAAGCCATCCCCAATTAATAAATTGAGGGATACCACTTAAGCCAGCCGCTCCGTTTGTAACACTATCTAAGTTAATAAAAAGTATTCTAATAATCTCAGACATACCTAATGTTGCAATTGCAAGATAGTCACCTTTGAGCCTAAGAGTAGGTAATCCAACAAAAAATCCGATAAAGGCTGCAAGCATAGCACCTGCAAGTGCACCAATAACAAAACCTAACATTGTTGGATTTCTTAATGTAATTATTGCGCAGGTATATGCGCCTATTGACATAAAGCCGGCATGTCCTAAAGAAAACTGCCCTGTAAAGCCAGTGATAAGATTAAGGCTTGTGGCAAGTATAATATTAATGCATATCGTTGCTAGAGTTGAGAAAATGTAGTCATTAATGATATTTGTTGACACTAAAACCTGAACGATAGCAAAAGTTAAAGCCAAAGTTATAAATTTTTTAAGAGTTGAACCATTAATACTTTTTTTCATACGTTACACCTTCTCTCTAGTTTCTTTACCCAGTAAACCCGAAGGCTTTACGATAAGAATTATTATTAAAATCGCAAAAACAACCGCATCCCTATACATAGAGTTTCCATAACCCGAAACCATAACTTCTACGAGACCAATGAAATAGCCACCAATCATGGCTCCTGGGATTATCCCTATTCCTCCAAATACAGCAGCAACAAATGCCTTTAAGCCAGGCATTGTTCCCATTAGTGGATTTATAGAATTATAATAAATACCTACAAGAATTCCTGCAGCACCTGCAAGAGCTGATCCTAAAATAAAAGTAAAGGAAATGGTTCTATCTACACTAATTCCCATTAACTGTGCAGCATCTCCATCGAGGGAAACGGCGCGCATGGCTTTACCTATACGAGTCCTTTTTACAATTAACTGTAGTGCTATCATCAAGACAACAGTAATGATAATTATAAGGATTTGTTGTGAAGTAATTAGTAGATTACCAACACGGAAAGTCTTAGCCATGAAACCAGTTAAAGGTGGATAGGAGCGTGGATCAGGTTTTACAAAAAACATAGTTCCGTACTCTAAGAAAAGAGAAACACCTATGGCTGTAATTAACACAGCAATTCGGGAAGCATTTCGTAATGGTTTATAGGCTATTTTCTCAATTGTAGCACCCAATAAAGCACACACCAACATTGAGATCAAAAGCGAAGGGAAGAATCCAAGATTTAAATTTGTAATACAAAAGTATCCAATATAAGCTCCGAGCATATATACATCGCCATGAGCAAAGTTAATCAACTTAATAACTCCATAAACCATTGTATATCCAAGGGCAATAAGAGCATAAATGCTACCTAAGGATATACCGTTAATCAGTTGTTGTAAAAATTGTTCCAAGATGTACCCCCTCTTTCATTTATACAACTTATTTTTCAATGAATCTTACACTAGTATACTACAAATGTGGAACAAATGGTCTAATAAAAACAAGAGGGCAGTATTTTGCCCTCTTATATTGAAATCAGCAAATTAATTATTAATCACGGATCGATTTTCACGCTGGAATACTGTTTACCGTCTTTTAAGCCAATAACAACTATTGATTTTACTGGGTTGTGGTTTTCATCGACGCTTAATGTACCAGTTACACCTGCAAAGTTCTCAGTTGCTTCAAGAGCATCTTTCACAGCTTCACCAGTTAGTTTTTCTGCACGGCCTATAGCGTCTGCAACGAATCTTGCCAAGTCATAACCCAAAGCGTTAAAGGCATCTGGTTTTTTTCCATACCTGGCTTCGAAAGTTTTAATAAACTCCAGAACCATTGGATCTTCATCAAGTGAAGAATAGTGGTTTGTAAAATAAACATCATTTAATGCACTAGCACCTGCGAGATCTACCAAGGTAGGGGAGTCGAAACCATCAGCACCAAGGATGGGTTGGTTCAATCCTAAATTACGGGCTTGTTTAATAATAAGACCTGCTTCGTTATAATATCCTGGTATATAAATAACATCAGAGTTCAAAGCTTTTATTTTAGTTAATATTGCATTAAAGTCTGTGTCTCCAGCAACGTAGGCTTCTTGAGCAACAATGTTACCGCCGGATTCAGTAAAGGTTTTTACGAAGTTCTCAGCTAGCCCCTTGCCGTAATCGCTTGAGCTATCCATAATTATAGCAGCATTTTTTGCCGACAGGTTTTCAGCAGCAAAATTAGCCATTACTTGGCCCTGGAATGAATCGAAGAAACAAATACGAAATACGTATTCATGTACTGAGCCATCTGCTGCAAAGGTTACATTATCTCCAGTAGCAGAACCTGTAGCAATAGGTACTTTGTTTTTGTTGGCAACAGGAATTTCAGATGTAAAACAACCAGTTGTGGCAGGACCTAAAATAGCCAAAACTTTGTCCTGGGAAACCAGTTTGTTTGCTAGTATTGTAGCTTCAGACGGAGTAGACTGGTTGTCGTATTTAACAGGGATAATTATTTTGCCATTTATCCCACCAGCAGCATTAATCTCTTCAATAGCCAATTCAATGCCTTCGACAGAACCCTGTCCATATGTAGCATTTTCTCCCGATAACTCGTAGTTGATGCCTATTTTAATTTCATCTGTGTTAGAAGATGAGCAGGCAGCAAACATTGTTGTAATCAATATACAGATCATCAAACAAGACAATAATTTTTTCATAAAGCTCCCTCCAATTATCTGCGTATAAATATATTTAAGTAATTGTATTATCTTTACATAACGATGTCAAGTGAGTAATGGCCACAAACACCAGCTTTTTCGAGAAATAAATGAAAGACTCTTAAAAATTCTTCCTCAGAGAGTAATTAGCCCCTTTGAGCTAGAAAACAAAAACAGCCTCAATCAAATGCTTAATTGAGGCTGCTATAAGTATTTAGATTATCAATTATACTGTATTAAAAGAGTGAACATGTAAGGAAAAGAGTTGAGCATAATGAAGCTACCAGAGAAACAACTGTTATCTGTGTATTGATAGAAGGTCCGGCAGTGTCCTTGAATGGATCGCCAACGGTATCACCAACTACAGCTGATTTATGAGCTTCAGAGCCTTTTCCTCCTTCATTTCCAGCTTCAACATATTTCTTTGCATTGTCCCAAAGTCCACCTGCATTGGACATAAACAGTGCGAAAACAAGACCTGCTACAATATTTCCAGTTAGAAAACCACCGATTGCTCTAACACCACCAATTAAACCAACAACAACAGTGGTGATTATTGCCATTAAGCCAGCTGGAATAAGCTCTTTTAGAGCACCATCTGTAGCGATTTCAATACATTTTTCGTATTCGGGTCTTGCTTCTGGCTTTCCTTCTTTTAACCCAACAATTTCTTTAAATTGGCGGTGGATTTCAGAAACCATTCTTTGAGCGTTTCTGTCAACACCAAGCATAAGCATTGCGGAGAAGATAACAGGAACAGCTGATCCAACTATCAATCCGAAGAATACAAGTGGGTCCATTATATCGAAACCTTGGAGTCCTGGAATTCCAAGTGCTAAAGCCGAAGTATTTACTTCACTAATGAAAGCACCTAACAAAGCTATTACTGTAAGACCAGCAGCAGCTATTGAAAAGCCCTTTGTTATTGCTTTTACAGTATTTCCTGCACTGTCAAGTTCGTCAGTAATTCTAAGGGCTTCGTCACCAAGGTCTCCCATTTCTACAAGACCCCTGGCATTGTCAACAATTGGACCATACGCATCATTCGAAATTATCATACCAACTATTGAAAGCATTCCAACAGCTGACATGGAAATTCCAAATAGCGCATAACCATCGCCTAGTGGAGCACAGAGCATAAAGGCTGCCAATGCTGCAACAGCAATACCTACCAAAGCAGGGAATACACTGAGCATAGCGTAGGACATACCCGAAAGAATGGTAAATGCAGGTCCACTATTTGAAGCTTTTGCAACGTAACGTACAGGAGATTTCTCGTCATTGGTAAAGTAGTCTGTAGCCAGCCCAATAATAACACCAACAAGTAATCCTACTATACATGCACCCCATACGCGCCATTCAAAATTGAATGCTAATGTTGAAAGTGCGGTTAAAACAATATAAACGGCAGTTGTAACATAAGTACTGTTGTTTAATGCCTTGGTAGGATTTCCGTTCTTACCAATCTTCGCGGTTGCTACACCAATAATTGATGCAAGAAGTCCTAATGCAGCATAACAGAAGACCATACTTGCGTTTATGGTTGAGTTTGTGGTTTTATCAAGCGCAACTGCCATAACAAGAGCTGCAGCCATTGAAGCTACATTAGAGTCAAATAGGTCAGCGCCCATTCCAGCTACGTCACCAACATTATCACCAACGTTATCAGCAATAACAGCTGGGTTTCTGGGATCATCCTCAGGGATACCAAGCTCTACTTTACCAACTAAGTCGGCACTGATATCCGCTGTTTTAGTAAAAATACCACCGCCTGCTTTTGCAAATAGAGCCAATGAACTAGCACCAAAACTGAAACCAAGTAACGCTGTTGTATTATTTGTTATCAATAATACCAAAACAACACCGAGAAGGCTTCCACCTACGACAGCCATTCCCATAACTGCACCACCACGGAAACCGGTCATAAAAGAAGGTTTTATACCTTTTTGCGCAGCTTCTGCAGACTTAACGTTAGCAACGGTTGCTACTCTGATGCCAATTACGCCTGCAATAGCTGAAAAAACAGTTCCAGCGATATATGAGATTGTCATGGTAATGTTTGGTAGAATATTTCCTTGCCAGATTGGACTTGGAAGTAATACTAAGATGATAAGGGATACAATAGCAGTAAAACGAGCGAGAACAGTATACTCTTTTTTCAAGAATGTTGCGGCGCCATCTCGGATTAGTTTTCCGACTTCAGCTACCTTTTTGTTTGAGGACGGTTGTTGATTTACCCATTTTAACAGCCATGCTGCAAATAGGAAAGCAACTACTGAAACCACGATTGAGAGAATTTCAAAAGCTGTTTGATTCATAAAAACACCTCTTTAT
>JAAYPS010000048.1 GCA_012519655.1 Clostridiaceae bacterium | reverse complement strand
TGCGATAATGATTGTTCTCAATTTCGCCTTCAAATTAGTACCTCCATGTATCTTGCTTTAACATGCAGAACCAAGGGGGCAAAACTTGTGGATGCCTTACTTACAATATATTATATAATACAAATACATAAAAAACCAATTATTCTGGCGAAAATGCTCATAATTTGAAACAAAATCCCTGTTGTTTCAGCTTCATAAGGTTCTTACCAAGAATCGGAAGTTGTTTTTAATACTAAAACACCATATTTGTCAATCTTACATTTTCCATTGCATATAGTACCTGAAATAACATCTTCCATTGGAATTCTAACATTTAGTTCAATAGTATAGGGCATGTAGTTTAATACAAAATAATAATCAGTATTATCCTTTGATCTTACCGCTAATTCTGCCTGTTCAGGTATTTCGAACATGCTTCCGTATGGCTTTGCAAATCCAAGCTTACTTAGAAAAACTGTAGCTGTGCTAGTGCTAAATCCTGCTCCAAAATAATAAGCAGTTCCCCTACCTATTTTGTTCTCAACCAAGGCTGGCGCACCATCATAATAATTACCTTTGAAAGCAGCTAAGGTTTTTGCACCATCCCTTGCCTCAAGTATGTCATTGAAGATAGGTGCCTCAATTTCCTCGCCGTCCCATGCTGCAAATACAGCTTCTTCTCCCGGACCCAAATGTGTGTAGTCAGTTACTCTTACACCACAGATTTCTGCTGCAAATCCTGGCATAGGCCTCATTGGACAGCGTCCGAATTCATCTTTGTATCCTGTCCGTGCTCCCATTATGAGAGTTCCACCCTGCTCCACATACTCCTTGAGAAGAATAGCAGTTTCCTCTGTCAAAATGGTTGCATGAGGATAAATTAGAAGCTTATACTTGCACAAGTCTTCAACGGACGTCTTCTTTGTGCTGCTGTTTCTTAAGTACAAGTAGTCCATTGGTACATGGTTAATCTGCGCAGCTGTAAACCAGCCTTCTTCACTGAACCGGTCAAGCGGACCATGCCATTGATCCTGTTCGCCATCCCATTCATTACTATAATCCTTTATGTACGCAACTGCTGCCTTGTATTTTGAACCAGCTAGAAATTCTAACTTCTGTAAATCATTAAAAATGGTTTTCAATTCTGAGAGTCTTCTGTTGGGTAAATTAGAGTAATCGTTTAGTCCATGCCAATATATTTCAGTTCCAATCCAGTTAGTCCTCCAGCGGAAATAGCTTATGAAATCTGCACCATGGGCAATTGATTGAAATGTCCATAGTCTCATCTGTCCAGGCTTTGGCGCAGGCTGCTTCATTCTCGAATCCCAACCCCCTGCTCCCGACTGCTGTTCCATTATCCCAAAGTTTGGTGAAATAGATCTGGTTTTTGTAAGTGACCGTGACCATTTACGGTCATTAAGGTTACCTGGTTTTTTAGGGTCTGCCCAGGTGTCAAAAGCAAAGTTAGGATAACTGTCGTAAGTTATAAAATCAAGAGCTAAGTCCGTCATCTCATGACTATCGAGATGATCAAAGAGTCCATTTGTTGTAATAAACTGGCTGTCAGTCTTATATTTTTTTATAATTTCAGCCTGTAAATTACAGTATGATATAACACTTTCAGATATAAAACGCTTTTCTTCCAGAGACATATGTGGATTAGTTGAATTTGATACAGTTGGTCTGGTTAAATAAATCTCATCCCACGATGTATAAGTCTGATTCCAAAAGACAGTTCCCATGGCTTCATTCAGAGCATCCAGTGTTCCGAATCGCTTTTTCAGATAATATCTAAAGGCTTTATGATCAGCTTCAGAATAAAATACATTTACTTCACAGTTAAACTCATTGTCGATCTGCCATCCTATAATAGAAGGATGAGAACAATAATGCTTAGCAAGTCTCTCAACAATTTTTGTAGTTAGCTCTCTATACTTTGGTGAATTGTAATTGTAATGTCTTCTTATTCCATGCCTATAGAGAGTCCCGTCAACTTTAGCATTTAGAACTTCGGGATATTTATGAGTAAGCCAAGCTGGTGGTGTTGCTGTTGGTGTTCCAAATATTACCTTGATATTGTGTTTTTTCGTGAGTTCAAGAAATAGGTCAAAGAATTCAAATGTATAAACTCCTTCATTTGGTTCAAAAACACTCCAGGCAAACTCTGCAATCCTGATTATTTCAATTCCATGCTCTTTCATTCTTAGTAAATCATCTTCCCATAGTTCTTCAGGCCAGTGTTCAGGATAATAACATACTCCAAGAGTAGTTTTTTCCATTCTTATTGACTTTTCCATACCTTATACCTTTCTATTGTTAATCCCCCC
>JAAYPS010000047.1 GCA_012519655.1 Clostridiaceae bacterium | reverse complement strand
TGTGCTAAACAAAATGAAATACCCTATCAGCTTGAGGTAATGAGCGTAGGTGGAAATGATGCAGGTACAATTCATACGGCGGCAGGAGGAGTTCCTACAGGTGCTGTATCCATTCCATGTAGATATCTGCACCGCCCATGTGAAATGGTGGACAAAGCCGATGTAGAAAATGCTATAAAATTGCTAAATACATTTGTTATGAAATCATTTTAGTAAACCATATTATGCAAAATATTAATAATGCGACTTAATAATGTTTCATATATTTACGCGGGTCCCGCTTCGGGTGGTTTGTTTCCTTGGTGGCAAAAGCACAAACTTTTATACAGCGCTTTTAGTTGTGCGAGGCTTTGAGTGAGAGGTCTAAGTCTTACGGGTCGCTCATTATCACGCATTAGTAAAGTGTTGGCAGTATAGCCTTCGAAGCATTGCCACTGTCGTCGACAAAAGCACCCGAATCTCCCGCTACTGATATCATGGGTCTAAGTTAAAATGTTATTATGGTTGCATTATCTGGAAATTCGTAGCGTCAGCTGCCGGAAAGATGATGCTGCGGATTCAGTAAAGCATAAATAACGACAATCCAATTATTACGTCACACTTATTTACTCATTGAGACTTTCTTACAAGTTGGTTCTTGTCAAACTGTGTAAGGAATACCGCAGCAGGTATGCACAAAAGTGGAATAACGGAGTAGTGATATCTGCTGTGGACTTCAACAAGCAAATGGGCAGCAACAGTTCCAAGTGTATACAAGTATAGAATATATGAACCGTTTTTGATTTTTTCTTTTGTGCCATTTTTCATAAAGAGCAATGCTAAACATGAGGTTACAAGAAAAAAGAAATAGTATGCATCAGCACCTAAAAGAAGCCACGTAGAATGTTTTGTTATATTAACAAGGGATGAGGGGTCTATTGAGTTTTGGATGTAGCTTATACTTCTATTATCATTGCCCCACATATTGGTATTCTTATTGATTTGAAGTCTAATAAATGTAATCAGATCCATTTCTTTTAGCCTTTGTATTCCCATTTCTGTAAGAGCAGCATGAATATCTTCGGAGCTTAATTCTTCAGCGATGAGGGATTCAAGTATAGCAGAGTCTTCAAAGCTCCATCGTCCATCCGATTCAACGTTAAGTCCAGCAAGAATGTAAAAACCCGATGTATTTTTTGCCGTTTCAACACCAACAGTATTCTCAATGCTATCTAGAACAAATCTGGATGTAATAGTGGAAGAGGCTATTAGTAAGAGGCATAGCGCAGCTCTGCAAAGTATTTCCTTTATTTTCACTTGTTTATCGGGATTGTATTTGTGTTCTAAAAAAAGGTAATGTATCACTAAACTAATAATTAATATTGTAGTTGCGGGACGAATGAACTTTAGGAAACCTGCAGCCACGCCTATAGCTAAAAAGCCCACGATTCTCCATGAGGTTTTTGATACTTGCTTTACCATGTAAAGGTATGCTGCAACAAGAAGTAAAAGGCCAAATGTAAAAAATGGCTCTGTTAAAACTAAAGGGTTGTAAAAAATCTGTGAAGGCCAAAAGGCGTAAATGGCTGACGCTATAATTCCTATCTTTTCATCGAATAATGATTTTGCGATATAGTAAACTAAAAGAAGAATCCCGAGATTTAGTAAGATATTAAATATTACAGCAATACTTGTATTAGAACCAAAAAGAGAATATATAACAGAAAGAACCTTTGAATACCCAAAAACATGGGGGAAAAGGGATAGAAACTTTTCATAAAGTATGCCACCTTCAGATAATGCGGTTGCAAGAGAGTGGTATGTGTAGAAATCTGAAATTGGTATAGCACGTACAAGGTATATCCAAGTAATGCGAAGAAACAAGGATATAGCCACAATGGACAATAAGTATGGCCAAGCTTTGTTCACCTGCCATTTTGTAAGAATAGGGAATTTGTAATAAAGCGCAAGAATAATTATAATTCCCAGTATAATAAACAGATTTCTAGTAGAAAATTCGTTAAAGACGAAGATTAATGATGTTATTGTAATAAAGATTATAAAAACAAATGCTACTACTTTTTTAGTTACTTTTTCCATGGTATCTCCCAAATAATATAATCGCATATAAGATTTGCATGTAGCAAGCTCACTTATTTAATCATTATATCATGAATTGAACATTTAAATACTATCATAAAAAAAGATTTCTGTTACATACTAAATATACATTAAAAAAATATAGGAGGGCTATAAACAATGAGTATCTTTGATAATGTTTTTGAACCAGATACAAAAAAGAATAAAGGCAAAAAAAATTCTGCAGCGCAAAAAGCAAGTAAAAAAGTAGAGAACAAGCTGCAAGAGTTTAAAGAGGAGTTTTCTG
>JAAYPS010000046.1 GCA_012519655.1 Clostridiaceae bacterium | reverse complement strand
GACGGTTCTTTTGTGCTATTTAGCACAAAAGAACCGTCCCCTTGTGTTATTTGTGTTATATGTTACTTTTTTAGTATTTGGCTTTTATCAACTGCGTCTATTGCTTTTTTGATATCTTCTTCATCTTGTACCAGAGCAATACGAACATGACCTTCACCAGATGGACCGAAAGCACTTCCAGGTGTAACTATCACTCCTGCTTTTTTAATCATATCCATGGCAAAATCTATTGATTTTTCATAATGTGGAGGGATTGATGCCCACACAAACATAGTGGCTTCAGGCTTTTTCATTTCCCACCCTATTCTATTAAATCCATCACAGAGAATATCTCTTCGTTTTTCATATGCATTTCTTGTTTCGGCTACACAGCTTTGATCTCCCGATATTGCAGCAATTGCTGCTTTTTGTATAGGTAAAAACATTCCATAATCCAAATTGGATTTAAATATTTTTAAACGGGATACAACATCCTTGTTGCCAACACAAAAACCAACCCTTGCTCCTGCAAGACCGTAAGTTTTAGAAAGTGAATTAAATTCCACTCCAACATCCTTTGCTCCCGAATAGGAAAGGAAACTTCCACATACTTTGTTATCAAACACCAATTCGCTATAAGCGTTGTCATGGAGCACAATAATATCATACTTCTTTGCAAAAGCAATCAACTCATTATAAAAACTATCAGGTGCAACTGAAGTTGTAGGGTTATTCGGATATGATACAATAATAAACTTTGCTTTTCTAGCAATCTCCTCAGGTATATCATTAAGATTTACTATATAATTATTTTCTTTTTTCTGAGGCATATAATAGATTTCTGCCCCTGCCATACGTGGACCATCAGCAAATACAGGGTAGCACGGATCGGGTACTAACACCAAATCCCCTTCATCCACTATTGTCATAGAAAGATACGCAAAACCTTCCTGTGTACCTAATAATGAGCAAACCTCTGTTTTGGGATCTAAATCCACTTGGTATCTGTTCTTATACCACAAACTCACTGCTTCAAGCAATTCTGATAGGTCACTAATTGAATATATATAACTATTTTTATCCGAAGCAGCAGAGCACATAGCATGAATAATATGATCTGCCGGGGGAATGTTAGGGGTTCCTACACTTAAATCTATAATAGGTTCCCCATCTGCAAGTTTTTGGTTTTTAATTTCTAAGAGTTTAGAGAAAATACCCTCACCAAACTGATTGCTTCTTTTTGAAAATTTCATAGCTATTCACCTTAATAATTAAACTTCTTTCATGAAATTATTTTCTAACGTGTAGATGCTTAGAAAATAATGTAATCAGAAATATTATAGCACTTTAGATAGAAATGCTTTAGTTCTAGGATTTTGTGGGTATGAAAAAAGTTCCTCAGGAGTATTTTGTTCAACTATCTTTCCTTCATCCATAAAAAATACCTTTGTAGCAACTTCTCGTGCAAATCCCATCTCATGGGTTACAATAACCATAGTCATACCCTCGTCTGCAAGCTGTTTTATAAGGTCAAGCACCTCTCCCACCATTTCAGGATCAAGAGCTGATGTAGGCTCATCAAATAACATTACTTTTGGATTCATTGCAAGAGCACGAATTATTGCTAATCTCTGTTTTTGACCACCTGAAAGTGTTGAAGGATATACATTTGCTTTATCTTCAAGGCCTATTCTTTTAAGCAGACGCATGGCATTTTCTTTTGCCTCTGCTTTAATCTGTGATCGTGTAGTATCTATTTTAATAAGCGATTTTTTATTTTTCCTAAACAAGTTTCCTATTTTGATAAAGAAATTCTTTGTTTTATTTTTGCGCAAATCAGAAATAGCTATCTGTACAGGCGCAAGCATAATATTACCAATAACAGTTTTATTATTAAATAAATTAAACTGCTGAAAGACCATTCCCATATGACGGCGGTGAATATTTATGTCAACCTTCATGTCGGCAATATCAACGCCTCCAAAAATAATCGATCCACTTGTAGGATCTTCCAAACAGTTAAGGCACCGTAAAAACGTACTTTTACCACTTCCGGAAGGGCCTATTATTGCAATCTTTTCGCCTTCTTTGATAGTAACCGTAATGCCTTTTAGAACTTCGAGTTCACCATAGTTTTTCTTTAAATCAATTACGTCTATCACTTTTTCTTAGGCTCCTTTCCATAATTTTTACAAACATAGCAATAATCATAACCATTACAATATAAATTATTGCCATCACAAGATATGGAACCATGAATTCATAACTATTGGTCCCAATATAATTAAAAGCCACATATAAGTCGGCTGCACCAACAAAACTTACAACCGATGTCTCCTTAATAAGTGCTATAAATTCGTTACCCAGTGTAGGTAAAATATTTTTTATTGCCTGTGGAACAACGATCTTTAACATAGTCACACTGTAACTTAAGCCAACAGCGCGCCCCGCTTCCATCTGCCCAGTGTCTACCGACATGATTCCGCCGCGCATAATCTCTGAAACATACGCCCCACTGTTAAGACCAAAAACCAAAACACAGACATCTATGGACGGCATGTTTATTCCAAGCAATGGCAAGACCACGTAATATGCAACCAGAAGCTGCACGACCACAGGGGAACCCCTAAATAATCCCACATATACAGTACAAATCCCATTTAGAATTTTAGGAAGCCTTTTATATTTTGGAAATACCTCAATAATTGCTATTATTGTCCCAATAATGATACCTATGGCAAGTCCAACTACAGCAATATGTATGGTGTTTTTTAGACCAGTTAGAACCATTGCATAGCCATTATTCTCATAAAAGATTTCCCAGAACTTTACCAGCTTACTATTAAAACTACCCATCTACATTTTCCTTATCTATAAGAATTGATATTTCAAAATTATAACTTAGATATTATAACATATTTCGACAATATATTTCCTCTTGGATTAAAACTATAAGATAATATACAATCATAACTTATCTTTGCTACAAAAAATGCATTTTAGTGCAATAACACAATACGCTATGGATTTTTATAAAACAACAATGTTAATAGTCAGATGTGGGTTTCGCCACACCTGACCATTAAATAAGAAAATACTTTAGTTTAACTCATTAATTGCGTCTACGATACACTTTGCAGGCGCTTCATCAATAATTACATAATCAATATTACCATTTATCATGTCCTGAACTGCAAGGGAGCCTGATTTATACCCTATACACTCTACATCGTAGCCAGAAAATCCCCAGTCTTCATCGCCTTCAACATAGAACTTACCGGTAGTACCATTTTGTACACCTATTTTCGTATTACTGGATAATCCCGAAAGAACAGCCTCAACATCTGCCACTGTTTTGCAATCATCAAATGTTTTATCTGATTCTTTAACAATTAGCTTCTGTGCGGCATTATAATATTTATCGGTAAACATAACGTATTCTTTTCTGTCTTCTTTTATTGTCAAACCCGACATTGCGACATCAGCCTTGCTCTGCCCTACTGACAAGCAAACAGCGTCGAACTCCATATTGCTGATTACAAGTTCTTTTCCAAGGTAATCGGCAAGAAGCTGTGCAAGTTCCATATCAATACCGTAATATTTGTCGCCTTTCATATATTCAAAAGGTTCAAATGCCGCATTGGTAGCAACAACAAGTTGATCTTTTGAAGAATCAAGCTGAGCAGATTCTACGGCTACTGGCTCACCATCACCAAAGTATCTTTCCATAATCTCGTCATATGTACCATCTGACATAACCTTAGCTATGAACTCATTTACTTGTTCAAGGAGCTCAGGTTGGTTCTTATCTATACCGAAGGCATACTCTTCTTCAGTCAATGGTATATCTATAACTTTCACTTTTGAACTTTGTGAACCACAACCCGTTAGTGATAGAATACATATCGCTAAAATTGTTACTATTGATGCTACTTTCATGATTTTTTTCATTGTTTATTCCCCCTATAACATTGAATATTTATACGTCTATTCATTAAGTTTCTGTATAAATATAAATTTACAGTATAAATATACATTTGTCAATACCTATCTGTACATAGATATGCATAAATTATGTTAACTAATTGACAACTGATAATCACAGTGCTAATCTGAATATGTAAATTTCTGCTTTTTTCTAAAATACTTATATCTATGTAATGACTTTGAATAGACTATATTTCTGAAGCCTATGCTCTATTATTTGATTACTGTTTGACAACTGCAGCACGGCAACATGGTTTATCCTGAATAAAGAAATTCTCTAGGGGGATAAAAATGGTTAGCATGATAATTGCAGATGACGAGCTAATTATACGACAGGGGTTAATGTCAATTAATTGGAGTGAATATGACATTAAGGTAATGGGTATAGCCTCCAACGGCGATGAAGCCCTCTCGATGGTCATTTCTAAGCGCCCTCAGATTTTGTTCACTGATATTCGAATGCCAGGAATGGATGGGTTAAAGCTAATTGAATCTGCCAAACAAACTGGACTATACAATTAGCTGCAATTGTTATAATGGTGGTTCCAACAATTATTGCATATCTGTTTCTAAGCGATAAAATCATTGAAAGTATGACTGCAGGAGCAATTAAGGGTTAACCTCCCAATTTACACGATTTCATCCTGTGAGTTCAAAAATGCTTAGGGAAACTTCGGAACCAGTTTGTGCATGACTATGGTTATTTTTGAGTTGGTAAACAATAGTTGACTAAAACTGTGCATCTTCATAAAGAGATGCATACACCCCGCCTTTTTCAATTAACTTCCCATGTGTTCCTTGCTCTTCAATACCATTGGTTGTGAGCACCACTATATTATCTGCATTCTTTATTGTGGAAAGTCTATGAGCAATAGTTAATGTTGTTCTCCCCTGTGCAAGAACTTTTAAAGACTCTTGTACCAATCGCTCACTTTCATTATCCAAAGCGGAAGTCGCCTCGTCCAATATCAATATTGGAGGATTTTTTAGAAATGCCCTTGCTATGGATATTCTTTGCTTCTGCCCTCCAGATAGTTTAACCCCTCTTTCACCAACAAAAGTATTATAACCATCTTCTAATCCCATAATAAAATCATGAGCATTTGCAAGCTTTGCAGCTTTAATTATCTCCTCATTAGTTGCATCTGGCTTTCCATATAAAATATTCTCTGCAACACTTCCCGAAAACAAATAAACATCCTGTTGTACAATTCCAATATTTTTGCGCAGTGATTCTAACGTCACATCCCTGATATCCTTACCATCTATTGTGATTGCACCCTCATCCACCTCATAAAAACGTGGGATAAGATTACAAAAAGTAGTCTTTCCGCCTCCTGATGGTCCCACCAAAGCACAAGACTGCCCTTTATGGATAGTAAGATTTATATTTCTTAAAACTACAGTATTGTCATCATAACTAAAAGATACATTATTAAACTTAATCTCACCTTCAACATCGGTTAATTCAATGGCATCTTCCTTATCTGTAATCTCTGGCTGGGTTTCTAATATCTCAAGAAAACGATTAAAGCCTGTCATACCTCGCTGCAATGTTTCTGTGAAGTTCACAAGTTTATTTATTGGATTTAAGAATACATTGACAAAAAGAATATATGCTACTAAGTCAGATGATGTTATACTTCCACGACTTAAAAACACACCACCAATAACTAGTACTGTTAAATATAGAATACCTTGAAGTAGCTGATTTCCTGCCATGAATTGTCCCATGATTGTATAACTGCTTGACTTCGATTCTAAAAATTGCGTATTGCCACGATCAAACTTTTCTTGCTCGATGGTTTCATTTGAAAAGGACTTAACAACTCTAATTCCTGACAGAGTGTCCTGCGTTTGAGCGTTAACTACTGCAATTTTCTTACGATTGTCTGCAAATATATCACGCATTTTCCTATTATAAATAGCCGTAAAAACAATTATAAATGATATTAGAACCAACATTATAATCGTTAATTGAACGTTCATTGTCATCATAATTGCTACCGAGCCAACTATTTTCAATATGGAAATAAAAAGGTCTTCCGGACCGTGATGTGCCAGCTCAGATATGTCAAACAGGTCGTTTGTTACACGGGACATCAGCTTTCCTGTATTGGCATCATCATAATATGAAAATGAAAGCTTCTGAAGATGGGTAAAAAGGTCCCTTCTCATGTCAGTTTCCATGCGTGCTCCCATAATATGACCTTGTGCAGTAATATACCTTTGACAAAAATACCTTATGATATATAGCACAAGCAGTCCCAAACCTGATATTAGAATAATATCTACCATATTGGGCGGACGTTTTCCGTATACTTCATCCAGCAAATATTGTACTAACATTGGAAATACTAGATCAATTATTGAAAGAACTAACGCACAAAACATGTCCAAATAGAATATAGCTTTATATGGACCGTAATAAGATATAAATTTCTTTACTTTTTGCATTTGTCATCTACCTTGTAATTATTTATTGTAAAATTTATGAACCTCTTGATTTCTTTTTGCATACAAAAACTTAATAGCTAAAAAAATATGTATCATACCCTACTTAATTATAAATGAATTGCGCTAAATTACAAGATTAGTTTGTTGTCTTACCCCTTATGATGTTAAAAACAATTGCAGAAAGAATGATGATACCACAGTACCCTACTAAAGGATACAGGTATTTTACCAGGTTTGAAAAACCAAAACCACTTGATATTAAGGCGACAATAGTTGCACCAGCCACTATGTATCTGCCTTTTACAGGTTTTTTTTGTATATCTATAACTCTCGCAGTAAATCCATAGAGCGAGCTAACAGCAGTAGTGTAAATCTCAGCAATCAAAACAATAGAATATATAGCTTGTAATATGGGCGATATGGTACCAGCAATATGAATCATAGGAACTTCAAGTGTTTCAATGTTAGCAATATGCCCAGACAAAGCGATATAGATCATTAACGATCCCAAACCTAGTCCAAGACCACCTAAAATCGCGCCGTTTCGTATAGATTTTTTACTCCCTGCTTGGTTTCCCAGAGGTCCTAATATCGCAATTGAAATAACGCTATTATATGATACATACAGTATTGCAGCGAGAAACCAATTGTTGAATAGACCACTTCCCCATGTTACTTCATTAATGGTCATGATGTTTGCCGGGTATTTACTGGCCGAAAAAATGCTTGTAATTATTACTGTTGACAGCAGAAAAGGCACAACAAAGCTAATGGAGTTTATCACCCCGTTAATACCCGTTAATACTGTTAACGCAGTTAGCACAGCCATAACTACATTACCAACTGATGGCGGTAGATTAAACTGTTGTTCAAATAAAGCTCCATTTCCTGCTATCATGACAGAAAAAGTGCCAAACAAAAAAATGGTTATAACCAGGTCAATCATTGAGCCGATTATCTTTCCGCCCGAATATTGGATAATCTCCAGATGTGATTTAGCATGCAATATATTACCTAAATTCATTATGATAAATCCAAAAAAAATAAATAGAACGGTAGTGATGATTATGCCCGTCAACCCTCGTATGCCAAACCTGGTGAAAAACTGCAATACTTCTTGACCGGTCGCAAATCCTGCCCCAACAACAGTACCTATATATGTTCCAGCTATTTTCAATGTTGAAACGCCTTTTTCCCTCACATTTACCTGTCCTAAAACATCATCTTTAAATCTTATGATTAATCATAGGAAGTTTATGACACTTGAAGTATCTTGTTGATTAATGATAACAACCGAATTTTATGTTGTATTGTGTATAAATAAATAATGTTATATAATATATGTGATATTGTCTTTGTTCGCACTGGTAAACTTTTGCTATGTAACCTTAATTAATATTAATTATTATTATTTATTAATATATAACATCATAAATGGCCCAGATGAAGTCTTTGGACTTATTAGATAATACTCTTAAATTTAATTATTATACAAAATAAAAAGGATGGTTGTGGCAATGAGAAGAAGAAAACGCCAAAATGTCGTTCTTGTTCCTTTCATATTAGCTATTATACTTGTAGTGCTCCTCATTTTGGATAAAAATGAAGTATCGTTATTCAAAAAAAAGCCTACAGCTTCGACTAATCAAAATAACCATGTTTCAGTTACAACAACTATCCATCCCACTCAGTTACCCACTACTACACCAGAACCTACACAAGAGCCACTCCCAACAAGCTCGCCAACCAAAATACCAACAGCTACACCAACGCCTACTTCATCACCAACTCCCACTACAACACCAACACCTAAGCCGACCGAATCCGACGTGGACAAGCCCACAACTAAACCTACAGACCCATCACAGAATACCAACGATATGGAAGATGGTATGGGAGAGGCTAAAATTAATGTTCTTTACAGGCAGGATGGTGATGAATATTCTTTGATTGCCGATGGTAACACACACTCTCTCTTAATACTAAACCGTCAAGATGGCTCTATCAGAGATACAGGCTACTCATTCCATCAAAAATATACACAACCCAATAGCTACATTGGGCCAATTATCGGGTATAAAAATAACCATTTTATTTTCATAGCCGACAAGCAAATTGTCATATCCGATGGAGTTACTGAAAATACTCTGGTTACACTAAATGATGATATCAGTAATGAAGTTAATTTAAGCCCTGTTGTTCAAAGTGAGAATAGAATTCTACTCTGCTTTGAAGAAAAGGCTATGTATCTTATCGACTGTAGAAATTTTTCGGTTGAAACTTATAATGAGGAATACTCCGAGAATTATTTAGTCCTGACCGATGAGTATTTTAGTTTCAGCACAAGACATAGAATACCCGCAGGTCCATATTACCAGTTTTTATATACCGGTGATAACGGAAAAAGCAATGTACTTGCTATGATTGGAGAAATACAAGAATATACTGTAGACATAGATAACAATTTTGTTACCATAAAGGCAGATGATGTTTACCAGCTCAATTTAAAAACCCAAGAGATATCGACAACAAAGAAATTAGATAAAGAGCGCACACTTTATTTGCCTGTCTTCGCTGACGGCATACTTGAAGGACTTACAGATATACGTTTTATTAATAGAAACAGTAATAATGAACAGGTAGTTTTAAGACTCTTACCTTTCTCATACAACGCCAGTTGCTACTATAGTTCATATTACAATACATTCTTTTTCACGTTTTACCTGCCAGAAAAGGCTAACTTACTTCCTGGCTCAGCCGGAAGTTTTTCGATAATAGATACCTCGATAATTTCTCTTAGAGAAAATAAATTTATAAGAGATTCATCTGTGAAGGAGCTCTTGTATTCAGGTCAAACTTCCATAGGAGATGGAGAAATATATCTGTTAGAAAGATATGAAACCTTAAGTAACGAAAGTGTAGCTTTTGAAATAGTCTACGCTTGGATACCTATAGAAGGAAGCACCCATGCGTACCAACTATATCTTTACGTTCCGCGTGGTGAAGACTACCGGACATATCTTGAGCTTGTGAAACAGCTTCTATAATGATAAACACATAAGAACTCAGGCGTAATTAAAAACGCCTGAGTTTTATAATCATTTCTCATACATATTAAATTCTTTTATTTTTTATTATACATATAATCCCTATAGAGATTCTCAATTGATCTGTCGTAAGATTTTTCGCCTTCAGTTGAGAAAAAGCATCCCGGGACTTGATGTTTTTTTCGATGGTATTCTACGCATTCGCAGCATTTACCATGTCGTACACAATTCGCTGTACATGTACATGTTGTTTTTGAATCACAATGCATATTAAACCTCCTAAATTATAAATATATATATTTATTATAATAACCACTATTCATTTTAAATGGTTTGCCTTTGATACACTTTACAAATATGCTTGTTTTCTGTGATTTGCACAAAGAATATTTAACCCATTCTACCACAAAAATGCTTTTCATACATAAGCATAGTTTCAGCAATAATCTCCATCGCACCATCTGGACCTAAAACCTCTGTTGCTGCAGTTGGCTTGTTTTCAAGTCCTTTGTATACTTCAAAAAAATGAATTACTTCATTTGATATATGTGGCGGCAGTTGATTAATATCTTTATAGAAATTCCATGTTGGGTCTTTAAGTGGTATTGCTATTATTTTGTCATCACATTCATCGCAGTCCACCATACGTACCACACCAATAGGATAACATTTAAGCATTATCATTGGATCAAGCCTTTCAGAACATAAAACAAGCACATCAAGAGGATCCTTGTCTTCTGCATATGTCCTGGGAATGAAACCATAATTAGCAGGATAGTGAGTGGATGTATATAAAATTCTATCCAACTTTAACAGCCCTGTTCTTTTGTCCAGCTCATATTTCTTCTTGCTCCCTGCAGGGATTTCTATAACAGCCATAAACTCATCCGAGTTAATATCTTTAGGATCTATATCGTGCCAAATATTCATCTTATACACCTCGCTGATTATTATTAACATTTTTTGAAAATTCAATTTGATAAACAATGATAATGAATAGGTATTCATTTATTACTATGTCAGCATACCCTATTAATAAATGATTTTCAACTTACTTTATTGAAATTATCTATCTATATAGTGTAATATATAGTTAAAATAATGTTGTTTTTCCTGAGTCTAGTAAATGCATTTCAAAAAAAGTTAATAACTAGAATAATTATGCTTTATTTCATTTTTTATTATGTCGATAATGATTATGTGCATTAGAAAAACAGGGGGCTTTTAAAATGAAAATTAAAGAATTGTTTTCAAAAGTTACAAAGATTTTTAGTTTTAAAACAATCCGTTCAAAACTACTTACCGCATTTATTCTAACAATTATACCAGTAATTCTATTAGGAACTGTATCCTTTAACATCGCAAAGAACGCTCTATTTGAAAAATCACAAATGTCCATGGTGGATACAATGACACAAACAACGAATTACCTTGATCTGATGTTTTCCAACATCAATTCCATTTCATTGCAGCTACTAAGCAACAAAGACCTTCAAAATTATATTTCTGTTAGTTCACTCGATATGCAGCAAAAATTGACTTATAGAAGTAATGCTGTTGCCGATATTAACAGTATTTCTTTTAATTATGATTTTATATCTGAGATAAACATCATATCCGAAGAAAACTCAATTCCTTCTGCTTCATATTACTTTAGTGATCTTGATTATCAGGAGTTCCTTAATGATAGCCTGACTCAAGCCATAACTGCAAAAAACGGTCAACTGTTATATG
>JAAYPS010000045.1 GCA_012519655.1 Clostridiaceae bacterium | reverse complement strand
TTTCATTAAATATACCGTAAATAAAAGACCAGAACAAATTTCGTGGATGAGCATAGTATTGCTGTTGTCTTAATGATTCAACCCCAGGCATTGTACCAAGTATTAAAACCCGGCTGTTTTCATCGACGATTGGCTCAAATGATTCTAATATTGAGTTTGATTTATCACAACTATCCATTTAAATTCCTTTCATTTTTTAGCTTGATTTACTCTAACCTAAAATATAAAAGTCATCTGATTGATCAATACTTTTTTCATTCTCAGCTTACTTTTTTTAGAAACTGATCTGCTCAATTCTATCTGAAATTTTCAATGTTTTTAAATTCATACCCTGTGATTTTGTTGGGAATATATACATTGATATCATGTGCTATTTCAGTTAACACTATTTAAAGTTATAGAATATATTTATATATATTTTATTATAACCTCATTTGCAGCATTGTACATACACATAATTTATGTTATAAGTTATGGTAAAGATACTATTTATAGGCTAAGTGGACACAGTTTAATAAACTCTGAAAGGAATAACTATGGATACTATACGTTTAATTATAATAGCAGTCATCCCTGGAATTGCTCTTGCTTTGGGATTATATCTGACAGATAGATATGACAGAGAGCCATTAAAATTGCTGTTGAAACTATTTATCTTTGGGATGTTAGCTGCAATTCCCACTATTATAGTTGAAAATTTTTTAAGTAGAATAAATTTTCTTCGGGGAATTCTTTCAATTGCATGGACAACTTTTATTGTCGCGGGTCTAACTGAAGAGTATTTTAAGCGTCTTGTAGTTATGAAATTAGCCTATTTCCACCCTGCTTTTAATGAAAAACTTGACGGTATTATTTACTGCACTTTTTCTGCTTTAGGTTTTGCCACAATAGAGAACATAATGTATGTGGTATCAGGATATGATGCCGATCCTTACATTGGCCTGTACAGGGGTATATTAAGTGTCCCTGCTCATATGCTGTTTGCAATTACCATGGGATACTACCTTTCTTTAGCAAAGTTCAGTCCTGATGAACAATGCTGCAAAAAATACCTTAGACTATCTTTACTTGTGCCAATACTGTTTCACGGAACATTTAACTTCATCCTTATGGCCAATAACATATTAATGGTTTTATTTATACCATTCGTGGTTTTTATGTGGGTGGTAAATTTAAGGAAATTAAACTCATATTATAAGGAATCAAAGAGCTTTAGTAAGTTAAACGAGGTTAAGTAACTACTGTGTAGATATAATTAACCGCTATTAGACAATGACTTATATTGCTTATTTAAAGACATTGTTTCAAGCAAGATCTTTATAAAGAGTGATTAGAGTTATGTTTAGAATCTTATTTAAAGACATTGTTTTAAGCAAGATATAATAAACTACTATTACACAAAATGAATGTTATTGTGTAAATGAAATTTTTCTCTACTGACTTGTTTCATGAAACAAAAATGTAATTTTTGATGTTAACATATGAGTTATCATTGTGGCCTATTTTATGCTATAATTCATTCTATATACATTTAGAAAAAGTTAGTTTAGTCCTTTATATACATTAGAAAAAGTAAGTTTTGTCCTTCT
>JAAYPS010000044.1 GCA_012519655.1 Clostridiaceae bacterium | reverse complement strand
ACTTTTATTACATACAATAATCAGTAAGCTACTTGTTTTAATCTAAGAATTTATGCGCTCTAAGCTCATTATTTAGCCATTTATCAAAATTAATGCGCATTAGTTTTCTTAATAATCATTCCTTTACATGTAATAAAAGTACGATTAATGGGTTATTGGAAGTTATGTAATCCTGATAAAGAAGAAACAAAGAATATGAAATGATATAACACTATGCTTTACCAAAAGAATAAGAGATGATATAACTATATGATTTACCAAAAGTATAAGAAATGATATAACTATATGATTTGCCAAAAGTATAGTTAAATAATGAGGCATACCAATTTTGCAAAACAAATGGGTATGCCTCAAACTTAAACTTATATATGAAATCAAAATAACAGTAGCTTTGACGCCTTAAATTAACACGGTTTGGTGCTACTACACCTTTAGCATTATCTTATCCCGCTAAAATGTTGTCAATTTCCGCAAGTTCTTCTTCAGTAAAGCTTAGATTATCTAAACATTTAACGTTTTCTATGATTTGTTCTTTTCTGCTTGCACCAATTAGCACCGATGTTACTTTGCCCTCTCTAAGTACCCAACTTAACGCAAGTTGAGCCATAGTTTGCCCACGAGACTTAGCAATTTCATTTAACTTTCTTATTTTGGCTATCACATCTTCAGTTATATCTTTTTCCTTTAGGAATTGAGATTTAGTAGCTCTTGAATCTTCAGGAATACCATTTAAGTATCTTGATGTAAGAAGTCCTTGAGCTAGTGGACAAAAAGCAATTGAACCTATGCCCTCTTCTTCCAGCACATCTTGCAGCCCATCTTCTATCCATCTGTTTAGCATAGAATAAGAAGGTTGATGAATTAAGCACCTAACACCTCTTTTTTGCAATAACTCAGAGGCTTTTTTGGTCTGTTCAGGATCATAAGAAGATATTCCTACATATAAGGCTTTGCCTTGTGATACAGCATGAGCTAAGGCATCCATTGTTTCTTCAAGAGGTGTGTTGGGATCAAACCTATGTGAATAGAAGATGTCAACATAATCAATACCCATCCTCATTAAACTTTGATCTAAACTGGCGATGAGGTTCTTCTTAGAGCCCCATTCACCATACGGGCCTTCCCACATATAGTAACCTGCCTTAGTTGAAATAATTAACTCATCACGGTAACCCCTGAAGTCCTTTTTTAGTATTCTTCCGAAGTTCTCCTCAGCACTTCCTGGAGGTGGTCCATAGTTATTAGCTAAATCAAAATGTGTGATTCCAAGGTCAAATGCGCATCTTAATAACTCTCTTTGGTTCTCGAATTTATCTACGTCCCCAAAATTATGCCATAGCCCTAATGATATAGCAGGTAATAGTAGTCCACTTCTGCCACAGCGATTGTATTGCATTTTTTCATATCTCTTCTCATTTGGAATATACATGACCTATCTCTCCTTTTATGTTTATAAAATACATGGAATCACTTTTGCAAATATTCTCCCATAGCAAGTTTACATGAAAATACAGTGTCATAAAATGGTGTTTCTTTGCTTTTTATTTACTATTACTCATTTGTAATTTTCGTTTTTAAGCCACTTATCTAACCAGGAAAACGCATCTTCTTGCATCTGTAAATTAAACTCATGTCCATTGTCGTAAAACTGATACTTATACTTTTCGGGCTGCTCCATGTGAGTATAAACCTTTTGTATATTCATACAAGCTTGCTCCATTCCATCCAATGGAAATAGTCGATCTTTTGAACATTGCTGAATGAATAAAGGATTTGGAGCAGTCAGACTCACAATATCAGGTAAATCCATGAAATTTGTAATTCCAGGCACATAAATCATATACGTATGGTTTCTTAAATGGCTGTGCAATAGTGATGAATATGTTGACATCCAACATGCTGCAACACTGCACTTTATTCTGTCATCTAATGCAGCAAGATGAACTGACCTAAACCCACCAAGGGATAGACCGCAGCACCCTATCCTATCTTTGTCGATATCATCCCTTGAATATAAATAATCAATACATTTTCTATCGTCATGGAACAGTATCCCTGGCCATGTAGTACCAGATATAAATATATGTTTTACAAGCAACTGTTCATATTCCTGGCAAAACTTATTAAATTTTTGTATATACTCATCCGTTCCGTACTCAATGCCTTCAAATTCAGCCCCAAACCTTTCTAACATCTCATCTGAAACTTCATTTAGATCCAATCTTCTTGAGCCAAAATAAAACCCATCGATGCACATTACGGCATAACCACGTTTAGCCAATTCATTAGCCCATGACCTATCTTCGTATGAGCTTAGTTTAAAATCTGCTAAAAACCCAGATTCATTTTGCTGCTTGACTATCTTTTCTTTACCATAGAAGTAGTTCCCGCTATGATCATGAAGTGCAATTACCGCAGGATAGGGCTTCTCTCCCTTGTCTGGTAATAATACAGTACCCTTAATCCTTACATTTTTTGCTGTATTAAATTCTATTTCTTCATAATTGACTCCATCTATAGAATAAGTCTTAAGTGTTTTTGCATCTAAAGGCGCATCCTCAGGAAAATAGTTAAGTAATTCCAACACTTTCGCCCTGGCAATTTTCTTCCACTGCTCAATATTCCATTGTCTTGAAAAATAAGACAACTCGGGTTTTCGGCTGGAACTGTAATCTTTTAGAAATTCATAATAATTTCCTACATCGCTTTTCCCTTCTAAATGTGACAAATTAATTACCCCCTTAAAATGGATTATTAGTTTTACAATGATACTATATCTTTTTAAGATACCTCTGTTAATTCATTAAGTACAGGT
>JAAYPS010000043.1 GCA_012519655.1 Clostridiaceae bacterium | reverse complement strand
CTGACCTTGAATAAAAGAATTTTGGTTATTTAGATAAGAAACATATGTAACACTGCCTCTGAAAAATTTAAACTTGTAATATGTGGTGACATTTCTAAAATGCTTGACACTGCTTTGCCTGCTATGTTAGAATAATCGGGCGTGGTTATACAAGTATTTTTTGGAGAGATGGCTGAGCTGGTCGAAGGCGCACGACTGGAAATCGTGTAGGCGTTGATAGCGTCTCGAGGGTTCGAATCCCTCTCTCTCCGCCAAACCCCTTGCAGACACTGAGTTTGCGAGGGGTTTTAATTTTATAACCACATCCCTATGCGTGTTTGCTAATATTCAACACCTTTTAAGGCCCACTTTTCATATTCTTTAAATCCTGGTCTGTCCAAAATAAATCCTATGTGTCCCTTCCCTTCAACCGCTCCTGAATCAATGTATCTTTCAACATAATCATATGTATTCCTAATAACTCTGTGTTTCATATGAGTTTCACTCCACTTGAACTTATGCCGGAACCGTGATTTAATTATTAGAAGAATATATAACTTTTTTAGAATTTAATAAAATCAGTAATGTGTAAAAACTAAATAAAGAATAAAACTGGAGGTAGACCATGAAGAAGACAATACTAGGAAAAACAAACTTACATGTTACAAGAGTTGGCTTTGGAGTTTTGCCACTACAAAGGGTATCCATGGATGAAGCAACTCGGATTCTCAATAAAGCCTATGAAAACGGTGTTAATTTTTATGATACTGCAAGAGCCTATTCTGATAGCGAAGCGAAAATTGGGAACGCATTAAGCTCTGTCCGTAAGGATATTATTATTGCAACAAAAACACATTCAAAAGATTCAAAAACATTTTGGGAACACTTAGAGACAAGCCTTGAAATGCTAAAAACCGATTATATTGACATTTATCAATTTCATAATCCTGACAGTGTTCCTATGGAAGATGATGAATTATATAATGCTATGCTGGAGGCAAAAAATAAAGGTTATATCCGCCATATAGGTATAACTAATCATAGTTTTGAAAATGGTAAAAAAGCCGTGGAATCAGGACTATATGAAACGCTACAATACCCACTAAATCATATTTCCTCAAAAAAGGATCTTGAGCTTGCACTCCTATGCAAAGAAAATGATGTGGGATTTATTGCCATGAAAGCACTCTCGGGTGGACTTATTACCGATGCTGAAATTTCTTTTTGTTATCTGTGGCAGTATCCACATGTGGTACCCATTTGGGGAATACAAAGAGAAGAAGAGCTGGATCAGTTTATTGAGCTGGAGAAAAACCCACCAGTTTTAAATAAAGATAGACAAAAGCAAATAGATATTGACAAAAAAGAGCTCTCTGGAAGCTTTTGCAGAGCGTGCGGATATTGTCTTCCCTGTCCGGTTGATATTCCCATTCCTACTGCTGCCAGGATGAAATTTTTGCTCAGAAGAGCACCATATCAAAACTTTATAACTGATGAGTGGCAAAAAAAGATGGATCGTATTAATAACTGTATTGAGTGCAATCACTGTGTTAATAATTGCCCATATCATTTAAATACACCAGAGCTGCTAAAAGAGATGTTAGAGGATTACACAGCTTTTATTAATGAACTTGAGTAATTACTACAAAAATCTGAGATATCTGGATATAATCCAGGATATTTTCAATACAATATACATACAAACTATTTTGCGGGGATTAAACAACCATGAGTGATAGGTTTAAAAAGCTTTATATGTTCTTTAAAAGAGGCTATCGCATATATTCAGGTGCAAAAATTTCTTTTTTGGCAGCACAAACCTGTTTTTATGTTATCCTTGCCTTTTTTCCCTTTATCGTTTTTGTACTGACCTTAATAAGGGCGACTAACCTTGATGACACCCTATTTATGCAGGCATTATCAAGTTTTATGCCACAGTCTACCTATACTTTAACATTACAAATCCTAGAAAACGCGCAGGCAAACAAGAGCTTCTTTATATCTATAAGTGGGGTAATAGCTTCATTATGGCCTTTTACTAAGGCCGTCCAGTCACTTATGGTCAGTATTAATACTGTTTATGGTATAGAAGAAGGAACGTTAATTAAAAGGCTGGGGCTTTCCATGTTTCTTACAGCTGCTTTCATAATATTAATAATATTATCCATGGTAGTACTGCTTTTCGGCCGTAATATTGGAAAATTAATATTCGGGTATTTAGGCTCCCCCGATACCTTTTTTAGGGTTTTAGATTACTTGCGTTATGAATTCTCTGTGTTTATTTTATTGATTATTTTTGTTATTCTCTACAAAACAATGCCCCGCAAGAAACTAGCAGTAAGAGATGTAATCCCCGGTGCTGCATTTTCAACGTTTTGCTGGTTAATACTTTCTTCTGCATATTCACTTTTAATAGGCCGATTCTTTAAATTTGCTTCAATATATGGTGGATTATTAGGGATAATTCTTCTTATAATCTGGTTATATTGGGCTATGCACATTATACTAATAGGTGCGGTTATCAATGTCGTTATTTCAGAAAAGAGAATGAGTACGTAGGGCCATTACCTTTTATCAATATTTGCAAGTTTCCGTGCTTGATCTTCAGTTATTAGCGCACCAATAATATCATCCAAGTCACCATCAAGGATTTGATCAATTTTATATAATGTTAAATTTATCCGATGATCGGTTACTCTTCCCTGCGGATAATTGTAGGTACGAATTCTCTCGCTCCTATCGCCCGTTCCTACCTGTGACCTTCTGTTTTCTGCAACAGAAGAATCAAGATTTGCCTGCGCTATTTCATATAACTTTGCTTTTAGTACTCGCATTGCCTTTTCTTTGTTTTTATGCTGAGATCTTTGATCCTGGCATGTCACAACAATACCCGATGGAAAGTGAGTTATTCTAATTGCTGATGAAGTTTTATTTACATGCTGCCCTCCGGCACCTGAAGCCCTGTATGTGTCCACCTTAATATCTGCAGGATTAATTTCAACCTCAGGTACATCATCCACTTCAGGCAATACCGCTACTGTTACTGTGGAAGTGTGAATCCTTCCCCCTGATTCAGTTGTGGGAACACGCTGAACTCTATGCACGCCGCTTTCATATTTCAATCTGCTGTATGCACCTTTCCCCTCTATCGAAAAGACAACTTCTTTAAAGCCACCAAGCTCTGTTTCATTTGCATCAATAATATCATATGTCCAATTTCTGCTCTCAGCATACATTGTATACATTCTAAAAAGGACACCTGAAAATAAAGCAGCCTCATCTCCACCAGCGCCGCCACGTATTTCTATAATGACATTCCTTTCATCATTAGGATCTTTAGGCATCATCAGCAATTTGAGCTCATGGGTGGTCTTTTCGATCCCTGCCTGAGCCTGCTCAATCTCAGCCATAATCATTTCTCTAAGCTCTTTATCTGGCTTTTCTTCAAGCATTTCTTCAGAATCCTCAATAGTTTTTTTATAGGATTTGTATTCACGGAATTTTTCAACTATTTCGGTAAGCTCTGAATACTCCTTCATAAGCTTAGTATACTGTTCCTGATCAGATATGATTTCTGGATCAGTTAATTTTATATTTATTTCTTCATATCTATTTTCGATTAAAGCTACTTTATTAAACATAAATATTCTACCTTTCAGAGAAAGTGTGGCTTAACGAATGCTATTATAGCATATCTACGCTATTTTCATCAAGCAGCTGAAAACTACAATTCTGCGGTTTATTAAACATATCTTTTTTCCAATCACTACTTGATTTTGACTTGTGGTAAATCCTCTTTCCAAGCCTACCTGTTTTTTTGCTATAAACTCGCAACTTGTGACTTTGAACATATCTATTCTTCAAATAGTTGCCTTATCTCCTGCTTTGTAAGCTTTTGAATCATAGTTTCACCCGGTTTTATAACTAAGTCTATCATTTCCTTTTTCTTCTTTTGCAACTTAAGTATTTTTTCTTCTATTGTTTTTCTTGTGATGAGTTTGAAAACCTGTACTACTTTATCTTGGCCAATCCGGTAAGCACGGTCAGTTGCTTGTTCTTCCACAGCAGGATTCCACCATGGATCGTAGTGTATGATGGTATCTGCGCCTGTAAGAGTTAAACCAGTTCCCCCAGCTTTCAAAGACAATAGAAACACATCATTTTCACCATCATTAAATCTTGAAACAATTGATGCCCTTTCTATCGCAGGTGTTTTCCCGGATAGATAAAAATACCCAACACCTTTACTTATTAGCTCTTGTTCTATTATATCAAGCATTGATGTAAACTGTGAAAACAACAACACTCTATGCCCTGATGACAAAAGTTCATCTAAAAGCTCATCAAGAAGCTCAAGCTTTCCACTACCGCCATGGTAATCATCGAGGAAAGATGATGGATGACAACAAATTTGTCTCAGTCTTGTTAACGCCGCCAAAATTTGTATATGGCTTCTTTCGAAACCTCTTTGCTCTATGTTATCCTCAATCTCATGTCTTGCCTGTGCTAAGACAGCGCTGTAAATTTTCCTTTGTTCCTCGGTTAAATCACATGTAATGGTAGATTCAATTTTTTCGGGCAGTTCGGCCAGAACATCTTTTTTCATCCTGCGAAGGATAAATGGACGTATATAACGGCTCAAATCTGAACTTGCTTCTTTGCTTGCCTCATTTACTATGGCTTTTTCAAATCTTTCCTGAAAAGTCTGCTGCGTATAAAGATAGCCCGGCATAATAAAATCAAATATCGACCATAACTCCATCAAAGAGTTTTCCATAGGAGTACCCGTTAGTGCAAAACGGTTCTGTGCTGAGATTTTTCTTATGGCCCTTGCTGACTGAGTATAGTGATTTTTTACATGTTGTGCTTCATCAATAAAGCAAAATGAAAAACGGTATCCCAAATATGCTGATATATCACGTCTTATAAGTGGGTATGATGTAATAACTAAATCGTAATCATCAATTTGCTCTAAAAGAGGCTGCCTTTGCACTTGGTTACCTATTACAGCCAAAACTTTAAGCTCTGGTGTAAACTTCTCTGCCTCAGAAACCCAGTTGTAAACAAGCGAGGTAGGGGCAATAACAAGTGCAGGTCCTTTACTTTCTTCTTTTTCAGACAGAACAAGAGTTAGTACCTGTAAAGTTTTACCAATACCCATGTCATCTGCAAGAATCCCCCCAAGTCCACTTTTTGTTAGAAACTTAAACCATTGAAAACCAACCTTTTGATAACCTCTCAGAACATTTTCAAGTGATTTTGGTATCTCATATACCTCATTTTTTATTTGAGAAAGCCTTTCCACATACTGCTCGAAATCATGTGTCTTTTCAATAATTCCGTTATCTGTTTCATCAAGATACTTATCAATATAGAAAGCCCTATACTTAGGCACATAAAACTTGCCATCGTTCAGATCCATTGGGCTAATGTCTAATTGGTCTGCAATATTTAGCAAAGCATCTAAATCTGGATGCTGCTCTAAAGGTAATATACCACCATCTTTCAGACGATAAAATTTCTTCTTTCTTCTCAGCGATTGAAGAATACCCTTTAATTCATCTGAATCAATATTCTCGGTATCGAATGTAATCTCAAGCATATCGTCCAGCAAAGACACGCGGCCTGTAATGTGAATACTCCTTTTAACAGTCACTTTATTAAAATCTTCAGAGTAATATACATCGGCTACCGCTTGGAGTTCTTTAAGACTTTCAAAAACAAACAGATAAATTCTCTCTTTATCCATCAGGCAGTATTGGTCATCATCAATGTAGAAACCACTTTCTTTTAGAATGTTAATGATTGGCAGTTCTTTTTCAATATCCCTGAGAATAAAGCCTGAATCTGAGCTAAGTGAACTATCCCCTGAAGCAGGGTTTATTCTGTGTTTTCCATAAACAAACACCACTTTAGCACTAATACCTTTTTTATATTGATCAAGATAGACTTCGGCTTTCAGTGACTCCTGTACTATTTGCTTCTTTAAAGATGGACTTACAAAGACTATACCCGTCTTCTTCATTATAGGTACAACTTCGGATATAAAGCGATCGTGGTAGTTCACCGGCACAATAAATTCATGTGCTTCAGCTTGCTTAAATCCTTCATTAACTATAGATAAATATTTATGCTGCATTTCAGGTACTTTGTAAATTTTTCCGTTAAGATAATAGAAGACCGAATCAGGTATTAGTTGTTCCGGGATATTTCCATCACTAAACTTTATGGACAGCCACTCATCCAATTGTCTAATCTCAAATGTAACAGGAAGCTCTTCCTCCACAATGGGTACTGTATTTACATCATCGGAAAACATCGAAGCAGTAATACTATTTCCCGACATGATATTGAGAAATTTCTCAAAGTTTGAGGGAGTCAATACAATATTCCTACCCTTAACCAGCCCTCTATGACTACCTACATCGTAATAAAATAGTTCGAGGTTGGTTAAGTAAATATCTGTTAGTAGCTCCATTATTTGAGCATCTAATCCGGAGTAATGCTGTTTTCTACTATCAAGAATCAGCTGGTTCCCAAAACGTAGCTTTTTCCCAGTAATCCATGCATCTAAAAACTCATCCATGCTTTTAACAACATATGAGCGTCCCACACCTGTTTTAAGCTCCAGATACACATCAATGGTAGAACTATTTTTAGAGACATGAAGTGTAGGGTATAAATGTATCTGTTCTTTTTGCCCCTCAAATAAACCTCTTTTCTCCGAGTCCATCCTGTTAAAAATCGCATTAACAGCTCTGTAGCTGTTTTTGTATTTAATTGCTTGATTTTCTGCAACCCGATTTAATTCAAAAAGCGCTGCGGCAATATGTTTACAGGGTTTTCTCATCTCTTTATAGTACGCACATGTACAATTTTCCGCATAGATATCATTATTAGAATTCGTAAATAGCTTGACAGTGTAGTTATGTGTGCCCCGTACCGTTGCAGAAATATATCCTTTGATTTCATCAAACTGAATATCTCCTACAAATTTATTAAAAAAATACATACGCCCGCGATGATATATTCTCGCGTCACCAATATGATTTCTTATTTCCCGTTCATTCAGTCTTAAATAGTTCACTAAATCCCTCATCGTTATTCATTGTTAGCAGCATTGACTATATTGCACTGCATATTGGCATTTTGCGATTCTACAGATTTTAGCTAGTCATTTTAGAAAGTTCAGTCGCAAAAGTCTTGTATATCAATGGTAAATATAAATTATATCATACAAAAAAGGGGCTGTGTATACTCAAACACCCCTTTTTTGTATTAAAAGACGATAAAATCTACTTATTTTCTTCTGAAGACTGGATTTATACCATACAATATTTGAAATAAACACTATATAAACAAAAGAATTATGTTGCGAATGTTCAATGCTGTTACCACAATACCTACAATAATCATCATGACTTTAGCAGATATTTTCTTTACAAGTAATGCTGCAAAAGGAGCAGCAATCACACCGCCTATCGCCAATGCTATAATGATCTTCCAATAATCACCTAATCCAATAAGGGTCACGAAAGTTATTGCTTGTGCGAGAGTTACAAAGAATTCAGAAGCGTTCACCGATCCAATAACATACCTTGGAGTAGTCCCATTTGCAACAAGGGTTGTTGTAACAACAGGACCCCAACCACCACCGCCTATTGCATCAAGAAATCCTCCTACCACTGCAAGTATCTGTATTTTGATATTTTGTATTGCTTTCTGTACAGGTTTACCAAAGGCTTTGTATATTATTCTCAATCCCATAACGATAAGATAAATATTAATAATTGGCTCGATTATCGTTGTGTCTATATTTGTCAATACATATGCTCCTATAATCCCGCCTATTACTCCTGGGATAACCAAAGATGAGAATAGTTTTTTATCAATATTTTTAAGTTTATAATGAGAAATCCCAGAAACAAATGTAGTAAAAATCTCTGCCGTATGTACAGATGCACTAGCTGCCGCAGGTGGCACGCCGAAGCTTAATAAGAGACTAGTAGAGCTTACTCCGTATGCCATGCCAATACAACCATCTATCGTCTGCGCTAAGAAGCCAGCAAGCAAGAATAGAAAAAATGTTTTATCCATTTTTATACTCCCTCATGTCTATATTGTTTATAGACTTAAAATACTACATTTATTACTAGAAGGCAAGGAATAAATTCCTCTTTTTTGAAATTCATTATTAAATTTCAAAAAAAGACTACTTATGTTGGCCTTGTCAAGAGCAATCAACCGCTGGACTTCAGTCTACAAAATCAGAAAGGCTCATACTTTCTAGCTTTTCTGATACCTCATCCCGAATTTCCTTAAATACCTGAAGTAGTTTTTTATTCTTTTCAATTGGTGTGTGTTCAAAATAATAAAGACTTGCTGAACCAACCGATGCCAATGGTCCATCAATTAGACGAATAATCTGTGCAAGGGTTATTTCTTCTGGTGGTTTAGCTAACGAGTATCCACCATTTGCACCACGAAAACTTCTTACATAGCCTGCACCTTTGAGCTGAAGAAATATTTGCTCCAAATATTTTTTTGGAATATCATTTCTTATTGACACATCCATAATTTTAGCAGGCTCTTTACCATACTGTCTCGAAAGATCCACCAGAGCCAATAATGCATATTCGCTTTTCCGTGACAGTCTCAAAATATCCCCTCCTACAAAGTACATATCCATTAAATATTCTTCTTACAGTTTTCAGAACACTACTCTAAGGTTCCAACCATTTTATTAGATTATTTTAGTCTTGTAGATCGCTATCTTGTTTTTAGTGGCTAATCTACAATATGTTGAAGCTTTATACATCTAACTGTTCTCTGATAAGCTTAACACAATCTTCCATATCATAAGGATCTTCAATATGCAATGTTACTGGAATATCTGTGGTTCTTTCTTCTCCCACCCAGATAACAGAAATCTTCTCATCATGTATCCCTGTCCTTATTACATCAAAATCATCAGCATTAAGTTCTCTTGCTGACATGATAAATATCATCCCCGCATCAAGCATTATATGTGCAACTTCGGTCAATCTCCGAATATGTTCTTTTCTGCTGTGTACAAGTAATTTGCTGTCGACTAAATCTGCATCAACCCCATATACAACGCTTCCTATGCCTAGATAATATACAAGCTTTCCTTCACTAAACAACTCTTTTTCCAGTGCTTTTCCTAAATCTTTTCTAGGACTATCCTTCGATCCTGTAATAAATATTAGTTTAGCTCTATGTTTATATTTTGAAGCTCTCATCTCTGAGCTGATTTCACTACCAATCCATTTGTAGTTACGCATTAGAACTTTATCACGTACCCAACTGGTTTGATCCTCCATATCTTGCATGACTATTCCACCGCCGGAGATCTCATAATCGTCTACTATAACAAAGCGGCTTGTTTTTGCAATGTCACTCATTAAGTCAAATGCAATATGCTTATCCAAGGTTAATATGCACTCTGCCACCTCATTGCGATCAACTTGTTCCTTTTTCTTTCCAACAAGCTCAGATGCATCCATTACACTTTGAACCTCTTCAAGTTGCATAGCTACCTTAGCAGTTCCTAGTTTTAAATAATAGGTTTTGTCCTTAACCAAAGGATTCTTACCAAGCCAAAATAAATTCACAAGCATTCTACCTGTAGTCTTTGGTTTTAGTTCTTTGGTGAGACACATTATTTCCCCACGCCTGACATAAATCTGTTTGCTCATGGTGAAACCACACGCCCAACCTGCTCCTATACTTTCTTGAGGATTACGGTTAAAAGCCTCTATTGATTTAATAGTTGTTATTTTGCCCGATGGATAGAATACCACTTCATCTCCAACAGATATTTGGCCTGTTTCAATTGTTCCTGCAATAATTCTTCTGTTATCTCCACCTTTAGTAAACTTATATACATCCTGAACAGGCATACGGAATGGCTTGTCCTCAGGTAATTCTTCATTCTCAAAAGTGTCCAAAACCTCAAGAACATTCATGCCCTCATACCATGGCATATTTTTTGAATGGTTTGCTATATTATCGCCTTGCATTGCACTAACTGGAATGAAGCATTTAGGTTCAACATCAATTCTTCTTAAAAATCGTCTATATTGTCTTTCAATTCTTCTAAATGATTTTTCATTGTAATCCGTTAAGTCCATTTTATTTACAAGCACACATACTTGTTTTATACCAAGCATGGACAACATATATCCGTGGCGTCGGGAGTTTTCCTGAACACCTTCGTTTGCATCTATGACTAAAAGTGCCGCTTCTGCTCGGGAGGCACCTGTAATCATATTCTTTAAAAACTCTATATGGCCAGGAGCATCTATGATTATGTAGTTTCTTAGCTCTGTCTTAAAAAAACAACGGGCTGTATCAATAGTGATACCTTGAGACTGTTCGTCTTTTAATGCATCCAAAAGAAAAGCATATTCGAATGGTTTAGAATTACGTCTGCAGGTTTCTTTTACCTGCTCCAACTTACCATCTGGTAATGAATGTGTATCGGCTAAAAGCCGTCCTATTACAGTGCTCTTTCCGTGATCCACATGCCCCACAATTACTATATTCATATCTTGTTTTCGCATTAAATCTAGCTTATTAAAAGAGAACTCATTTCTCATCCCAAATACCTTCCTCTTTGTGATTTTTTGACAACCAAATCATATTGCTTCTAACTGCATTACTGCGATATAACAATAGCAAGTTTTGCTCTAGCAAAAACTACATGTATCCACCTTTTCTTAATTCCTCAAGACCTCCACCATCTTCCTTGTCCTGAGCTCTTCCAGAGCGTTCAGCGATATTTGCAAATTTTCCTGTTTTAAGCTCCTCAATAATATCATCAACATTTTTTGCATTTGAATCAACTGGAAAAGTGCAAGGGTAGCAGCCAAGAGAACGATATCTCTTTCCCTGACCATGATCATAATACAATGATACTGTAGGAATGTTTTCACGTTTGATATACTCCCATACATCTAACTCTGTCCAATCTAACAGTGGGTGAATACGAAGATGTGTCCCCGGAGCAAAATCTGTTTTAAACTGTCCCCAAAATTCAGGTGGTTGATCACCAACATCCCAATCATTGTTTCTATCTCTTGGCGAGAAATATCTTTCCTTCGATCGACTTCCTTCTTCATCTGCTCTTACTCCAACGATTACGCCGGTATATGGTTCAGTGTTACTATCTATTTCGTAGACTTTTTTTGTATGATTTAGCCGGTATCTCGGCCATTTCCCGTTCAATGTATTCCGTAAAGCCTCAGTTTTTAATAGCTTACAGCATTCAATATGTGTTGCATTTCCATCAGGAAATGTGAGTTTGTTATCCAAAGCATCCTTATTTTCTCCATATACCATGTCCAAGCCCCATTCAAGTGCAAGCTTATCTCTATATTCAATCATTTCAGGTATTTTATAATGGGTATCAATATGCACCAATGGGAACGGTACATGACCAAAGAATGCTTTTCGTGCCAACCAGAGCAAAACAGTACTATCCTTTCCTATTGACCAAAGCATGCACATATTTTGAAAGTTGGCATAAGCTTCTCTTAATATATGTACTGACTTATTTTCAAGCTTGTCGAGACGATTCATTGACTACCTCCTCATATAATTGCAATAGTTAAACATTTTATATCAATTATACAGTGCATATTTAGATAATTTAAAAGTTCAAAGTTAATTTATTTTCTGGGTGATTAATAACATAAAAGCCCTTTTCGTTCAGGTTGTTTACTCGATTATATGTCATTTCACTGTCATCCATCTGGCGGAATATGCCTCCAGCTTCCTCCACTATACATTGCATTGCAGCGGTATCCCATTCCATTGTGTAACCGAAACGGTAGTAAACCTCAGCTTCGCCTTTTGCAATAAGACATCCCTTTATGGCACTTCCTGCTACAATTACATTCTTAATTTCGTTTTTTTCTATAAGCTGTATAAGTTTATCCGATTGATGAGATCGGCTCTTCATAAGGCGTATATCCTCTGTCCGCGTAGATACATGTATTTTTTCTACATGTCCATCCTTCTCATAGAAAGCCCCGAGCCCCTTTACCGCAAAATACAATTCTCCAGTAACAGGAATACCAATAACCCCCATAACAGGCTTACCTCTATATGATAGGGCAATATTTACTGTGAACTCATCATTTTTCTTAATAAATTCCTTTGTACCATCTAAAGGATCTACAATGAAACACCAATCATTACTAAGTCTTACAGAATCATCTTTCGATTCTTCAGCTAGTATAGCACATTCTGGATATTTTTTCTTCAACTTATTTACAATGTAATCGTTGGCTTTTTTGTCAGCTTCTGTGACAGGAGATGAATCATCTTTGTAATCTACCGAAAAATCCTTTTGATAAATATCTAAAATTATACGCCCTGCTTGTTTGGCTAGTTCCTTTGCAAATTCAAGCACCTTTGGTAATTCATTATTTGTCATAGTAAATCTGCATGATATAGAGAATAACTATATCATACATTCCTCCTTACATTTTCATAAGTATTCCATAGCTAAATCTTGTATCCATAACATAAGCGTTTATCAAATGTAGCTAAGACTTATACACGGAAATTTACTCCTACCCTACAACAAACCTCGCCCATTATTATAGTACACATTCTCACAATATTAAAGTTAAATGTAAATATGGTTTAGCAATGCGGCATACTAAACCAGAGGTATTTTCTCATAGGTGTTCTTTAAGTTGCCCTTAATCACTCTGTATAATTCCCGAATCCGAATATTTAGTTTTCTACTTTCACATAAAACCATATCTTTATATTCTTCAGGGAACTTCAAACAGTAACCGCAACCTGTTGTTGAAATTTTACATGGTAACGAAATGACTTCAAAAACATACCCCATCCTTTCAAAATGTCTGGAGATTTTTATTGCAAAGTTCCCGGAATCATATACAGCTAAACAATCTGCCATATTCTGTCACCCTTGTCACTAAACTAACCCTCTATCATGGTATGAAATATTTATTATATCTGTTCTTTACAATGATATAGACTTAGTATAACTGCGCAAAGCTTTATGCATATGGTATTATCAAATACCATAGAGTTGTATGTAATTACAAATTCTGTACCATATTATATCAACACTTTAGCTCGTTGACACATACCAGGATGTGTAGTAAAATATTTACTTGATTGAAATGATTATATATGCGCCCGTAGCTCAGTAGGATAGAGCACAAGTTTCCTAAACTTGGTGTCGCACGTTCGAATCGTGTCGGGCGTACCAGTAAAACAAAGAAATCCTCAATGTTTTTACATTGGGGATTTTTCTATCTCTCAGCTGTTGACCAGAAGTTGGCCAAAATGGTATTTGTATTGGCTCCACTTTCTTACTCAGATATAACCTTTTTTTCAGCAGTAGCCCATTCTTTTTCATAATTGTCGTCTTCAGATTCCACCTTTTTAGCATAGGGCTCAATTTCTTTCCATTTCATTTTTGTTGTAGCCCATTCTATTAAGATTTCATCATTACTCAGTGCAAATTCCTTTTCTGTGCTATAAAGCCTTGGCTGAATTGAACTTGCGTGGTATGTAAGTTTTTCAGCAGAATTATTATCAAAGTATCCAGCCCTATGCTCTGCTATAATATCAGCAGGAATATCATATATAGCACCATCGGACATTTGTACTCTCAAATATTTTTTCATGTATTTTCACTCCTTTACAAGCAAAACTAATCTTTGTTAATTTTTTAACTATATAATAATTGTATCATAGCATAAATAGAATTTCCACCTTATTTTCAAATTGGAAAACAATATTTTTAAATATTGAAAATAATACTATATATAACAATTGCGAACTCATAATAGATGCTCACATTGGTTTGCAAATCATTAATTTACTTTATATTGAATGGATTAACGATGGATATAAAACAAGAAAAGTGTTTTGCACATTGATTTTAATTTACTTTACATAATAGTGTCCAAATATGTCTAACAACCATAATATATAATACAAGTTAGAATAAGGTGGTGATAAATATGCCTGATGACAGATATCAAGCACAACTACCAATAGAAAGATTTTTCAGACCTAGAGCACCAAGACGGTTTTTTCCGCCTTTTAGTCCACCTGGCAGACCGGATACTCCACCATTTGGACCACCTTTAGGGGCACCTGGACAACAAGGACCACCACAGGGGCCACCTCCCTCATTTATTCCCGCTCAAAGAGATGAAGGTATATCCATCCTTGCGGTTGATCCTGGCGCAATACGACCATGCTTGTTCCGGTTCGTATATATATGGCTTGAAAATGGCAGACAATTCTGGGCATGGCTTGTGTTCGTAGGTCCACGCTCAGTAGCAGGATGGCGCTGGAATGGCTTTAATTGGGTGTATTTCGGAACTGATCTGGAAAATATCAGCAGCTTTGTGTGTTTCTAATTTTGGTATCTAAATAAGGATTATTTTATAACCCCATAGAAATTAGTAAATACAAAGACTTGGAAAAGTAAGAATGAGTAGTAAATACAAATGAAAAAAAGATATTTAATCACAAACTATAATATGAGTTTTTGGGAACTGCAACGAGTAGTACGCTGTGGTTCCCGATTCTTTAACATATCATAAGTACTTCTTCTTTAAAGTGCTCACCGTTTCATCGTCTACAGTTTTTGCTCCATACCGTACTTCATTATACACATTTCCTAACACTGTATGTTCGTTTTCTTCATGCTTGTCATAAGTTTGGATCTGTTCCACTACTTCAGAAGGCGTGTCTGAAAGTTTGAACCTAAACCCTTTTCTTATATGGTCAATAACAAATCTTGAATATATAAAACGCACCCTACTGCTATTATCCTTCATGTCACGCCATCTTGGCTCTCGTTTAAATAGTCTTTTTATAAAGGATTGTCTTTTAGGTATTTCACTCTTTAACAATGATTCTTCACTATCAAAGTACCCTTGCTCGGTAGAACTCCACCTATAAAGTCGATTGAACAAGGCGGATAATAGATTATACAAAGACTTATATATCCTCTTATAGTTTTTAATAAGATAACGGATGATAAAAAACAATATTAATGCAAATAAAAGTAAAGCAATTATATCCAGAATAGTGCTTACTATTGGATTTTCCTCTGCTGGTGGCAACTGGTCCATTCCTCCCCCTCCAGGAGCACCATTACCCTCAGAGGACGAAAATACTGAACCTAAAAACTCAAAAATTTTGCCAATAATCCATGATATTGATTCTGCAATATAAAGAAAGACTTCCATCAATGTATTCCAAAAAGATAAAATGATAATACCTGCAAGTGCAATAGTTACAATAATCTTATTACCTCTTAGAACCGTTCCAGGTACAATTTTAAGACTATTTTTTTCATGGGTTTCATTTATTAAGAAACGCCTGTTTGCCAACGGAAGACCAATAATACAATAAATTATTGAAATCATTATTACAATTGGCAAAATAGTCCGAAGACTTTCTAATTGACTGATAATAAACAAAGACACCGCATGTATAATAAGACCTATTGAATAGAAAAATATGGTTTTAGTATCGCCTATACCTGCTCTAACACCCCAATAATAGAAAAATGAAACTCCAGCTATTACAATAATGATTTCTCCGATTCTACCGGTTAAAAGGGTTAGCATTAGAACTAAAGTAATAATTATTACATAAGCTGCTCCTACCAAAACTGCAATTATTCTACGAAATCGTTTCATGATATAAGTTATAAGAATACCAATAAACAGATGCAAAGGGAGCGTTGCCACAAAAATAACCGTTGCATAGTGAGATAGACTAAAACTTGTTAGAATTACAATCGCGGGAAATATCATTAAATATTCCATTGTGCACCAAAACCATCTTAATAAAACTTGTTTTTTCATTTTTCCATCCTATCAAGCTTTTTGAAATTTAACATCAAGGCATTGACATAGTTCACTTTCCTTTAGCATCTCAAGATGCAATTTTGTAAACAATACCTGCTTAGATTTTCAGAATCTCAACTGAATTACCTTTTCCCCTTAAACGACGAATTTTTTCCTCTGTGTCATTGTCAATAACAGCTGTTATTAGAAGATAATCAATATTATTCGGACTTTTGTCCAATTCTCTATCAAGCAATGTATTGAAACTAACACTTCTTAATATTACTAAACGTGCAAGATTCTCCATTATTTTTATTTGGTGATGCTTACCTATGGCAGGCTCAATCCTAATTGGTTGCTTTTCCATATCCTTTAGAAAGCCGTTTGAGCCAAATCCTGCCTCGATTACATTTTTAAAGGCATATTCAAAAAGCGTAGCAGCCACTGAAATTCCATATTCTATCCGCTCTGGTTCATCTGTAACTGTCCATTGATTCAATTTTGTGTCAACATTTAGAAGAATCATAAGCCTGTGCTGTGCAGTAGGATCATACTGATTTACCTGAAGAGTTCCAAAACGTGCCGATGCTTTCCAATTAATATTCTTCATTGGATCAGACAATGTATATTCCCGTATTCCTGCATGAATAAAAGGATCCTCAAGAATCCAGCGTCTTACTACACTATCTCCTTGCCAGCTATGTGATGGGAAATTCATTTCTAACATGGCCAATGTTCTTGGAAAAACATATAGCTTTGCATCAGTCGTTTCGTCTTTGCCTGCCGATATAGATCCGGTAATTGAACGAGCTGTTAATGCCGCTGATTTCAGATGATAGAAACCACGTTTCACACATTTTACATCATGAGTTCTAATAATCCGCGTATATGGGAGCATTGAAAAAATGCTTATATGGAATTCATCTTGCAAAATGTTCAAATCTTCCTGACGACCAAACTGAAGACCACTATCAATTCTCGATTCCACCTTTAACCACGGAACAGGGATTATTTTTTTATTGCTGATTTTCTCGATTAAATGAACACTCTGCCCAAAATTTGCATGCAAAGTGTCAAAGCCTCTTTCAATACTGACTTTAGAAAGACCATACTTCAATACTAAATATGATTCAATTAAAAGCACAACAATAGCTGCAAGAAGCAGCTTATATACCCACATTTACTATACTCCCGACTTCTCTTTAAGACTTTCTTCGGTTGGAACATGAACTCTTTGTATTATCTGCTCTAATATAGAATGAGTTACAGGCTTTCCTATTTCATTCCCTGAATGTCTTGCTACAATTCTATGTGCCAAAACGGGTATTGCCATTTCCTTAACATCATCAGGGGTAACATAATCCCTACCATTTATTGCAGAGAGCACCTGACTTGTTTTTAGTAATGCCTGACTCGCTCTCGGACTTGCTCCAAGCAAAACATCGGCATGCCTTCTTGTTGCTTCAACAATTTGAATAATATATGAATACATGTCCTCACTAACAAAAGTGTTTTTAAATATCTCCGATACCCCTTCAAAGTCTTTTTCGCATGCAACTGGGGTTATATGTGGTAATGGGTTTTCAAATCGGAACCTCTTCATTATTTCAATACCTTCCTCTGTCCTCGGATAACCCATATACAATTTCATTAGAAAACGGTCCAACTGAGCTTCGGGCAGTGGAAATGTACCAAGGGTTTCTACTGGATTTTGAGTTGCTATAACCATAAAAGGCGGATTTAAAATGTAGGTTTTACCGTCTATGGAAACCTGTTTTTCTTCCATACATTCTAAAAGACTGGATTGAGTTCTTGGCGTGGCCCTATTTATTTCATCAGCCAACAAAATGTTTGTAAACACAGGACCCTTTCTAAAAACAAAGTCACCCTGTTTTTGATTGTAATAGTGAATGCCTGTAATATCAGTTGGTAACAAATCTGGGGTAAACTGAACTCTGCTGAACTGTAAATCAAGAGAACGACTTAGTGTTTTTGCAAGAAGTGTCTTTCCCGTTCCGGGTACGTCCTCTAATAATACATGCCCCCCACAGATTAGACATATGAAAAGCTTTCGGATAACATCTTCTTTTCCCACAATAATCTTGCTAATGCTTTCAATTACGCTATCAGCCAGTGCTTTTAATTGCTTGTTATTCATATTTTCAAACCTTTCTATCCAACTACATTTACTTAAATACTCGAATTGAGGTAAGTTTTACTATAGCTGAATTTCATATAATATTCACTTAAATCATTGTAACTTGTGGGTAACTACTATTCATTTGATAGCTTCAATTATATTTACACCCAAGTCAATAACTCTTTCCTCACCAAGAAAATCCAAGAGCACACGTGCTCTTCCTTTCCTCCTGTCAATTCTTTGTATCTTCCCTTGTAGCGAAGTTAATGGACCACTTATTATTGTAATTTCATCGCCTTCCATAAAAATCTCAGACTCTTGTATTGTGCCTTCATCATCAAACAAACTGGCAAAAACCTCTATCTCTTGAGCGGGAATTGGAACAGGCTCCCTGTCAGTACACAATAACTTAAAAAGACCCGGAACATCCCATAGCTGTTTATAATTTTTCTCGTCAAGAATACCATAGATAAATATGTAGCCCGGAAACAAATTCCGTATTCTCTGGTACCACTTTCCACCTTTTCTTTCCTTAATTACTTTTTTTGGAGTCACAACAACAAGACTACCGTCAAAACGGTAATCCAGGCGTGCTTTAACTTTATCTTCTTCACCTGTTTTCACAAAAACCGCATACCAGGCAGAGTCTTTGTTCATTTAATTAGTCCTTCTTTAACTTATGAATTACCTAAATTATCAATAGCTTTTAATGTAACCTTAATAAAGATTAGCTGTACAGTATGTGGTGAAAATCTTTATGTACGACTTTAGCGTTATAACCTTTACAATACAATTATCCTTCAATAGTTTTCTGCTCTTTAAGTAAATCTCTAATTTCCGTTAATAATACTTCTTCGTTCGATGGTTTCGGAGGTTCTTGTGGCTTTTCTTCTTCTTCTTTCTTCGCCAATTTCTCAGCCCTGGTTTTTAATGATGTGAGCATTTTTACAACTAAGAAGATCGAAGATGCAATAATTAAAAAATCAAGTACATTTTGAAGAAACTGCCCGTATAAAACTGCTAGTTCTGCAATATCTCCTTCTGCAGGCTTTATTACAAGCTTCAAATGTTTTAAGTTTATTTGTCCCAAAACGATACCCAACAATGGCATTATTATATCATTTACCAATGAAGTCACAATTTTTCCAAAAGCAGTTCCTATAATAACACCAACCGCCATGTCAACTACATTGCCCTTTAATGCAAACTTTTTAAATTCTTTTAACATGATGCACCTCTTCTACGAACCGCGCGGGTACGTTCCTTTTATTTTTTTAATAGCAACTAAAGTTGCTTGGGTAACATGAATATAAGTTATCCGGACATCAGTGTAAGCAAAAGCTCTTTCTATCTATCTAATCCTAATATATCATACTGCTACCAAAAAATATTTATATGGCAAAATACCTAAGGTACTATAAGCTCCAGTACAGATAACCTTTTTCCTCTGCATCTTTTTGCGAATACATGGATTTTACATCAACTAATACCTTCATGCCATCCGAGTATTTATCTTTTAGCATATCAAGAGATATTTTCTTGTATTCGCTATGGCAAACAGCTAACACAACAGCATCCACATTTTTTACTTCATCATATTCAAGTAGGCTAATGCCGTGCTGAGCAAGAACTTCATCTTCATCTGCTACATTATCCGACACTAACACATCAATACCATATTCTTGCAACTCACTTATAACATCCAATACTTTTGTATTCCTTGTATCAGGCACATCTTCTTTAAAAGTTAATCCCATAATATAAACTCTGGCGCCCTTAATCTGTTTATCGGCTTTAATTAGCTGTTTTACGGTATTTTCTGCTACATACTTGCCCATTGTGTCGTTAATTCTCCTGCCAGCAAGTATAACGTCTGGGTGATAACCCATCTGTTGAGCTTTATATGACAAATAGTAAGGGTCCACACCAATACAGTGTCCACCTACAAGACCGGGGGTAAACTTAAGAAAATTCCACTTTGTCCCGGCAGCTCTAAGAACAGCATTTGTATTTATGTTCATCTTGTTAAAAATGATGGACAATTCATTCATAAAGGCAATATTAATATCCCTTTGTGTATTTTCAATAACCTTTGCCGCTTCTGCAACTTTTATGCTTTCAGCCTTATAAATACCCGCTTCTACTATTATACTGTAAACATCTGCTATTTCATCAAGAGCCTCGTCGTCAATACCCGACACAATTTTCAATACTTTTGTCACAGTATGAACCTTGTCACCAGGATTAATTCTTTCAGGCGAGTATCCAACCTTGAAGTCCACGCCCAGTTTAAGGCCGGACTCCTTTTCAAGTATTGGCACACAAATCTCCTCTGTAACTCCGGGATAAACTGTGGATTCATATACTACAATATCACCTTTTTTAAGATGTTTCCCAATAGAACAGCTTGCACTAATTAGCGGATTTAGGTCGGGAGTTTTGTCACTAGCAATGGGAGTGGGCACCGCCACAATGTAGAAAGAAGCTTTGTCAAGAATATTTTCATCATCGGAAAATATGATGTTTGCACTTTTTAGCGCCTCATTACCAACCTCGCCTGTTACGTCAAATCCTTCTTTATAACTGCTTATTTTTCGTGCATCTTTATCATAACCAATAACATTTACTTTTTTAGCGAACTCTATAGCAAGAGGCATGCCCACATAGCCCAGACCAATAACAGCTAATGTAGATGTCTTGTTCAAAAGTTTTTCACATATATTCATAAATCTGCTCCTTTTTTATTATGTATTTTAACGCCTAATCTTATTGTATGTTAATTATTCAGCCTGTTAGATTGCTATACTTAATCCGAGCTGAGTAGTATACTAAAGTATTTTTTCCTAGCTTATGTATTCGATTATATCGAATATGTGCAAACTTTAAAAGGTTGTCAAGTAAAAAGTTTCAAAAAAGAAATATGGAATGATTATTGTCGGGTCATCTAAACAAAGAGGTGAATTGACTCTATTAACATATCTAAAAAAACTAATACATGGTATAATCCTTTGTGATAAGTTTACACGGATTTTTACTGAAAGGGTGATGTAATGAAAACACAGAAATTATTACTATTTGTATTTGCTTTAATGTTCTGTATTCTTCTGCAAAACAATGTATACGCTGCAGAGCAAACGTATACTAAGACTATAAGAGTTCAGCTTAAAGATGGCGTCAGGGACGTTAATACCGTATGGATCGATATGAAAAATCCTAATATAAGGGTTGAAGCGGTATTAGCAAAGGGTAGTGTTGGTGAGGTTGACACATTCCAAAACATTTACAATAGCGCTAAAGATGAAAATACTGAAATAATTGCAGCGATAAATGGTACGTTTTTCAACGTACATTCTGATCTTCAGCCTATTGGAAACATACAGGTTCAGGGAAGGAATGTATTTATAAGTAACAGTGGGTCATCTATTGGTTTTACCGCCGATAATAAAATAAAAACCGACTGGCTTTATACAACTATTTCAGGGTCGATAAATGGTAACTGGGAATACCCTTACAACTGGTCGGTTTGGGGTATAAATCAAGTTTTCTACACTGACAATGCCAATATCCTTTACACTCCGGACTTTGGTAATGAAGTTGATGCTGGTAATAAAACCGCCATCGTTATTAGAAATAATAAGGTTGTGGAAATCAAAAAGGGATTGGCTCCTATACATAGTGATGGCTATACACTGGTTTTCGGAGCTGAAGTATATTCCGCCTTATTTAAAATTGGAGATGGCGTAGATTATAAAGTAAATTACAATCAAACTGACTTTTCTCAAGGCATGAAAAAGGGAAATACAATTGACTGGTCAGATGTACGAACAACTATTGGAGCAGGTCCTATGCTAGTGAAAAAAGGAGAAGCTCTAGACAATGCTGCTAAAGAAGGCTTCACAGATGTGAAGTTTACAGGACGTGCTCAAAGAAGCTTTATTGGTGAAGATAAAAATTCCTTTCTTGTAATGGGCACAGTAAACAATGTAACTCTTGTTGAGCTTGCTACTATTTTAAAAGATATAGGTCTTATAAATGCAATCAATTTAGATGGTGGTGCATCATCAGCATTAATGTTCGAAGGTAAAATAATCACAACCCCCACTAGAGAATTAAGTAATTCCATAGTAATTACCGCAAAAAAAGATACACCTATACGCCTACAGCTTAACGGTAAAGAAATGTTTTTCGACACAGATCCCTATTTCTCAAATAGCAGAACTATGGTACCACTAAGAGGTGTAATGGAGTCCGTCGGTGCTGATGTAGGTTGGGATTCAGCAACTGGTGCAATTTTTGCATCAAAAGGTGATACCAAGGTGGAAATGTGGAATGACAGCGATATCGTACTAGTAAATGGGATAGAGCATCAATTGGATGTTTCGGTACAGGTACGATACAATAGGACTCACGTTCCTGTTAGATTTATGACAGAAATATTCGGTGCAGAAGTGGATTTCCTACGCGATAGCAATATGGTTACTATTAAAATGGAGAATACAAACCCTACAGAAGTTTATGATAAAGCCATTAGCGAATATGACAAAGGAAACACTCTAGAAGCAGAAAACTTGTTTTTGAAGGTATTAGAGATTGAGCCTTCCCACGCTGGTGCGATGTTAAAGCTTGCAAAACACTATTCATCAACCGACAAGGCAAAATCTGCAATATATTATGAACAGTTCTTGACGCTCCAACCAAAGGATTATTCAGTATGGAATTCTCTTGGTTGGACATATGCAGAGTTGGGTGATATTCCTAAGGCTCTGGGCATATTTAAGGATTTAACAAATCAAATGCCAGATACCGCTGAGTATTGGATTGCGTTAGGTGATATGTACTCACATTACCAAATGCAGGATTATGAAGCTGCAAAAGACTGCTATAACAAAGCTCTAACATGTAATCCTAGCGAGAGCCAGAAAGCCAGGATCCAAAGAAAACTTGGTAACTAAATTAAAGCTTTAGGCTAGACTGTCTTATGCCCATGCCTAATAGCATCCAGAAAATTGGCGAAACAGCCACAATACTATCATTAAATACGCCAGTTATACAATAACCGGCAACAGAAAGAATAATAGCAGATACAATAATTCTTCTATCTGAATATTTAACGCTAACTCCTTCAACTTTGGCTGATGGAGTTAGCGTTTTTACATTTCTATAAATAAACATTAATGCATTTACTAAAAGCCAAATAATCAAAGCCAATATACATATAAGTGAGAGCACACCATAACCTAAAGCTATTTGTAAATACCAATTATGAGGCTTTGAAATAATCGCCCATATCGCCCCATAATTGAGCTTACCTACTATATCGTTTTGTGGAAAAATGTATATGAATGTATCAGGGCCATATCCAATAAATATTGCTTTTTTCAGTAATGGTATTGATCTTGACCATATATAACCCCTACCCGATGCAAATGATTCTTTACCGGTAAACCCAAAAGATTCCGCCGCCTCTATATCAGTTACTTTTCCATTAAAACCAACTACTTTAAGCTTGTCGTTGACATATACGAACTCAATATCCTTACCTTCTACCTCCAGCATTATCCATGTATAATCTTCATTCTTTATTTCACGTACACTTATTTCTTGATATGGTTCCTGCAAAAAATGTATATCTATTGCATTGTTATCTTTTTTATGTGGGATATGCTGCATGTCCTCATTGTAGAAAATAAAACCTTCGTTTGTGTATTCCAGATTTAATATCCATTTGTTAGTTTTGACCTCTACATTGGTGCCATATATTATGACATCTTCAAAAATGAGTTTTCCTTTGTGTACTTCTTGTTTTAAGGGGTTTAGACTTTGAACTTCATTCCATATTACACCATTCGAATACGTGCTCATTAGTATAAATATTATTACACCATAAAAAACTGTAGCAAAAAACCATTTCAATTGTTTCTTTAACTCGCCCCACATAAGAATAAGAAATAATAAAGTAGTTACAGCAAATGCAATATATCCTGCTCTTGATTGCGAGCCCACTAATAGAAAAAAAGCAGCACCGAAATATATGATAATATTTAGCACTTTCTTTATTTTGTCTGTTTCTATAAGTATTAATGCAAATGTAATTGGCACTAACAAAGCAGCATATGTTCCAACATAGTTTGAATTTCCTATAGTCGAAGAGATTTCATATGGTCTTTCTGTGTACAATATCCCTATAAACTGTAACAAACCTATGAATGCAACAATGAAGGAGCCAATACAAAGCATTTTGAAAATGGTAATAACTATTGATGTATTATCCACTAAGTAATAGAAGAACACTAAAACAAAACAATAACATAGCTGGGTCAGTGCACCCTCGTAATGATCCACTATTCCGAATGCACTAGAGATTTTATAATCAGAATAAATAACTGATAATAATATACAAGCCACATAGGGAATCAGCAGTAACAGACTTTTATGAATTTGTTTTTCAGTGTCTCTTTTATGTGCAAATATTATAAAGAGCAGTATAGTTGCAAGCAAAAGGCAGAGCATTTTAATTAAGCTATAATAATCGTCATAACTTTGGGTGTTCAGCAGAACTTGTGCCATCTCTTCATTATGAAAAACAGTAATACGCAGTACTATTACGGGTATAACAATAGAAATTATGAACGCAGGTATACATAGCTTATCGGTATTTCTTAATAAGCCTGTTTTGTATCTTTGACGAAATAACTTTATCAACGCAAACCCCACTTACAATTTCACATTATTATTATCTCCCACCATAAAAATAGGAGCAGTAATCAAAGGCTATGACGACCTAAAATATCACAGAGTAATAACTCCCATCATGAAATCAGAGAGGTAATCAATAACTATGACAAATATAATACCAGAGAGCTATTTATTACCAGCCATCTCATAAGTATTCTATAACAATCGAACTCGATAAAACAACCTTAAAATTTAAGTTCAATACTCAGATACTTTAGATCAATTACCCTCATCCACCAATCTTATAAAAAGTCTTCGCGCTGTGGGGTGAACACATCTAAAATAATTGAGTCATCCTCTAGAGCTACTGTTTCATGAATTGCGTTTGCAGGAATATAAACACTGTCACCCTTTTTTAAGATCTGCTTTTCACCCTCGAGAGTAAACTCAAAAGAACCGCTTGCTATATAGCTTACTTGTTCGTGAGGATGGGTATGGGGATCTCCTATTGCATTTTTATCAAACTTAACCTCTACCATCATCAAAGATCCGCCTCTTCCTAATATCTTGCGAGTAACACCATTTCCCGCATTCTGTGATTTTGTATTTTCATTTTTAACAAACATATTAAACCTCCCGAATTTAATCTAACTAATATCTTGTTTCTCACTCATGGTTAATTTCTTTTCAAAACAATTTAGTTCTTACACAATTCTTTATTTAACAGTATTATTATTAGCGTAGTGAATTCCGTTGTGAAAGTCTTCTAGCTATCTCTTCAAGCCTTTTTCCAGCATAGCCGAAAAACTCCTTATATGAGGAACAAAAATAGTTTAACACTGGCAAGCCATTTTCAAAGGGCTCTCTATATCTCCTACAACCACTACGGCATAGCACAAGATATGGGCATTTATTGCAATTAGGATCTATATTTTTAGAGACCTCAACAAACTTTGTAGCATTTTCAGAGTTATACATCTCATCAAAGGTTTCATTTTTTATGTTGCCAAGTTTCCATTCATCAATGACATAAAAATCGCACGGAAAAGTACTACCATCGGCTTCTATGACAAAGTAGCAAGAACACACACCACTCATCCCACATGATTCTGGTGGATATCCCATTAACATACTTACTAAATTATCAAAATAACGGATGCTAACTGGATTCCCTTGTCTTATATCAGCGTACCATAAATCAAAAAGAGTATTTAAGAAAAATGTATACCTTCTTGGAGTAAGGGAATAGTCGTGTTTTCCTGGTGCTTCATTTAATGGGTCAAGGCATGGGATGAACTGCAGATATTTAAAACCCTCTTTTTTAAAGAAATTGTATATCTTTTGGATATGTCTTGAAGTTAATGAATTTACCACAGTTAAAATATTGTATTCTACATTATACTTGTTAAATGTATCTATTGCTTGCATCACTTTAGAAAAGGAGCCAGAATTTTTGGCATCAACCCTATTAACGTCATGGATATCCTTAGGACCATCCAAAGAAATCCCGACAAGAAAATTGTTCTGAGCAAAGAATTTTGACCAGTTATTATCAATAACCATTCCGTTTGTCTGAATAGAGTTAGTAATTTGTATGTTTTTAGAGTTGTGCTTTTTTTGAAACTTAATTAGTTTTTCATAAAAATCAAGTCCTACCAGTGTAGGTTCCCCACCCTGAAATGCAAAAGTACAGTATTTATCAGCGTATTTAAGGCTTTCTATTACAAGCTCCTCAAGTAAGTCAATACTCATCATACCGTAGGACTTTACATTTCTATTTTCAGTAATGGATTGATAAAAACAATATTTGCAACTCAGATTGCAGTTGCCAGAGGAAGGCTTTATCAGTAGATTTAGTGGTGGCATATCTGTTCTCCTTAGCATGCATTAGGTAGTCATCAAAAAGCAATTAATAATATATATTATAATGTGCTTACATAATTAGCGCAAATTGAAGCAATTGCACAGCTTATAGGAATGAAATTGCTTTTACTCATTATGTTCTTATACCACATATTTCTTTAATTCTCTAAATGTCTTTATCATTTCATCATCAAGCATTAATTTGCAGCTTTTTATTCCTTGTTTCAACTGTTCATCATTACTAAATGACACAATGGGAACAGATGCAAATTTCTGATGCATAATGTATGCTAGTTCAACTTCAATTAAGCTGGCACCAACTTCTTTTGCTACTTTAATCAACTCATCAAATATGAGCTTATTTGATAGCGTATCATATCTGGATGATATTTTGTCGGATAAATCCTTGTTTGTAAATAATTTAGTGAAATATCCTTTTGCTGCTGAAGTATACGCCATTACACTCATGTTGGTATTTTCATGGTAATTAAATGTTTCCTCATCCATTAAAACCAGTGTTTTATCTGTTATCGCATTTTCTTTAATATCTGCCAAGCTCCACATAAGTTGGTTGCACACAAATCCTGAATAGCCATGTTCTTTAGCATAAGTATTTGCTTCAATAATTCTAGACAAAGCCCAGTTAGAGCAACCATAATATCGAATCTTCCCCTGTTGCCGTGCCTGCTCTAAAACATCTAAAATCTCTGATACTGGCTTATCTGAATCATCGCGATGCAAAAAATATAGGTCTATATAATCTGTATTCAAATACTCTAAACTTTCATTTATGTCTTTTTTTATCTCTACAGGATTAATTCTTGAACTCATGTCAGAAAGAACTGGATGAGCGCCTTTTGTACTTATAATAACATCATGTCTATGCCCGGTTTCTTTAAGCCATTCTCCAATTATCTTCTCGCTTCTTCCCTTTGGTCCGGGCACCCAATCACCATATACATGAGCTGTATCTATAAAATTGCCTCCTAACTCAAAAAAGATATCAAGCTGGTGTTTTGATGCTTTAGAATCCATAACTGTACCAAAATTCACTGTACCTAGACTTAATTGAGAAACACATAACTGTGTATTGTTAAGTAAAACTTTTTTCATTTTAATCACTCTTTCGAAATTATTGGCACAAAACCATTCTTAAGTTTACCTTCAAAGGCTTATATTATAAAGTCCCACTAATCCAGCCTTTATCTGTTAAAGATGAGAAACCTACTTTGGAGTAACAACTGGTGAAAATTCGGCTACTTTTATAGAACTAGTAATCATACTGTCCTGTAGATGAAACTAGTTATCTTTTGTGCCTGTAAGAAGTTCTATATATTAGGATTATACCATCAATTTCATACAAATTCATGATATAATTTAACTAAGGCTTATTTTATGTAGCCATAATATATCGTAGAATGAAACCCAACTGGAAATTGAATAGAAATGCATTAGCAAATACTATTGTTCGAGGAGAGTTAAATGAGAATAGCATTTAAGAGCAAAAGAAGTATTTTTAAAACATGGTTGTTTTCTTATATATTTATGATGCTAATACCAATTATTCTTAGTATTTTCCTTTCTACTATTTCAAATAAAGTTATATTCTCCCCCTTGAAATACAACAGAGAATTAGTAATTGTATTAAAGGAACCGACGTTAGAAAAGCCAATGAAATAATGAATGATGTAATTTCCAAACTCCAGAATGAATCAGATATATCATTAGGCATGGGAAAATGCGTTATGTTTTCTATGATGAACACAATTACGCAGGCATTATACGAGCTGAGTAATTCCGTAGGCCATAACCTTCTAAACTGTGACGACTTTGTAGAAAGGCTTTTGAAGTGTCAGAATATTTCAGAAATGAAAAATGTTCTTGATGACATATTCCATTCAATAGAACATGAACTTACGCTAATTGGTGAAATTCAAAAGGATAAATTCATTGAAAATATTGAAAATTATATAGTTCAGAATTATATGAATTACAATTTGAATATTTCAAATATAGCCGAGTATTTGGACATGAATCCCACATATCTTTCCAGAAAATTTAAAGAGCAGACAGGAGAAAACTTGCTGGACTACATAAACAAAATACGCATATCCAAGGCAAAGAATTTACTTAAAAACCCCAAGTTAAGCATCAACAGAATTGCAGAATTACTAGTGTATCATGGGGTCCAAAATCTTTTGTATCGTCAGAGGTGAATGCTGCAATACCCATGGCTTTAGCTAAAGCTATGGCATATAATTCACCCATATCAAACAGATAATAGTATTCACTCTTATAATTCTCAAATAATGATTTGATTCCCATTTTGATCAATTCTTTGTTTCCTATGATTTCAATCCTACTATTATCTACATCAAAGAGAACTTCTTCATATACTAGATTTGATTTTCTTTGTATTTCATTTCTTAATAAATATTCATGTATGTAAAGCTTATCAAAGGAAGAAAACAATAGCTCCTTCTTATTGCTTTTATACAAATGTATTATAATATCTGTGTCCAATGATGCGTCCATCATTCAAACTCCTCAAATATATCATCTATGTTTAGTTCATCATCATTTTTCTCTTCTTTTTTCAAAACTTTAGCATCTATACCTATGAGAGCAAGAGCTTTTTCCAAACTTGCATAAGGTATATAGCCATTATTATAATTACTGATTACATACTCATAATATCTAGATGGAATTTGAACAATATCTGCCGACTTTAACAACCTTTCGTCTGCTTGGAGCATTCTAAACAAAGATTTCGATGTAATAGAATTTCTCTCGTTAAATAGCTCACTTTTGTGATTAAAGGTTATAAACCCAATGTCATAAAGCCTTTTTACAGCTGCTGCATAACTTACCTGAAATTCTAACTGCATTCTAACTATATCTAGAGCATTTAATTCCTTGTTTTTCTTCTTCAATACATACTTAATAAATTTAACCATTTGCTCTTCAGGCATTAAAAGGCAATTTGCAAAATAGAAAGCTCTAGCTTCAGAAATATCTTGTGTTTCCTCATTTAGCTCAAGATCTATATTTATATTTTGATTGCTATTATTAAAGTCATATAATATATGACCTAATTCATGAGCTATAGTAAATATCTCCCTTGATAGAATTTCAGATGAATTTGAAACAATAATTTTTTTACCTTTAAATACAGTGCAAAACCCCAATAATTCATCTTTACCAAACGGATAACGAATTAAATCAATATTTCTTTGTTCTATCATACTAAAAATATCTTTTATACCACAAGTCTGAATATTATGAGCTTGTCTAAATTTTAATGCCTTATCTTCAATATCTATTTTATCAATTACCATCATTACGAACCCTCATCTGATAATACAATTTTTCATGAGCATTAAAAACTTCTAACATTTCTTCTATTTTGGCGACAGAGTCCATAACATTTTTATTACTGGACTTCTCTCTGAAATAAGTAGTAAGTTTCTTTTTTTCCTCTTCTGCACAGGTTATCTCTGATGTTGGAACACCAAGATATTCAGCTATTCTTTTAATCATAACGAAAGAAATGTCTATTTGACCATTTTCTATACGTGAGTATCTTTGCCTTGATGTCCCCAAAACATCCGCCATTTGTTCTTGACTAATTTTACGATTTGTACGCAATTCTTTAATTCTACTGCCCAAAGCATAGCTCATATAAAACCCTCCTTGTAATCATTATATAACATTTTATGCTCATCTACAATGCTTATTGTTACAAATTTATGACTTCTCGTTAATTATTTCATTATTTCTACTTCTTATACCTAAAGTCATATTTTTCGTCATTATTGGCACAAATAATCTCAGACAGAATATATTTGCATGCTCGGGTAAGTCAATTTGATTTCGACGATAAAAATTGCCTCCTGTTTGCCCTTAAGGCAAATTGTGTTACAATCATAGTTAGTGTATTTATTGGGATAAATGTAATTCATATCTAAAGAGCATACTATTAAGTAATATTTTTATAAGGGAGGATTACGGTGGATAACAAAGTTCTTGAAACCATTAAAGCAAGGAGAAGTATTCGTGCATATCAAAAAAAACAATTAAATAAGGAGCAGATAAACGCTCTTGTGGAGGCGGCATTGGCATCTCCAAGCGCTATGAATCTTCAGCCATGGCATTTTATTGTTGTGCAAAATCAATCTATTGTTAATGAATTGGGACAAGGCGTGGTAGCATATTTTAAGAATATAGGCGACGAGAATATAATACAACGTCTAGAGTCAAGAAATAACAAAGTTTTCTATGATGCCCCTTGTGTTATTGTCATTTCTGCAAAGCCTGAGGGAATGTATCAGATAGACGTGGGTATTGCCGCACAAAACATTGCTGTAGCTGCCAAATCCATGGGACTAGATAGTGTAATTCTTGGTTTACCCAGAGTTGTTTTTGAAGGTGAAATTGCAGAAAACTGGAAAAACAAATTACAATTTCCCGAAGGTCATGAATATGGTCTCGCTGTAGCTGTCGGGTATGCTGCTATGGAAAAAGAACCCCATGAGAGGGATCATTCAAAAGTTACATTTATTAAATAGATCAGCTGATATTTTTCCGTCTCTTATGTGGTGGGTATTTCACTCCTGGTTATCTGCTTGGTTTAGCGCATATTGACTGTGCCACTCATTATAATGGGTGGTATTTTTCAAATTTTGGGCAAGAACTGTCCAAACCTCTTCATTTGCGAAATTATGACTCCATGAAGAGGTTCCTGCAAGATTGTATTTATGAACTAAAGACGATTTCAAATTTACAGAATGATGGTTTTCAAGCCACATTTTATATGTTACATTTTCTTTTTCATAAGTGACTTTGTATTGACCACTCTCCTCGTCCCATACAGGTATAGCGTTGTTTTCTTCTATTAAGCGCTCTGCTGCTTGAATGGTCAAAGCTTTACCTGTTTTAGCTGTTACCTTTCCGCTGTTCTCGTCAGTAGTTTCCTCCCAAAGGCGTGTATACAGTGGAATTCCCAATAAAAGTTTTTCAGCAGGAACTTCTTTTAATGTCTTTTTCAAATTTTCTTCAACCCATACAATTTGTGCAGTGGAGCCAGCAACTCTACTCCCAGCCCATGTTTGATCATAAGTCATGAGGCATACATAATCCACAGTTTCAGCAAGAGCTTTTCTGTCGTAGCATTTTGACCATGTATCACTACCATCAGGAATAGTAACGTCTACAGATACAATAAGACCTTGTTCTCTTAGTAAAGGCGTTATCTCCCTAACGAACTGAGTGTAAGCGTCCTTATCATGTTTATAAATATTTTCAAAATCTAAGTTTATTCCGTCGAGCTCATATAGCGACGCAAAAGCAAGTAACTGCTTAATGATATATTCTCTTTTTAATCCATTATTCAATATTTCACTTGTATCATCTATATTTCCAAAGTCATTAGCCACAAGTGCCCACACTTGGTAACCATTCTCATGTGCCCATTGTACATATTGGGGATCTACTCGGTTAATCAAATCGCCTTTACTGTTTGCAACTTGAAACCATGTAGGTGACATAACGTCAATGCCATCCTCGTTTACTCTTTCAAGGTATGATTTTGTAGGACTATACATCTGGTCCCAAACCAAATTAATTTTGCCCTCTGGTAATTCTGGTTTATTTTTAACTTTATCAGGGATTATTCCTATCTCAATTGATTTTATTACAACATCTTCTTTTTTAATGTAACCCAGGTAGCCTTCATCTGTTCTTACCTTATACCATTTGTCGTACTCTTCAAAAATGAACATTTTCGATTCTTCAGTATGGAGAGCGTAGTTTTCAAATATCTTTATAATGGGATACCTTATACTCCTGCCCTTTCTTACAATGGCCCCAGTACTCACAGGATATCCAATTCTATGAATTACGTCTTCACGGTCAACAATAACAACATTTGAATTGTTTGCATACCTAATGTTGATTTTATAATATGATGATAAAAATTCAATGGGAAGATACAGCACACCATCAATCTCAGTGGCTGGAAATTTTAATTCCAGAGGTTCTTCATTAATAAAGGCATCCAGTTTATCTGTTTCCATCTTTATCACTTTATCATAAGTGGTAACTGTAACCTTATTTAGAGTTTCATCCCACCAAATATAAGGATCAAAATGAGCTTTGACTGTATCAAATGGTAGAAGAATTTGTCCTTCAACAATCCGAGGTGGATTTTTACTTAAAACCTCTTGTCCTTCAATAACAAGTATTGTGTCTGTGCCATCATAACAATTTACAACAGCCTCATTTGCCTTAAAATAGCGATTGTAAATCAGCGCCGTACCTACAGCACACCCCGTTACCAATATTAATATTACTAAAAATATTATTATATCCTTTTTCATTTTTTCCCCCTGGAGACAAGCTATATTCCATAGATATGCTGTCAACACTAAATACATAAGTTGAATTGTAATAAACTTGTATATTATTATACCTTTTATTTCGACAAAAGTCCTTAGAAAAATCAAGAAAAATAATATTATGCAACAAAAAAAGACGCAAAGCGCCTTTTTCACTCATAAGTTTTACTTTCAATTCAATTAATCCCTAATGGTGGTCAATTATATTAATCATTAAATACTTTTCGAGGTATGAATGTTTTAAAATTGTTTAACATCCTTTCACTAGGTTCAAAGTATAGTACAGTTTGCTCCTTGTTATAGTTCAATACAGCGAAATAAACATTTTCATTGTCCAGGGAGCTAGCGCAATTCAACTGATTCTTGTAACTTTTATAATGGTTAGAATAATGAGAGCTCTTTAACTTTGCAACTATTTCAAACTCTTTACAATTTGCACTAAATATTCTCTTACGTTTGCGCTGGGCAATAATTTTATCAATATCCAAATCACCATTTGTTACGGCGTATTCATATTCAATGTTTCTACTCGTAATAAGCAGATATCCTACATAACCAATAACTATAATAAAAATGAAAGTCATTCCGGGTATATAGTTTAAAACAAGCAACATTAAAATCAGCGCTGCTAATGCTATTCCAACAATTATCAAGTAGTCCTTCATATCTTTTCGTTTTTGAACAATTTTTTCTATAAATATATCCATGTTAAACCTCCTGTCAATCCTTATTGAATTCTATCATAGTTATTATGTCTTTTGCAATAAACTGACACGTAGGTCTTTAAACAATTTGTAAATCTTTCGTTTTGTGTCATATATACTCTCTTGATTATAGCGCAAAAAGCCTATAAATACACAACTTGACCTTATTAATTATTTGTATTACTATAAAACCATTGTATTTTCAGTTTAGCAAAGACTTTTAAAGTAATTAATTAGATTATGAATATAGAGTGTAAAGGATAATCAATATGAAAATTAGTGATATGTTTAAAAATAATAAGCAAACAGTCTCCTTTGAAATTTTTCCTCCAAAGCTTACAACTCCAATTGAAACTATTTTTGATAAACTTGGGGATTTTGCTTCAATGAAACCTGATTTTATCAGTGTGACATACGGGGCTGGCGGCTCAAAAAAAGGAAGAACGGTGGAAATTGCTTCGAAAATAAAAGGAGAATATGGGATTGAAAGTCTTGCTCATTTTACTTGTGTAGGGCACTCTATTGAGGAAATAAATGCTCTGATTAAGGAAATGAAAGATGAGAATATTGATAATCTTTTAGCACTACGGGGCGATCCTCCCGCAGATAATCCCGATTTTGATTTTTCAAAAAATGTATTTGCACATGCATCAGAACTGATAAAACATATAAGAAGTAAGGAAAATTTCTGTATAGGCGCTGCATGTTATCCCGAAGGTCATGTAGATTCAACCAGAATTAAGCACGACTTACATTACTTAAAGTTAAAAGTTGACCAAGGCGTTGATTTTCTTATAACACAACTATTTTTTGATAACAGGATTTTTTACGACTTTTTAGACAAGCTAATAACATACAATATAACCTGCCCAGTGTTACCAAGTATTATGCCGGTTTTCAAGGCTGACCAAATTAAAAGAATAGCTTCAATGTGCGGTGCTTCCATGCCCGCTAAGTTAGTTCTTCTACTTGATAAATATGGTGGTACCGATGATATGCAAAAGGCAGGCATTGAATATGCCTCAGAACAGCTAAAGGATTTATTGGATAATGGTGTTGATGGAGTTCATATCAATACAATGAATCGTGTAGATGCAACACAGACAATCATGCAAAATATTGGGAAACTATAAACTCAGCACTTTTTAGGGAGTGGAGCTATTTAAACACTCTCTTTTTGATTTTTAATAAATACCTCGTCCAGAGTTGTACCAACATTATGCTCTAACATAGCATTTATCACCTGTTGCTCCGATACTTGACACAGTATATTTAGGTTATCATCCGCAATATGTATAATATGATATCTGTCATAATCTAAAAGGAGCAGAGCATCACCAAGGCTTACATTTTTATATATTAATATGCTTCTCATTTCGTAGAATTTTCTTTTTAAGAATCTTTGCTTACGTCTTATTAATGAGTTTAAGTTCAAACTTTCCACCGCCTTTTTTATTGATGCAATTCCTGGTAGAAGGATTATACATGCGACCATGCTAAAATTATTATGAAAAATCAAAATATAAAGTCCCATTATTTGCAAAATGATTTTTACTGTGCCACTAATCTTTTTCATTATTTTATATGCTCTGTTTGAACCAACTCTATTATATAATAAAACTAGCAATATACTCCCCCCATCCATAGGATAGAGTGGAATTAGATTAAATGCACCGATAATAAGGTTAGCTCTCACCAATTCAACCTTATCATTCCACTGTAGAGGAATGACTGCTATAAATGCGGCACTAAGAAAATTTCCAAAAGGACCAAAAGCAAATATTATACACTGCTTCCACTTTTCTGGCTGAAAATTTTTCCATCTGCCTACAAAACCTGTGGGTAAAAATACAATACCCAGCTTTTCACGAAAAAGTACTCTGGCTGCAATAATGTGAAATATCTCGTGTAACAAAATTGCTGCTAGGTATAAAAGTATATTTTCATTCACGACTGCCCTGTATATATGCTACACACTCCTGATAGTTATCTACAACTTTTGTATATATATCCTCTACTGAAATATGTCTTTCTATTACAAGCAATCTCATTTTCAATACTATGTTTTGAGGCAATTCCTCGGTGCGGCTTTGAAGAAATACAACACAAATTATAATCACAATACAAATAATTGATTGAATGATAATTTTCTTGGCGATGACTGAACTACTGTTATTACTCTTTTTCACTCTTGTATATGATGAATAGTTCGGAGTACTCCTTGAGTATGGGCTTGCTTTTATTGCGTGACTCAATATAATCACCTAAAAGGCATGTTCTAAATAATTATATGGTTATCAGTGTTGAATATGAATAAAAAAGAAAAACCCAAACCACTAATTGGTTTAGGTTTATTATTTTAAATATTAGCAAATTATTTCATGCCCCCAAAATGCCGTTTCCCTATATTTTGACACCTAGCTAACCTGCTAGGTGGGTGCCCTGCTTTATTATTCACACGTCCCCCGCCGTTGCATGCGACTTTTGCCGATGTCGGAATTATCTTGGGGCCTGTATTCCTAATAAAAACAACCGAGCTCCCGTATGTCTACTGTAGGTTCAAAATAATAGGTTATTCGAACATTTCAGGAACATTGACTGCTTTCTGTCACAATTATAACACCAAATCATTAACTTCTCAACTGATTTAGAGCAAAAAACACTTGATTTTAGCTTGTAATACCTGTAAATTTAGTTTAATATTATGGTGGTGTTTTGTATAAATTTTTGTATAATTACTAGACTACATAATTAAAAGTACTAATTATGAGGTGATAACCTTGTTATTAAATGAATGGATTAGGGGTGTTAAATTTGTCAGAACAGATTAAAATGATTGCTGCACGAATGAGAGAGCTACGTGAAATTGCAGGATATTCAGTTGAAGAAGTAGCTTCAAACTTAAAAGTTGACAAGGAAGTTTATGAGTCATATGAAAACGCAACCCAAGATATACCAATAGGTTTCTTAAATGAGTTTGCGAATCGTTTTGATGTAGACTTAACCGAGCTTCTTACCGGTAAGTCACCGAAACTTACTCGTTATGCATTAGTAAGGAATGGTAAGGGTATAAGTGTACAAAGGAGATCTCCATATAAATACCAAAACCTTGCATACAACTTTGTGAATAAAAAAGCAGAACCTTTTTTGGTAACCGTCCCTCCAAATAATAACACTACAGTCTCAACCAGCTCACACCCTGGGCAAGAATTTAACTATGTAGTGAAGGGAACACTTATGATTGTCATTGACGGCAAGGAGTTTATTCTTAAAGAAGGCGATTCCTTGTACTTTGATTCTAGCTTACCCCATGGTATGAAGGCACTTGATAACCAAACCGCTGAGTTTTTGGCGGTTATCCTATAATAATTTACTCAAAGGAGATTAGCAGATGGTCGAAAAATTTCTTAGTAAAACAGAGTTTACTTCCTACGAGGATTTTATTAACAATTACTCTGTAAATGTACCCGAAAACTTTAATTTCGCTTTTGATGTTGTTGATGAATATGCGAAAAATGATCCCGAGAAAAAGGCAATAGTGTGGAGCAATGAATTTGGTGAGGAGAGAACTTTCACCTTTGCTGACATCAAGCATTACAGCAATAAAACTGCAAATTATTTCAAATCCCTCGGCATTAAAAAGGGCGATCCCGTTATGCTGATACTAAAAAGACGATATGAATTTTGGTTTTGTATACTAGCTTTACATCGGCTTGGAGCGGTGGGAATACCTGCAACTCACTTATTGACCAAGAAAGATATTGAATATCGAAATAATGCTGCAAGCATTAAAATGATAGTATCTACCGACGACGAAGAAGTCATGCAACATGTGGATGATGCACATGCTGATTCACCAACACTTAAAACCAAGGTATGCTTGTTCGGCAAACGCGAAGGGTGGCGAACTTTCCATGATGAGTTTGAATCATTTTCCGACGTCTTTGAAAGGCCAACAGGAAGTGAAGATGTCACTACAAAAGATACGATGCTCATTTATTTTACATCCGGTACAACAGGTATGCCCAAAATGGTACAGCATAATTTTGCTTACCCATTAGGTCACATTATTACAGCTAAGTACTGGCAAAATGTTGAGGATAATGGACTTCATTTTACATTTTCCGATACTGGGTGGGCAAAAGCCGTCTGGGGTAAAATCTATGGGCAATGGATATGCGGTAGTGCTGTTTTTGTATATGACTTCAATCACAGATTTGAGCCGACTGAACTTATGCATATGATTGAAAAGTATAAAATTACCACATTTTGTGCCCCACCAACAATATATCGCTTTTTCATAAAGGCAGATCTTAAATCCATTGATTTCAGTAGCCTTAAATACTGTGTGGTAGCTGGAGAGCCTTTAAATCCTGAAGTATTTAAACAATTCTATGATGCAACTGGCTTAAGGTTAATGGAAGGGTTTGGTCAAACCGAAATGACAGTAGCCATTGCAACGTTGCCGTGGATAAAAGCAAAACCCGGCTCTATGGGAAGGCCAGTTGCAGGATATGATGTTGAACTTCATGACGATGAGGGTAATATTTGCGAACCAGGTGAAGAGGGACAAATAGTCATTCGTACCGACAGGAAAAGGCCTGTGGGACTTTTCGATGGATATTATCGCGATGAAGAGTTAACCCATTCTGTCTGGCACGATGATATTTACTATACTGGTGATATGGCATGGCAGGATGAAGATGGGTACTTCTGGTTTGTGGGTCGTGCCGATGATGTTATTAAAAGCTCGGGATATAGAATTGGTCCATTTGAGGTAGAAAGTGCGCTTTTAGAGCATCCAGCAGTATTAGAGTGTGCAATTACAGCAGTTCCAGATGAAATCCGCGGTCAAATTGTAAAAGCTACTGTTGTGCTCACAAAAGGTTATACACCTTCGGATGAACTGATTAAAACATTGCAGGAACATGTTAAAAATGTAACTGCTCCATATAAATATCCAAGAGTAATCGAATTTGTGGATGAATTGCCTAAAACAATAAGTGGAAAAATCCGCAGAGTTGAAATAAGAGATAAGGATATAAATTAAAAATATAAACTTCATTATAAGGGTCATTTTGCGATGTTACATATTCGAGCTTCGCTGCACGGTATTTCGTGGTTATATATGTAGTTAGTCACATATTGCGCTACAAAATATTACGGTCACATCGCAAATGCCTTTATAAGAGTGTGATGGCGCGCTTCAATTATAACATTACTCTATAACTTAAGAGCTTCAGCAAGGTCTATAGCTCCAGTGTATATTGCTTTACCTGTTATAGCACCTGAAGCGCCTATTTCTTTCAAATCTTTTAAGTCCTGTAATGAACTTACACCGCCCGAAGCAATCACTTCCATGCTCACGCTGTTTACCATTTCCTCCATTGCCTTAAGGTTTGGTCCAGTTAACATTCCGTCAGTATCAATATCAGTATAAATAATTACACGGCAGCCAAGTTGCTCCATGCTTTTTGCAAAATCAACTGCTGTGTAACTACTTACCTGTTCCCATCCTTCAATAGCAACCATTCCGTCCTTTGCATCAATACCAACTACTATCTTGTCTGGATACTTTGACAGAGCTTCTTTAACAAGTTCAGGCTTTCTTACTGCAGATGTCCCCAATATAGCACGGGAAGCACCTGCACTGAGTATTTGTTCAATATCTTCCATTGTACGAATTCCACCGCCTGTTTGAACTGAAACAGAATGTTTTTTTATTATGTCCAAGATTATTTTTCTATTATTTGAATATTCACCACGAGCGCCATCTAAGTCTACAATATGGAGCCATTTGGCCCCTAACGACACCCATTTTGACGCCATTTGAACAGGGTCATCACCGTAAACAGTAACATCGTCAAACCGTCCTTGTAAGAGCCTTACGCAACGACCATCTTTAATATCTATTGCAGGGTAAACAATCATATCCTATAAACCGCCTTTAATCATTTTCAAAAAGCTTTAATGAGTACTCAAAGTCAAATAAATTTTTTTTGAGTAATCCTCTCGTATGCTTCAATGTATTTTGCTCTTGTTTTTTGTACAACCTCATCAGGAAGCTTTGGAGCTGGAGGGTTTTTATCCCACTCAATACCTTCAAGGTATTCTCTCAAGAACTGTTTGTCAAAGCTTAGCTGTGCACGCCCCGGCTCATAGCTGTCTAGCTGCCAGAACCTAGACGAGTCGGGGGTTAACATCTCATCAGCTATAACAAGCTCACCATCTAAATATCCAAATTCAAACTTTGTATCGGCTATAATAATGCCCTTGCTCTCAGCATATTCTGCTGCTGCGAGGTACAAAGCTATGGATTTATCCTTAAGCTTATTTGCCCGTTCTCTCCCTATGAGATTCACCAATTCTTCAAAGGTAATATTTTCATCATGTCCCTCATTGGACTTGGTGGAAGGAGTAAATATTGGCTCAGGTAACTTGTCAGCTTGCTTCAAACCTTCCGGCAGTTTAATGCCACATATACTACCGGTAGCTTTATAATCTTTTAAACCAGATCCTTCTAAATACCCTCTAACAATGCATTCTGCATTTTCCATCTTAACCTTTTTTACTAACATTGAACGCCCATTGAGCTGTTCATGGTACTTATCAAGCCCCATTGGATATTCTGATACATTTGATGTAACAACATGGTTACCTATAATATCTTTTGAGTAATCAAACCAGAATTCGGATATTTTGTTGAGAATTCTTCCTTTATCCGGAATAAGCTCCTCAAATACAACGTCGAAAGCAGAAATTCTGTCGGTAACAATCATTAACAGCATATCGTCACCAACTTCGTACACATCCCGTACTTTCCCCTTTGCGAAAATAGGTAAATCAATAAAATCTGTATTTTTTAACAACATAAATATTCATTCCTTTTCGAAGTTTTTATTTAAAGTGTGCCTTTAGTTGAAAGTACACCTGTGATTTTATTGTCTATCTCACACGCTTTTCTAAATGCCTGTCCAAATGCTTTAAAAGTAGCTTCAGCTATATGATGATTATTTTTTCCATGCATAAGTTTAATATGTAAAGTAATCCCACCATGGACTGATACTGCTCTAAAGAATTCCTCAACCATTTCGGTTTCCATTTGCCCAATCTGCGCAGCTGAGAAATCAATATCATAATATAAATATGGTCTGGACGAAAGGTCAAGAGAAACCATTGATAATGCTTCATCCATCGGCACAAATGCAGTCCCATATCTGGCTAAACATTCTTTACTGCCAAGGGCTTTTGCAATGGCTTGCCCCATTACAATTCCTATATCCTCAATAGTATGGTGGGAATCTACTTGGAGATCTCCCTTTGAGAAAACTTCGAGATCAATTAATGCATGTTTAGCAAATAAAGTCAGCATATGATCAAAAAATCCAATCCCCGTCTCTATTTTTGAGATACCAGATCCGTCAATATCAATCTTTACATTGACTTCAGTTTCAAGGGTTTTTCGCGTCACCTCAGCTTCTCTGAGCATTTTGTCCTCTCCTTCCAATACATTTATTTAAACATTATATAACGTAATTAGTGTTATAAGCAATGCCGTCTATACTTAGAGCTTTTGCGATATAACAAAATAACAAAATATTACTGTTCAAACTCTTTATACTTGAGACATAGCTGTGCATAACGGAAACTACGCTTCATTTGCACATCTATCTCTCATCAGATACCTCTGAACAATAACATGATATCAATCAACGTAAACTTTTAGTCTATGTACCAAAATATTCATTTCCTCATCTGTCCCTATGGATATTCTCAGGAAATTGTCAATCCCCTTTATTTGGAAATACCTTACCAAAATCCCGTCTTCTCTTAACCGTAAAAAAAACTCCTTGGCACAGATTTTATTATGTGATACAAACAAAAAATTAGCCTTTGAAGGGAGAACCTTAAATCCCAGCTCCACAAGCTTTTGCGCCGTTGTATGTCTTGTTTTTATTATTTTCTCACAACTTGTTTTAAAGTACTTGTCGTCATTTACTGCAGCAATAGCTGCTTGTTGTGCTACTCTATCCAATGTATAGGAGTTAAATGAGTTTTTAACCCTGTTTAAACCTTCAATTAGATCTTTATTGCCCAATGCATATCCTATTCTTAATCCCGCTAAGGATCTGGACTTGGAAAATGTTTGAACAACTAAAAGGTTCTCATAATCTTTGATTAAGGGTATAGCCGATTCTGCCCCAAAATCCACATATGCTTCATCAACAATAACAAGTTTATCGCTGTGTTTTTGCAAAAGATTTTCAATTTGCCTCAGTTCTAATGCAATACCTGTTGGAGCATTCGGATTTGCAAGCAATATCCCCTTTGCGTTCATGGGAAACCCATCAATATTAACAGTATAATCCTCATTTAAGGGTATTGTTTCATATTTTAAACCAAACAAATCAGAGTATACAGGATAAAAGCTATATGTAATCTCTGGAAACGAAATTACATCCCCGGTATTAAAAAAAGCAGGAAAACAAAAAGCTAAAATTTCATCTGAGCCATTACCAGCAAAGACTTCACCATCTGCAACATTGTAATATCTTGCTAAAGTAGATATCAACAAAGAGGCTTCGGGGTCGGGATATAACCTTAAATCGTAGTTTGTTGCCTTGTTTATTGCATCTAAAACTTTTTGTGATGGAGGATATGGGTTCTCGTTTGTGTTTAGCTTTATATATTTTTTATCCTTTGGTTGCTCTCCAGGTATGTATGGAGAGATATCTCTTACAGTATTACTCCAAAATCTACTCATTTTCTTTACCTCTCAAACTATGAAATGGCTTGGGGTCGAATCTTTTTCATCACCCGTTCTTTTTTAGTCCTCAAACCTTATCTTTATTGAGTTTGCATGGGCGTCAAGACCTTCTGTTTGAGCAAACCTTACTAAATCCTTGGATAAACCCCTTAGCGCATCCTTTGAATAAGATATTATACTGGATTTCTTGGTGAAATCATTAACTGATAAAGGAGAGAAAAACCTGGCCGTTCCATTTGTAGGTAAAATATGGTTAGGTCCTGCCATATAATCGCCCAAAGGTTCAGGGGAATACTCTCCAAGAAATATTGCCCCAGCATTCTTAACATTGCCTAAAAGAGAAAACGGTTCTTGAACAATTAACTCCAAATGCTCAGGAGCTATCATATTTGAGAGCTCAACTGCCTCCTTGAGTGAGCTTACTAAAATAGCAGCTCCATAATTTTTAAGTGATTTATCGATAAAATCCTTACGTGGAAGCTTTTGTTTTTGCTTATCTATCTGGGAAATAACATCTTCAATTAAACCATTGCTATCAGAAATAAGTATTGAAGACGCCAATACATCGTGTTCCGCCTGAGATAGTAAATCAGCCGCAACGTACTCAGGTCTTGCTGTCTTATCTGCTATTATAAGTATTTCGCTCGGACCTGCAATCATGTCTATATCACAGACTCCGTATACCATCTTCTTTGCAGTAGCAACAAAAATATTTCCAGGTCCTGTTACCTTATCAACCTTAGGTATTGTTTGTGTACCGTATGCCATTGCAGCTATTGCCTGAGCACCTCCAATACTAAAAACCCTGTCCACCCCCGCAATATATGCGCAAGCAAGAATCACTGGATCTGGATAACCACCATTATAAGGCGGTGTACACATTATGATCTCTTTTACACCCGCAACTTTCGCAGGTATGACATTCATTAGCACTGAAGATGGGAGCGGAGCAGTTCCCCCTGGTACATAGACTCCAACACGCTCAAGAGGAGTTATTTTTTGACCAAGTAAAACACCTTCCTCACTGCTTTCGAACCAGGAGTTTTCAGATTGCATCTGGTGAAATTTCCTAATATTTTCAGCAGCCTTTTCAATCGTGGAAGTCATTCCAATACTAAGAGAATCATAAGCCTGCTTAATAACATCTTTGCCAATTTCAAAGTTTGCTAACTTGGCTCTATCAAACTTTTCAGTATAATACGAAACAGCTTCATCACCCTTAACTCGTACTTCAGTTAATATTTCTCTTACTGCTTCGGTAACATCTGTTTGCTCATCGCTACTTCTTTTCCTCAGCATTTTTATTAGTTGCTCTATATCGTATTCTGTTGATGAAAAAACCTTCATTCTTCAACCCTTCTTTCACGGCGTCACTCATTATTCTTGTTGAAAAAACTTTCATTTAGGTAAAATAGTTTTCGATTTACTCAATCTGCTCTCTTAATTTCAAAATTAGATGGTTAATTCTTTGGCTTTCCATTTTCATGCTTACTCGGTTAACTATTAGTCTTGCACTTATATCGGCAATTGTGTCCAGAACTACAAGGCCATTTTCTTTTAGTGTTTTACCTGTCTCTACAAGATCCACTATAACTTCCGAGAGACCAACAAGGGGAGCCAACTCTATAGAACCACTGAGTTTTATTATCTCAACCGATTCTCTACGTTTATATCTGAAATATTCTTTTGCAATCTCAGGATATTTTGTCGCAACCCTTGTAATAGTCATGCTATCCATCTTACCTTCAAGTTCTCTAGGACCTGCTACACACATCTTACATGCAGCGAACTTAAGATTTAAAACCTCATATAAGTCTCTTCCCTCTTCAAGCAAAGTATCCTTGCCCACAATGCCAATATCCGCAGCGCCATATTCAACATATGTAGGAACATCTGCAGGTTTCGCGAGGAAAAAACGTATTTTATTTTTCTCATCGGTTAGAATAAGTTTCCTGCTTTTTTCTTTTAACTCGGTACAATCCACACCAGCGTTTTCAAGAAGATCTATTGAAAGTTCGGTTAACCGCCCTTTTGAAAGAGCTATTGTTAAATATCTCATACTATTCCTTCTTTCTAATAATTCAACTACAGAATATGTTAGGTCTTTATATTATTTCAATGTTACTGTCTTTATCTATAACCACTATTTTGTCAATTCCTCTACTCTTAGCATAGGACTTAGCACTGTCAATATCCATTGATGCAATATCTAATTCTGCTATTGCTCCTCCAGCCTTTAACTCACTGAGTAATGAAAATGCCTTTTTTCTGGCATCCTTATGATAAACAATATAATAACCGCCTTGAATGGGCACTTGTAGCTTCCCCTGCCTCTCAAGGGCTGTCATAATCATATTAATTCCTAATGAGAACCCTGTAGCTGGACAATCCTTTCCAAACCTCTGAACGAGGTTATCATATCTTCCCCCACTTAGAACAGGATATCCAACAGAATGTGTAAAACCTCTGAACACAATACCTGTATAATAATTTAGGCTTTGTACCATACCGAGATCTATCGAAATATGATCCCCAACCCCCCAGTCTTCGAGTATCGCGATTACATTTTTTAAATATTCCAATGCTCTTAGAGCTTTGCCGCTAACATTTTTCTTTGATAACTCATCTATTACATCGATTGAGCCAAAGTAACTTGGAAGATTTAATATTAGTTCCTTCAGTTCATCTGGAATATTGTGCTTATTAACAAGCTGCTCCACCCCAACAAAATCTTTTGTATCTATCAATTCCCTTATTTGCTCTGCTTCAATTGACGGAAGCCCTGATTGTTCCATTAGCCCTCTGAAAAAGTCAACTTGACCTATATCAATCTGAAATTCCTCAATACCTGCTAGTTTCAGAGCCTGAATAGCAAGAGCTATTAATTCGGCATCGGCTTCTGGGCTGTTCACCCCCAACACTTCAACACCAGCTTGTGTATATTCTTTCTGCTTGCCACCGCCCAGTTCACTGAAGGAAAATGTATTGCCAACGTAAAAGATTTTAGCCGGCCATACGTTTTCTTTTAACTTTGTAGCAGCAACCCTTGCAATGGGTATTGTCATATCAGGTTTTAAGACAAGAATCCTTCCTTGAGAATCTGTAAACTTAAACATATCTTCTTGAGGGATAAGATTTTGCTCGCCAGAAAAAACATCATAAAATTCAACAGTTGGCGTTTCAATCTCCTTATAACCGCTATGTATAAAAAGCTGCCTTATATCATTTTCTAAGCTCCTTTTAAAATAACAATGCTCAAAAAGAATATCCTGCATTCCCTCGGGTGTATATATACTCCATCGCCTCATTTGCTTCACCTCTTTATTACTATAGCGAGCTATAGTGTTTGACTAATTATATATCCTTTTATATTCCCTGTCAATAATTAGTTTTATATTATATTTAATCCCTAAATAAACTACCAGGGCTGTATTATTGCTAACACCTACTGTTTTTCATTCTATTATGAGGTCAGAATCTTAGCAATATAACAGTCCCTACAAGGTTCTAGAAAAGTCAGTACACAAAGGAATTAAACACTATGCTGTCCTATGTGCATTTCACAAGTTTCTTTAAGTATTATTTAGTTTTGACATTAATCGAAACATTCCCTATTAAGCCAGACGTAAAATTCTTATTCTCATATTTATTTGCCATACTATTTGTAACTATTATTTTCAGATTATTTTTACCCTGAACAACCTCATCAGTTATGTCAAAAACATATGGAGCCCACATTTTAAAACCCACATTCTTATCATTTACATAAACATGAGCTATTTCATGAACTGCCCCGAGATCACATTCTACACTCTTTATATCTTTGACTAAGTTTATTTCGAAAGTTGTTTCATATATAACCTCACCTTGATATCCCGTAAATGCATCCCAGTCGTGCCAAGATTGCAATTTATCTGTGATAAGTGGTCTACAACCCTGTTTTGTGACAGACCAATTAAACTGTTCTGCTAGTAAAGTTACTTTTATTTCTTGGATTTTATCTTTCTCTAATAAAGGGCCTGCTTGCCTATCTACAAAAATTATTATACTTTCACGTCGTTGAATGCTAATATTCACAATCATTTCACCATGATTGGATAACTGCACTCCCAGCTCTTCAGTTGTTCCTTTCCAAGCATCCCATGCCTCTACTTTACCCTTGTTTTTTATATAGAGCTCACCTTCAATGGTCTTTTCACCTTCGTTCACCAGTAAATAAAAATCCATTCCCTCTTTTACAACGTGACTTACTCTTAGGTCGGCATTATTTGGTCTTATTGATATATTTCCAACCTCTTTATCTCTAAGATGCTTTAAAACCTGCTCATAATTGGTGATGCTTTTCATGTTTTTATAGTTTTGAGAGTAGTTCTTGCTAAATATTATTACTTCGCCGCCGCTATCTAAAAATGAGTTAATCTTTTCTTTAGCTGAACCTGAATATAGACTTTCGTCTTCGATTAGTAAAACACTGTATTTTTGTTTTTCTATAGATATGTATCCACCATGTATTTCGCATTTGGGGGATACAAGAAGGTTTGCTTCAAGATAGTTAAATTCTATTTGATTTTCATAAAGTGGTTCAACTATCCTCCATGGCAGATGATCCTCTTGACACAAAACAGCTATTCTTGCCTGGTTTACGCTATCAGTCATAATATAACTCATTCTTTTTATGTAACTTGATACATTTTTATAATATTTCCACCAGATATTATTTGGCCCGACATCTGGGGGTCTTTCTCCATACCTTCCTTCTCCATCCACTGAATAGAAGAAAGCGTGAGGATATATAAGGTTTACTCCTCTTACAAATAACCAATCCAAATACCATTTCATATCATCTGCAGAAAATGACCAATGTACGTTATTAGGGCCGCAGCATCCAAAGCATTCATTTGAGTTTCTTCGTCTACCATAATGCCTGGCAGCATCGGACGAACATTTGCCCATAGTGCTGTGCTCACCCTGAATAGCTCTGCCACCCTCTGGAGAAACCCAACGCCACACTACATCTTGACCTGGAATTTGGAAATGCTTTAGAAGTCCAATTTCATCACTTTTTTCGGGGTGACCAGTTAAACAAATTCCATGTTCTTCACACCACTTTGATAGGAGCATATAATATGATTGTTCTAATTTCCTATTTACGGCTTTTTTATAATTTCTTCTTACTGTCTTAGATAGTTCACCCATATCCAAAAATAAAGCCGGTAAATCTTTCTCTTCATTTCCGCAATCAATAAAATATTCTAAAAAACCTTCTGTCCAGGGAATCAGACTTTCTAAGTGATTTCTGCCTAATATTCCTGGTTCGTCTGTAAACATTGCAATTATAGTACTACCAAAGTATTGTTTTAAAACTTCATAATATCTTTCATGGGTTAAAGAAATGAATTTCTTTATGGCTTTTTCATTTAATAGGTCAGTTGAGGCGGGGGCACCAGGTTCACCATCATCTTCACCAAAGTGTATTCCTCTAATGGTACCTTTTGAATATGTTTTAATAAAAACGAGTATGGATACATCGTCATGGTGAGGCTGCCCAAAGTTTACTATCCGGTTAGAACAATCAATTTTATCAGTAATAATCCCTAAAGGCTTATTATCTGTTTGGCGCATTAATTGCACAGAAACTATACTTTCCCCATCTTGTAATTCTATATTTATGCTCTCCCCTTTGTTATAGGGGTACTCTATCACTTTAAGTCCCCTAGAAGCATATTCAGGATTACCATCCACCACCATCCCATGTGCAGAGCCCGATGGATACATCCCCTCATCATATAGTATAACAAGCATACCTAGGTCAGCAGCAAGTTCCACTGCATATTTTACATAGTCCATGAACCTATCTGACAGGTATTCAATATCTTCCGGTATTCCAATTCTTGGATGAATAATAAAGCCCATAACACCTTTATCGTAAAAATCCATTATCTGTCTTTTGATCTCAGCCTTATCTAAGGTATCATTCCAAAACCAAAAAGGAATGGGTGTAAACTCATTATCTGGATTTAAGAAACTATTTTTCAACATGTTCACTTTGCTCCCCTCATTTTTATAAAAAATGCTTTGCCTCTATAATGATAATTGTACCTAAATGAACTATCCATTACAACTGGGCATACAACGCTTTACTTACATAAATTTCAAGCATAACATAATTATTATTAAACCTTTATAATGTGCTGCCGATATAGTATTTGGTATCATCAAGGCATCCTAAAGCGGGAGCGCATCACACCGCTAGGGCATATTTGCAATTTTGGCTCCCAATGAGCTAGAAACATGCTCTAAGGCAGAAGGTCTATGAGCATTTTATATTATAGAATTTTAAGTAAATAAGGTATGTTAACGATGAATCAAAATCATCAGGAGGGAGCAAATATTATGAATGAAATCTATAATATTAAACGAGTTCATAAGGTAAGTTTAGCCATAATCGCAGTCCTAGTAGTACTAATTGTTACCCAAACACTAATAGCACACGGTTCTGATGGTTACGAAACAGCCATTCATGGACTTATTATAATAGGCCTTGCAGTTATTAACTTTTTTCTTCCAATAAATAAATATGTAAAGGGATTTATTTTCACTTTAATACCCACATTTGTGGTGGTTTCTCTATTTTATCTTGAGGGATTTACCCTTGATAAGCATTACCTTCTTATGGCTGTCTCAGCCATGGCAGCTTTGTATTTCAATAAAAAACTCCTAGTAAGCTACTCATTAGTTGTTAATATATCTATGATAGCAGCTTACATTTTCAGACCTGAAAACACTCTTGGATTAGGACAAGATTCATCAGTTTTTATTTCAGTAATAATCATGCTAAATGGAGCATTAACTTGTCTTTTCTTCCTCACAAAGTGGGGCAGAGAACTTTTAGACGGGACTAACCGCGAAAAAAATCAGGCAAATAAGCTCCTTGAAGAGCTTAATGCAAGTTTAACAACTATAGAAAATTCAACGAGAGTACTTGATTCAAGCGTTGCTACTTTTAAAACACATATAAAAGATATGAGTGAAGGAAGTTATACCCTTACCGCATCAGCACAGGAAATGGCAAAAGCTGTTCAGGAAGAAGCTGTTAGCGTTAATGAGGTTAATAGCGCTATGGGATCAATTTTAAACATTGTTCATGATTCAAACGACACTTTCAAAAATATATCGGATAATTCCCTTCTCATGTTAGATCAAGTTGATACAGGATATGATAGGGTTAACATGATAAATAATCAGATAAATATAATCACCCATGCTATCGGCGCAAGCGTAACAACGGTAACTGATCTAATAGCAAATATGGAAAAAATCAATTCCCTGCTTGAGGGTATTTCTCAAATATCAAATCAGACAAATCTGTTAGCACTAAACGCTGCAATAGAATCAGCCCGTGCAGGTGAACAAGGTAAGGGCTTTGCAGTGGTTGCTGGAGAAGTTCGAAAGTTGGCTGAGCAGACCGACAAAATAACAAAAGATATCACTGCAATAACAACAAAAATATTTGAGATGTCAAATGAAGCATTAGTGACAGTTAAACAGGGTGATTCGGCTGCATTAGAGGGGAAAACCCTTGCAGACTACATATCGAATATTTTTGAAGATATCAGGAATACTTCCCAGAAGACTAATATAGCCATAGAAGATGGATTGTCTAAAAACACAAAAATTACAACAGAGCTTGAATCAGTACAGCATCAGATTGAAAATGTGGCTAGCATATCAGAAGAGAACTCAGCCTCCATTCAAGAGGTTCTGGCAACTTTAGAAAATGAACACAATCGTTTATTGGAGCTAAATGACTCGGTTCAGGAAATACAAAATCTCATAACAGCATAAATTAGTAACCGATTTAACAAATAAAAGCACTTTGCATAAGCAGAGTGCTTTTTTAGTATTGCGCAGCCATCTTGATAATCTTTCGTAATACGTATCATTGATATATTAGAACATTGTGACTTGTTTTTCTTCTTTGTCATCTTCCTTCAAATAGCGTCCTACTGCCGGGATGTTCTTTGTCCTATAGTAATCTATGTCTTGGAAGCTTACTTCATCTAATTGTCTTATTTTGCTCATGAAGCTTCCTTTCTTTGATTTTAGAACCTGCACACCAGCTGAACTTCTTGTTGCTTTCGGATTAATGCTTGATGTATCGAATACCAAAACTTTGTCGATATTCGAAAAAGCAACTAATTCTATGTCTTCCTCCAAAAAACGTATGTCACATAGAGGGGATGACGCATAATAAGCATTAGCTAGCTTTTTACGGTTTGTTTTTGTTTCATAACTTGACAAAGGGATTTTTGCTGACTTTCCATTTTCGAAAGAAAATAGCATATGGCCTGAATAATCCTCTGTGGAAACCATATATAGTATTCTTTCATCGGGCTCTAACTCAAGAAGGTTCTCTAAGTATTCACCCAAGCTAGATGCTTTACAATCATTAATTTCGTGGACTTTAAGCTTATACGCAACATATTGATCAGAAAACAAAATCAATTCAGTTTTGTTACGGGTTTCGATCTCCTGAACTATCTCATCATCATCTTTAAGCTTATGCTCGCCAGCAGCTCTAAGTGAGGTTAGAGCTATCTTTTTCAAATACCCCTGCTTTGTAAGAAAAAGTTTAAGATTATAATCTTCAATCATTACTTCTTCGGTAATCACATTTATATGCTTCTCGTGTATCATGCCTGTACTACGAGGTTTTCCGTACTTTTTTGCGATTTCTTTTAGCTGCTTACATATAATTTCAAGAACTCTGGATTCTTTACGATATATATCATTAAGATCGTCTATTTCAGCCTTTAATGATTCAATATCAGATGTTTGCCTAAGTATATACTCTCTGTTCAGATTTCGCAATCTTATTTCTGCTACGAATTCAGCTTGAACTTGATCAATATCAAACCCCTTCATAAGGTTAGGTATAACCTGTGCATCTTTCTCGGTACCACGAATTATCTTTATGGCTTTATCGATATCAAGAATAATCTTAGATAGGCCCTTTAGCAAATGTAACTTTTCTGACTTCTTTTTAATGTCAAAAGCAGTTTGCCTTCTAATGCATTTCATGCGAAATTCGATCCATGCATCGAGAATTCCCTTAATGCCTAAAACCATCGGTTTACCATCAACAAGGATATTGAAGTTACAGCCAAAGCTATCTTCAAGTGGTGTAAGCTTATACAGCTTATCCATAAGGGTATCAGTGTCGGTTGAACGTTTTATATCCATTGTAACCTTTAAACCACTTAAGTCTGTCTCATCACGGATGTCTGTGATTTCTTTTACTTTCCCGCTCTTTACCAGACTTGCAACAGAGTCGATAATTGCTTCGGATGTAGTGGTGTATGGAATTTCATATACTTCAATGCATTGATTTGATTCGTCATACCGGTATCTTGCACGAAGCTTGAAGCTTCCTCTACCTGTTTCATATATTTTTTTTAGGTCGTTTTCATTAAAAATTAACTCTCCACCAGTCGAGAAATCTGGAGCTTTTAAATAATCTAAAAGGTTTATATTATCATTTTTTATATATGCAATTGTGGCATCGCATACCTCTTTGAGATTAAAGCTACAAATGTTACTCGCCATACCTACAGCAATGCCCTGATTAGGATTAACAAGTATGTTCGGAAAAACCGACGGTAATAATACAGGTTCCTTCATTGTACCGTCATAATTGTCTATGAAATCAACGGTATCTTTATCAATGTCTTTGAACAATTCCGAACTGATTTCAGCAAGCTTAACCTCTGTATACCTGGGGGCTGCGAATTTCATGTCACGTGAATAAACACGCCCTAAATTACCCTTTGATTCCACAAGAGGGTGGAGCAGCGAACCATTTCCCGTTGTAAGCCTAACCATTGTTTCGTAAATTGCCATATCACCATGTGGATTCAATTTCATTGTTTGACCTACAACATTAGCAGATTTTGTTTTTGGCCCATTTAGCAAACCCATTTTATACATTGTATATAGCAACTTTCTATGTGAAGGCTTTAATCCGTCAATCTCGGGAATTGCACGGGAAACTATAACACTCATTGCATATGGCATATAGTTTACTTTTAATGTTTCAACTATCTTTTGTTCGGTAAACTTCATAAATAATATCCTCACTTTAATACAACATCGCTTATGTCATGTATCTCGAATAGTAATTGAGCACAGACTATTGCTTTAATTCAACATAATCAGCTTACGTCAAGCATATCCAAATACTTATGCCCATGCTCGCTAATATAATCCTTCCTGCCTTGCAGATCATCTCCAAGCAAAATATCAAAAAACTGCTGTGTTTGCTCAACATCATCTGGAAGAACTTTTATCAATCTTCGTGTTTCAGGATTCATAGTGGTCTCCCACATCATATCGGGATTGTTCTCACCTAAGCCTTTAGAGCGGTGTATTGTAACTTTCTTATCCTTTATTTTTGTCAGAATATCATTCTTTTCTTTTTCGCTATAAGCGAAATAGGTTTTATTCTTTGCGTTAATCTCAAACAAAGGTGACTCTGCAATAAAAACTTTTCCTTCTTTTATAAGTGTGGGTATAAGTCTATATATCATTGCCAGAATTAATGTGCGTATCTGGAATCCATCCACATCCGCATCGGTGCATATTATTATTTTGTCCCATCTGAGGTTATCCATATCAAATGTAGACAGATTTTTATTATGCCTTGTTTTTATCTCTACACCGCAACCTAAAACCTTTAGTAAATCTACAATAATCTCACTTCTAAAAATGCTGCTGTATTCTGCTTTCAGGCAATTGAGTATTTTCCCGCGTACGGGCATTATGGCCTGGAACTCAGCATCTCGGCCCATCTTACACGATCCAAGCGCCGAATCTCCTTCCACTATATAAAGCTCTCTTCTAGAAACATCTTTCGTTCTACAGTCAACAAATTTCTTCACTCGGTTTGCAAAATCTACTTTGCCACCAAGTTTTTTCCTTATATCAATACGTGTTCTTTCCGCTGATTCCCGGCTTCTTTTATTTACCAATACCTGATTCACAATCTTCTCAGCTTCTTCCTTATTTTCAATAAGGAAAATTTCAAGTTGCTCTTTCAGAAAGTCGGTCATGGCCTCTTGAATAAACTTATTGGTAATTGATTTTTTGGTCTGATTTTCATAGCTGGTAATTGTTGAAAATGAGCTACTGATAAAAATTAGACTATCCTGTATGTCAGCAAAGGTTATCTTTGATTCATTCTTATTGTATTTATTGTTGTTTTTCATGTAATTATCGAGTTCATAGACAAATGCACTTTTTACAGCTCTATCAGGCGCACCGCCGTATTCTAAAAAGCTGGAATTGTGATAATACTCCAGTACATTTACTTCATTGCTAAATAAAAATGCAACATGCATGATTACTTTATACTCAGGTTTATCCTTTCTATCGCTCCCTTTTGCTGTTGCTTCGTAATATTGAGGCGAAGTAAAACCTGTGTCTCGAGCTAATTCCTTAACATAATCCTCAATACCTTTTTCATAATAAAACTCTTCTGTATTCCCAGATGCTTCGTCAATTAATATAAAACGCAAACCGGGATTTACCACAGCCTGTCTTTTCAATGTTTCTCTGTAGTATTCTATTGGAATAGCAATGTCGGTAAATACGTCAAGATCAGGCTTCCAATATGTTTTTGTGCCCGTATGCTCATACTTCGCTTTTTCTTTTTTTAGCCCTCCGACATTTTCTCCCTTTGAAAACTCTAATGAGTATTTATAACCATCACGAAACACCGTAACAAACATAAACTCTGAACTGTACTGGGTTGCACAGGCTCCAAGACCATTAAGTCCAAGGCTAAATTCATAATTTTCACCACTGTTGTTGTCATATTTCCCACCTGCATACAACTCACAGTATACCAATTCCCAATTGTAGCGCTGCTCCACCGGGTTATAATCAATAGGAACACCACGCCCTTTATCTTCGACAGTAATAGAAAAATCACTATGTCTTATTATGGTTATTTCTTTACCGAAACCTTCTCTTGCTTCATCTATAGAGTTTGAAAGAATTTCGAAAAATGAGTGTTGACAGCCTTCCAGCCCATCGGATCCAAAAATAACTCCGGGGCGCAATCTGACACGATCTGCTCCTTTTAGAGACGTTATACTTTCATTTCCGTAATTATGGTTCTTTTTCATTCGTACACCCCACTTTAATAATTCATCGGATAGTGCTATCTATCATTTTACTTTTCCATCATTTCATTGGACTTTTCTATGCTTATCTTTTTTCATTATAACAACAGAAATAGTTGTTTGCAATTGCAACACGCAGCTTGCAATCATTGTTCCGCTCTTCATATTGTCACCATATACCGAACCTATGTTCTATAATACAACATATTGGCTTAGTTTTCAAATACCTATGGTATATAAGACTTTTGTGATATAACATCCCCATTTGTTCTTTATGCTATCACAAGAAAAATCCGGCTTATGCCGGATTTTTTTATGATGCTGAGTCAATATTTTCTGTCTGCTTTTTCTTTTTTGAGGAACTTATTGCCTTCCTTGTATCATTAAAAACAAGTGTTGGCTCTCTACCAGTAAGAATAACTTCCTTATCAACTATGCATTTTTCAACATTCTTTTTGGATGGAATTTCATACATAACATCTGTTAATGCTTCTTCAATTATCGAACGAAGACCTCTTGCTCCTGTCTTTCTCTCAAGAGCTTTATCTGCTATGGCATGTAAGGCCTCTTCTTCAAAAGTAAGCTCAACATTGTCAATTTCAAACAATCTCTTATACTGCTTCACAAGAGCATTGCGTGGTGTTGTTAGAATTTCTATCAGAGCATCACGGTCAAGTGAATGCAGCGATGCTATGATGGGCAATCTGCCAATAAACTCGGGTATCAGGCCATATTTCAGCAAATCCTGTGGAGTTACTAATTGGAATAATTCGCTGATCTCTTTGCTTCTCTCTAAGCCACTTTCGTTGATTGCACCGAATCCTATTGTTTTCTTGCCAATTCTATTTTCTATTATTTTATCAAGGCCATCAAATGCGCCTCCACAAATAAACAGGATATTTGAAGTATCTATTTGTATAAACTCCTGATGTGGGTGCTTTCTTCCTCCCTGAGGCGGTACAGATGCAACGGTGCCTTCAAGTATCTTTAAAAGAGCCTGCTGCACACCCTCACCACTTACATCACGTGTAATTGATGGATTGTCAGATTTTCTGGCGATCTTATCAATTTCGTCCACATAAATTATGCCCTTCTCAGCACGCTCAATATCATAATCAGCTGCTTGGATAAGTTTCAGAAGTATGTTTTCAACATCCTCTCCAACATAACCAGCTTCTGTCAATGATGTAGCGTCAGCTATTGCAAAAGGTACATTTAATATTTTTGCTAAAGTTTGAGCAATTAATGTTTTTCCTGAACCAGTCGGTCCTATCATCAGTATATTACTTTTTTGAAGTTCAACATCACTTGTCGTAAATTCAGCATTAATTCTTTTATAGTGATTGTATACCGCAACAGCCATGGACCTTTTTGCTCTTTCCTGTCCAATGACATATTGGTCAAGCGTAGCTTTTATTTCGATCGGTTTGGGTATTTCCTCTAAATATAGGTCCACACTTGCTTCTTCAAATTCTTCACCGATTATTTCTGAGCAAAGCTCTATACATTCATCACAAATATAAACTCCGGGCCCTGCAACCAGTCTTTTAACCTGATCCTGAGTCTTTCCACAAAAAGAGCATTTTAGCTGTTTCTTCTCTTCATATCTTGACACTAGACTTCACCTCATCGTTTTCGTTCCATAACCTGGTCGACAATGCCGTAATCTTTTGCCTCCCAAGAAGTCATGAAATAATCTCTTTCTACGTCACGCTGTATCTTCTCTAAAGGTTGCCCCGTTCTTTCACTTAAAATACGATTTAAGTTATCTTTTGTCTTAAGTATCCACTCGGCGTGAATCTTAATATCTGTTGCCTGACCTTTAGCTCCACCAAGAGGCTGATGAATCATAATGGTACTATTTGGTAACGCGAAACGTTTACCCTTTGTGCCAGCGGTGAGTAAAAAAGCTCCCATGCTTGCAGCCATTCCTACACATATAGTAGATACATCTGATTTAACATGCTGCATTGTATCGTAAATTGCATAGCCGGCTGTTACAGAGCCACCTGGGCTGTTTATATAGAATTGTATGTCCTTATCTGGATCCTTTGCATCAAGAAATAGCATTTGTGCGACTATTAAGCTTGCAGTTATATCATTCACTTCATCGCTCAAAAATATAATCCTATCCTCCAACAAGCGGGAGTATATATCATATGAACGTTCCCCTCTGTTTGTTTGTTCTATTACATACGGTACAAGTGCCATATCGCATCCCCCTTTTTCTTAGAATTTAATGTCAATTTGTTACTTGAACAAAAAACACAATGGTTTATTTGTTTGTACAAATATATAATCATTCGATATTTTACCTACGCAAAACGTACATAATATATTATACAACATTATTATATAAATTTCCCCTATTATATTCTTTATAAACAAATTACCCATTATAATAGCAGGTATTTTCTGTATTATTCCTCAGATGTTTGTGTTTTTTATTCCTTCATTAAATCAATAGTTTTCTTTGTAATAATGGTATCTTTAATATATTCTATATCGCTATCTTGTAAATGTTTCTTAAATTCATCTGCTTTTTGGTTGTAATTTTCCGCCATCTGAGAAATTTCATTCTCTATTTCTTCATCGGAAACTTCAATGTTTTCTGTTAGGGAAATTTTTTCAAGAACTAGTTGTGTTTTTACTTCCTCAAGTGCTCTTTCCCTATAATCGTCTCTCATTGTTCTTTCGTCAATCCCCATCATGTTTAAATATGTCTGTAAATTCATGCCTTGATACGCTAGTGACATATTTATTCTTTGCAAAGTATTGTCCAGTTGACGCTCCACCATAACATCGGGAATGTCAACTTTAGCATTTTCAACTGCCTTTTTTATGATATCATTTTCATATTTTTGCTCAATTTTTTTCTCTTCTTCTTCTTCTAATTTCTTTCTGATATCGGCTTTATACTCTTCCAAAGTATCAAACTCACTCACATCTTTAACAAACTCATCATCTAATACAGGTAGTTCCTTGTATTTTATTTCATTGATGCGAACTTTAAATACTACTGGCTTTCCCTTCAGTTCTTCGCTATGATATTCCTCAGGGAATGTAACGTTTACGTCTAACTCCTGACCAAGAGTAGCACCAATTAACTGATCTTCGAATCCTGGTATAAAGGTGTTCGAACCCACAACTAATGTATATCCTTTTGATGTACCGCCCTCGAAAGGTACTCCGTCAAGCAATCCTTCAAAATCGATGTTTACGCTATCTTTGTCCTGTACAGGTCTATCTTCTACCGAAATAAGTCTTGCATTTTGCTCCTGAACTTCTTCAAGTTTCTTCTGAACATCTTCATCAGTTATATTAACCTGGTCTTTTTCTACTGACAAACCTTTATATTCTCCCAACTCAACCTCTGGCTTTACAGTAACTTTTGCAGTAAAAATTAAATCCTTGTCCCTGCCTATTTGTTCTATATCCAGCTCAGGTGCATCCACTGGAATAATGTTATTTTCTTTCACCGCTTCATCATACAAGTCTGGGCAAATGATATTAAAAGCTTCTTCATAAAATACGCTGTCTCCATAATATCTTTCAATGATATTCATTGGAGCTTTTCCCTTTCTAAATCCAGGGATTGAAAAGCGTCCTCTTGTTTTAGCATAAGCTTTCTTAAGGCTTTCATTAAACAGTTGCGCATCCTCTTCGATTGTTAATTTTACAACATTCTTGTCCACATTTTCTATTTTTGATTTCATTAAGGTAAGCCTCCTAAGTTTAATATATATTTATTAATGAGCAAATCGCTTAATTTCCATACCATTTGATGCACAAGTTGAGTTCTACATCCTCAGTATCATATGAATTTACACTATAGGAAACAAAGCAGATTTATTATTTTCTCAATAAAAAATTCATAATGGTTAAAAACCTTTATGAATTATATCACACAAATATAATATTGCCAATAAAAAGTGAGACATCATATATCCTCGCTTTTCATGGTTTTTGCATGTCTGATGAATAGGTGAAATTCGCTTGATAAAATGAAATATCGTGCACCTGCCGTCGACATGCAATTACAAACGGTACCATAACCAAAGACTCTGATCAGGCACCCTCGCGGCACATCCAGATAACCGCTTACCGCTGCTTCCTTCCAGACCTGACGGGGTTCACAGCCTTGAATTGCGCAAGACCCAATCTTCATCGCCTTTAAATTATAGCCCTGGCTTCACAATTACATGCCTTGGGCAGGAGTTCAACCCTGCTATAGCGGGTTGCAGGTACAGGGCACCGCTACCTCCCCGTCTAGCACGACAAAGTTAATTATACTTAACTTTTGAGCAACTTGCAAGCGGTTTGTTATGGTAATCATATTATTTTCCATCTACTGTAGTAATGTAATTATTTATTGGGGAATGGCTTTAAATGCACCATATAAGGCTGCATTATCTATGCTTTTAGCCATTGCTATTTTTTCTAAACACTGAACATCTTTTAGCCTTATACCATATAATCTTTTTGAAAACAATTTAGATTTGCTTGTTGGTGTTTCATGGAAATGTGTTTCAATATAATAGAAAGTAATAAATAGCTTCACGATACTTATTATGCATTTTCAAAGAGAGCCCTTGAAGGCTCTCTTTTATTATTGTTCCATATGCTTTCCTAAAAAAGTTGCAGCCGACTGAGCAAGTTTTGTTTCTACATCACCCATTTTCGATGTAGGGTCTGTTGACAAAAACATTACAGCCCCAATAGGATCGCCTTCTGATATAATAGGTGTAATAACTTGGGATGAATATTTATCACCTGTTTCGTCATTCAGAATTGTAATCTTTGCGGAATCAGGAGAAGGCGCTACGAATGTGTTTTTTGACTCCATAATTTTTTCCATCTCGCCACTCAATTGTTTTTCAAGGAATTCCTTCTTTGATGCACCTGATACTGCGATAATTGAATCCCTGTCAGATACACATATAATATGCCCACTAGTATTGTGTAACGATTCAGCATACTCGGTTGCAAAATCTCCCAACTCCCCGATCGGAGAGTATTTTTTTAGAATAACTTCACCTTCGCGATCTGTAAATATTTCTAATGGATCACCTTCTCGAATTCTTAAAGTCCGTCTGATTTCCTTTGGAATTACTACACGTCCCAAATCATCTATTCTTCTAACGATGCCTGTTGCTTTCAAGGTCTATGCCTCCTTTCAACCTAAAGAAATCTTACGCTCTTATTATGAATAGATTCTGTCGTTTTTATGCAAACATACCAAATATAAAAAGTTTTCATTCATAAAATAGCTTTCATTCTCTATTTGATTAAAGGCTTTTAATTACTAATTTTCAAAGGTCTTCTTTGTTATTCTATTTAAAACATCCTCATTTTTTTTCAGATTGAAGGCAGGATCTTTTACCCATTCTTTCACGGAATTTTGATAATATAAGTTGAGTTTATAGTCTTTTACAGCATTTATTGCATGTTCCTTTTTATTTTCAAATGTGCTTCTGTTTTCAAGGCGTATGACATGATACCCAAATTGGGTTTCAACGATATCTAAATCACCAATTTGAGCATTAAAAGCCCACTCTTTCAACTCCCGCGCATATTGTCCAGAATAAGAAAATGTATATAGACCATCTCCATCTTTGGATACTTCATCATCGGAATATTCTTTAACCAGGTCCAGCATATTTTCCCCTTGCTCAACTCTTTGTAAAAGACTGTCTGCAAGTTGCCTTTTTTCAAGTTTTTGATCCTTTGTCATATTCTCATCTATTGAAAGCAGAATATGCATCACTGTTACATCATCAATATAGTTTCTATTTTCATAATAGTATTCCTCTGCCTCTTTCTCAGATACAGATATGGAATCTCTCTCTTTTTGCATAAAATCATCAGCAAACCGGATTACTAATTCTGACTTGAGCATCATATCCTTAAACTGTGCTGGTTTTAAGCCCAGATCATTTGTTATATAACTTTTATTTCCCGCATCTTCAAGCCATTTATCCAAATTTTTGATTATTTCCCTGCGTTCTGAATCAGACATACTGAAACCAGATTCTTCGGCTTTAATTAACTGGACTTTAAATTCCTTTACATTTTCGAGGGCTTGGTTCATAACAATTACTGTAGGATCTTCACCATTGAACGGCGTTCCCCAAAGCTTTTTTCTATCTAGCTCGTCGACAATACCAGCTTCGGATTCTGTCGCATGTTTTTGAGCACTAAGAAAAAAAAGATACTCATATTTCTTAATTTTTTGATTATGAACCTTAGCTACATAACTCCCCGATTCTAATATATAACAAAGTACGCCAACCAAGATTAGCGCTACTATAGATATAATTGCCACTATTTTCTTCATTATCTGTTCCACCTTCATGTGGCTAATACTAATAATTCTTTCCCATCCCAATAATTATGCTATATAAATTATGGGTCTGATGTAAAGAGTAATCGTAAGCATATAAATACTATTTAATTATATTCAATTTTTACCCGGTCTGCAATTTATGAATGCACTGTAACAGAATCTTAATATTTTCAAGTATTTGTCGAGGAGTAAGTCCCTGTACCTTATATGACAGATAAGGGGTTTTACCAGCCGAAAACATCAGCCTCCCTTTATGCTCCTGCATAAGTTGAGACAATAGGTGCAAGGGCATTGCAGTTTTTCCCTTGAAGTACAATAACACCATATTTCCCTTTTGCTTTATTAAATTAAAACCACATTTGCCAGCTAGCTTTCGTACGTAAACAGTCTCCACCAGTGCTGAAGCTGCCTCTGGAATATCTCCATACCTATCTATCAGTTCATCATATATATCGCTGACATCTTCTTGTGTTTCAACTACAGCAATTGTCTTGTACATATCAATTCTTGATTGTTCATCAGGGATATACTCCGAGTCCAAATACGCATCAAGAGTTATGTCAATGAATATTTCATTATCAGGCTCTGGAACATATTCACCTTTTAACTCCTTAATAGTTTCGTCTAAAAGCCTTACATAAGTGTCATAACCCACAGATTCCATATGTCCATGCTGTTCAGGTCCTAAAAGATTCCCAGCTCCTCTAATTTGTAAATCACGCATAGCAATTTTAAAACCTGAGCCGAATTCAGTAAATTCCCGTATAGCTTTAAGTCTTTTTTCTGCAATTTCATTTAATACCTTATTCTTAGTATAGGTCAAATAAGCATAAGCCAAGCGGTTAGAACGTCCTACTCTACCCCTTAGCTGATACATCTGTGCAAGTCCTAACCTGTCCGCATCTTCAACTATTATTGTATTTACATTAGGCATATCAATACCCGATTCTATTATTGTCGTACAGACTAAAACGTCAAACTCTTTGTTTATAAAGGATGTTATTATTTTTTCAAGTTGTCTTTCGCTCATTTGGCCGTGAGCATACCCAATCTTTGCCTCTGGAATTAACTGTTGTAATCTTGAAGCTTTTGCCTGAATTCCCTTTACCCGGTTAAATAGATAAAATACCTGTCCTTGCCTTGCTAACTCTCTAATAATTGCATCCTGTACCACATCATCACGATACTCAAGCACATACGTTTGGACCGGGTACCTGTGCTCAGGAGGCTGCTCAATTGTGCTTATATCTCTAATGCCTGTCATGGACATATGCAAAGTCCTGGGAATAGGAGTGGCGGATAACGACAGAATATCCACCGTTGGATACATACTTTTTATCTTCTCTTTATGCTCAACCCCAAACTTTTGCTCTTCATCAATAACTAACAGACCAAGGTCCTTAAAACGCACTTCTTTGTTAAAAAGCTTATGTGTACCCACAATCAGATCAATATGCCCTGTTTTTAAATCTTTAATTATTTTCTTCTGCTCCCCTGCAGTGCGAAAACGACTTAGCATTTCAACGGTAATTGGAAACTGTTCAAAGCGTTTTTTGAAATTTTCAAAATGTTGAGATGCAAGTACAGTGGTTGGCACTAAAAATGCTGATTGTTTTCCGTCCATCGCAGCTTTGAATACAGCACGCAATGCCACCTCTGTTTTTCCATATCCGACATCACCACAAAGTAAGCGATTCATGGGCCTTTGCGACTCCATATCCTGCTTTACTTCTTCAGTACATCTTAGCTGATCTTTAGTCTCTTCATAAGGAAATGCCTCTTCAAACTGCTTCTGCCAGACACTGTCTGGAGAAAACGCAAAACCTTTCTTAGTAGCACGCTCAGCTTCTAATCGTATCAAGCCCTCGGCCAGTTGCTTTAAGGATTCCTTTACTCTACTTTTTTGTTTAGTCCATTCAGTTCCACCAAGTTTATTTAATTTAGGGTCCTTGCCTTCAGTACCAATATACTTCTGGATCAAATCCATCTGAGTTGTAGGAATATATAATAAGCCTCCATCACGATACTCAATCTTGATATATTCTTTTTTTGCCCCATCGGCCACAAGCGACTCTATTCCTTTGTAAAGACCTATACCATGAGTATGATGAACTACAAAATCTCCAACCTTTAGATCCGTAAAGACTTTTATCCTCTTTCCACTACTAAACTGAGGACTTACTCTGGATTTCTTTGGAGCAGTAAAATCACTTTCACATAAGACTACCCATTTAATATCAGGGTAAATAAAACCATTTTGTAAATTACCTAACTCTATTACAACGCATGGTATATCTTCTTTTGGATGTTTTTCATATACGACAACTCCATCGTCTTCCAGAAGAGTTTTTAGACCTTTGGCTCTTTGTTCTGTTTTCGCCAAGATTGTTATTTGAAAACCTTTATCAAGCCAAGACTCTATGTCTTTTTTTAGCTCTCTAATTTGACCGTCATAGGGCTCTATATTATTCCCACGCAAAGAATACTGTCTTCTTATATCCGTCAATACCTGACCGTCATCAAGAGTATTTAGATAGACCACTTGCCTATCTCTAAGTTGGCGATATACATTTTCCGGCTCAGGATACATTAAGAAAGAACCCGGTAGAAGCATACCTTTTTCTAAAAGGACTTCGCATTGAGTATGGTACTGTTCGATTACATTCTCCAGTTTCTGCTTTAGTCTGGACACATCTTCAACAAATAACATTGTGCCCTCATCGATATAGTCCAATATGGTATGCTTTTCTTTATAAAAGTATGGAATAAACTTATCAATACCTGCAAAATATTCAGCGTTTCTTAATTTTTCAATATAAAGTCCAAAGTTTTCTTTAAGTAAACTGGCGAATACTTTATCCTTCGTATGAGAAACAAACTGGCTAAGCTCAGACTGCACCCTTTGAGCTATTTCATTCGCCTCGTCTCTTGTAAAAATAAACTCTTTTGCACTGAGGATATCAACTTGTTCAATTGATTGAACCGACCTTTGGTTTTCGATATCAAATACCCGTATGGAGTCAACTTCAATATCAAATAATTCAATTCTTACAGGATTTTCAAGCTGTATGGGAAATATGTCTAAAATGCCGCCCCTTACTGCAAATTGTCCGCGACCTTCAACTTGCTCTTCTCTTTCATATCCCAACTTTACCAGTTGAGATATAAATTGCTCTAAATCAACTGTATCTCCAGTTTTTATAGATAAGCGATAGGATAAAAAATCTTTAGGGGCCATAAAAATATCTAATATACATTCACAAGATAGAACTATAACATCAAATTCTTTGTCAAGAATGCGTGCCAGGTCTCCGATTCTCTCATGGGCCTGGTCGTTGCTCTTTGCTTCTATATCATAAAGCATTTTTTCTCTAAACGGGAAATATAGTATTCCATCTTCAAAAATATTTTGAAAAGTCTTAAACACCCTTCGTGCTTGAAGATCATTAGAGGTTATATATAAAGTTTTTTTACCTGTTTGCTTTATAAGTGAATATGCAAAATGATGCCTTTGTGTATCAGAAAGGCCATTAACAGAAATACAGAAATCTTTGGATATATCTTCTTTTATTTCTTGGATTTTTCCCCAATTGTTAAACCTATCAATATTCATCAGTGTCCCCAAGTTTCACTCTTTAATTAATCCTTGTTTATTGTTGCACTATCTAAAAAACTAAATAGAATCACTGGCTTTTCCATTATATTTACTCATAGCCATGTCAATCCCTGAGGCAACTATCTCAGCAACTGATTGTCCAACTTTTTCTATTGCCTTGGCCATAATCTGTTGCTCATCTGTTGTTAATTTACCCAGAACAAATGAAACTAAATCCTGCGGATGCTCAGGTCTGCCGATCCCAATACGTATGCGAGGAAATTCGTCCGATCTTAATTGATAAATAATGGAGCGCATACCATTATGCGTGCCAGAACTTCCATGTGGCCGTATTCTAATTATTCCTAAATCCAGATCAACATCATCATATATTACTACTAATTTATCAACATCCAATTTATAATATTCAACTATTTCCCGTAAAGATTCACCGCTATTGTTCATATATGTCTGCGGTTTAACAAGTAGAACCTTCTCACCTTGAATAAATCCTTCACCTAAATGAGCTTTAAACTTTGTCTTCATGATGGGTATTTTATACATATATGATATATAATCGATACATTCAAATCCTATATTGTGCCTGGTTTTTGCATATTGTCTCCCAGGATTACCGAGGCCAACAAAAACAAACATCCCTCATCCTCCTCATTCACTAGAAGTATATCACAGGTTTATCCCTATTTAAACAAAACATCAACAGGTCTAACAACCCGTTGATGTTTATTAGTTTCCACTATCCACATAAAAATTATTGTTGTGTAAACAGTGTTGATATGGACATATCTCCGTAAATGCGTTCAATAGCCTCAGCAAAAACTTCTGCAACCGATAGAACCGTAATCTTATCTATTTTCTTTTCCTTAGTAAGAGGTATGGTATTTAGTGTAACAAGTTCTTTTATAGCTGATTTCTGTATGCGTTCAATGGCCGGTCCTGATAATACACCATGAGTACAACATGCATATACTTCCTTCGCACCTATATCCATTAATGCATTTGATGCACTAACTATTGTACCTGCAGTGTCAATAATATCATCAACAAGTATTGCCCGTTTTCCACGCACATCTCCAATAATGTTCATAATCTCACAGACATTAGCTTTAGGTCGCCTCTTATCAATAATCGCCAAGGGTGCATCAAGTTTTTCGGCGAACTTTCTTGACCTTGATACACTACCTACATCCGGAGAAACAACTACTATGTCTTCAGCGCTACCAAACTTCTCCTGCATATATTGAGCAATGCGCGGTGCCCCAAAAAGGTGATCAAGAGGTATATCAAAGAAGCCTTGAAGCTGTGGTGCATGCAGGTCCATAGTTAAAACTCTGTTTGCTCCAGCAGTTGTAATAAGGTTGGCTACAAGCTTTGCTGAAATAGGATCTCTCGCTTTCGCCTTTCTGTCCTGTCTGGCATAGCCGAAATATGGTATAACGGCCGTAATCCTACCCGCCGACGCTCTCCTTATCGCATCGATAAGAATTAAAAGCTCGACGAGATTATCATTTACTGGTGTACAAGTGGATTGAATAATAAAAACATCAGAACCTCTAACCACTTCGTTGATGGTTATTGCGATTTCTCCATCGCTAAAACGCCCAACATTAGAAGCTCCAAGTGGCAAACCAATTTTAGCTGCAATTTCTTCTGCAAGCTCAGTATTTGAATTGCCTGCAAATACTTTTATGTCCTTACCATGTAAGTTCATTTTATAACAACCTCCGCAAATTATACTTCAGGCTTTTTTCCTCTTAACCTTCCTTTATTAATAACCCAATCCTTAATGATTGTTTGACGACTTCTAGCTATTGCAAGAGAATTTTCCGGAACTTCCTCTGTTATTGTTGAGCCTGCTGCTACAAATGCATTTGCTTTAACTTCAACAGGAGAGACCAAATTTACATTACAACCTATAAAACTATTATCTCCTACAATTGTTTTTTGTTTCTTTTGCCCATCATAGTTGACAACAACAACACCACATCCCAGATTTACATTCTCCCCTATTTCAGCATCGCCTACATAGGTTAAATGTGATATTTTTGTGTCGTCACCAACAACTGAATTCTTTATCTCAACAAAATCACCAATCTTAACATTTTTACCCACTTGACTGCCAGGTCTCAGGTATGCAAAAGGACCCACCTTCGACTTGTCATCGATCTTGCTATCAATAGTAACGGAATTAATGATGGTAACATTATTCCCAATAACCGTATCGGTAATTTTAGAATTTGGACCAATTGTACAGTTTTGACCGATTTTCGTGTTCCCTTCCAGTATTGTTGATGGATAAACTATGGTATCATTTTCTATAGTAACATTATCTTCAATAATACAACTATCTGGATCCAAAAAAGTAACTCCATTGCTCATATGCCTTTCAATAATTCGTCTGTTCATTATTTTTTGAGCACAAGATAACTGTATGCGATCGTTAATTCCCATCATCTCGTCGACATTACTCAAAATAGTGGCACCAACTTTCCCACCACTGTCACGAATTATTGATACTGTATCTGTTAAATAATATTCTTTTTGATCATTTTGATTTGATAGTTTAGACAAGGAATCAAGTAGATATTCTATATCAAAACAATACATGCCTGTGTTAATCTCTTTAATCTGGAGTTGCTCTGCATTAGCATCTCTATGTTCAACAATGCCTGCCACATTTTGGTTATAATCTCTAATTATCCTTCCGTATCCTTTAGGCTCTTCAAAGATCGCTGTTAAAACAGTCATTGCTCTTTTATTTTCAGTATGCTCCTGAATAAGCTGCTTTATTGTTTCTGAGGTAATTAGCGGTGTATCGCCGCATAATACCAGACAATTTCCCTTTTCCCCTTCAATGTAGGGTATTACTTGCATTACTGCGTGTCCTGTACCGAGTTGTTCACGTTGGGAGACAAATTCTACTTCTTCTACTATACAAGGCCTCACTTGTTCTTCCTGATGGCCGGTTACAACTATTATATTGTCAACGTCTGACGCTTTTACAGCTTGAATAACCCAATTTACCATAGGTTTCCCACAAATTTCATGAATGACCTTGGCTTTGTTGGACTTCATTCGCGTCCCAGCGCCTGCAGCCAATACAATAGCATAAAAAGATTCCATTTGGAAATTGCTCCTTCCGTCATAGCAGCAAAAAGTTATTGAAAATTATTACTTATATATGCATTTTCTCATGTTTAATGTATTTTTTCAACATACAAAATAGACAAAAGTTTTATTTTTTTTGTTCTGTTTAAGGTTGCTCTGCTAAATTTAAGAGCGATTAGTCCAATCTGGTCAGTAATACTCTGATTCAGAGCAATAATTAGAATAGAAAACAAATAAACTTTTTTATATAAGAATAAATAGCCAAAATAAGGGTACACTAAAACTATACAGATAAGAAGATGCGATTTGCACAGTCAGCATTTTTATACCCTTATGCTTGTTTATTGCCTAAAAAAAAATCAGGCACTTAAACATAGTAAGTGCCTCTCTGCTGTGTTTACTATTACTCTTCTTCCGTATCGGAGTCAATTGCTCCTACTGTTTCTTCCTCTACCAGCATAGTCTGGTATCTTTCAAGGATTGCAGACTGAATATTGGCACGAGCTTCAGAATGTATGGGATGTGCAATATCCCTAAATTCTCCGCTTGGTGTCTTTCTACTTGGCATTGCAATGAAGAGTCCATTTTGGCTTTCGATAATTTTAATATCGTGAACCACAAATTCATTGTCAAAAGTTACTGACACAACAGCTTTCATTTTTCCTTCAGAGTCAATCCTTCTAATGCGGATATCCGTAATATCCATATTTTGTACCACCTTCCGTATCCTTATGTTGTAGTTGGG
>JAAYPS010000042.1 GCA_012519655.1 Clostridiaceae bacterium | reverse complement strand
TCCAAAGACTTGCTTCCAGATGTGGTGTTCAAGCTTAATTGACGATAAGTGTTTAAAGCTGCAATGTTGTGATTAATTCTCATAATAAAAAACCTCCTTGTTTTTGTGCCCAGCATCCTTGCCGAGCAATTATTAACATTTTTTAATTTTTAATGATGAGATAATAATGAAACCGGTCGACCAAAGAATCTTTTATTATCTCACTATTTATATCGAAACTTTTTATAAAAAGTTAATACTTTTTTTAAATTATTTTTTTATTCACTCTTTTTATTTTCAATGCCTTTTATTTTTATTGATTTTATAAGTTCAGGATTAACCTCTACAGAGGCGGCTTGTTTGTTTTCCTTTATAATCTCTTCGAATACTTCTTTCCTGTGGATAGTAATATTTCGAGGCGCTTCAATACCCAGGCGGATTTGGTCACCTTGTATGTCAACAATCGAGATTTCTATGTCTGAGCCTATCATAATGGACTGACCCTTTTTCCTTGACAGCACCAGCATTTATTTCACTCCTTTTTGCTACCTATTCATTTGACGTTATATAATATTTCACAGGAAATGTGTCATCTTTCATTACAACTTGTTTTCCCATATTATTTTTTAGATTTATAAGTACGGGTGCCTTAAGGTTCACCGTCATTTTGGTAATATCTTCAGGTATTGTTACAATAGCCAATATTAATATGTTCTCTTTATCCTCTATATGTATTTCCTCTATCTCTTCGTCATCAACATCTACATAATAATCATCTTTTATATAGAATGGATCTACAACCACAAATGCAAGTTCTGGGTTGTCAAGGCTTTGCAGCCAAAAAAATGGACTTTCGTTCTCTTGTTTCCCAAGCAAAATATACTGCTTTACATTTTCAAAACCCGGTATTCCTAGTGGAAAGTGTAAAGCCTCCTTTTCATTCACATCTATAACACCAAAGTGCCTTGTTTGAAGTTGCATATTTATTCCTCCATTATATTCAAATAAGTTAGTTGATTGGCATTCACGCTAATATATTAAGTCGTTGCGATGTAAACCTAGTAGTGACTTATGTGGTGATAAGCCTATAAGCATAACCACATATCTTGTGCCGCAAAACTTGAAAATGTTATACCGCTAAATGCCATTTAGGTTAAAAAGTCAACCAAACTGGGTTGAATGACTTTTGCCCCCACTGCAAGAGAAGAATTATATACATTTAATTCATTCATCAAGTTCATAATTGCCTCGGCTATGTCCACATCCTCATTTTTACTCATGAGTTTTGTAAAATTGATATTGTCATCATCAAGCCTATTTGCAGTAAGCTCCAACCTATTCATTCTTGCACCCACACCTGCACGCACTCTAAGTACATTATCGCTTTCATTCTCTATTCTACCAAGTAGTTGTTCCACATTTGACTCATCACCTGACTCAAGCGCTGCAATAAAATCATCAAATACTTGTATTAAACTACTTTTTTCACCGGATATGCCTTTATTCTCACTATTAAATACGTCACTTCCAGTAACATTTATATTTATATCATCACCTATACCAACTTCATAGAAAATTTGTTCGCCATTTTCAATGTCCATCTGAAATATTCCATCTTCATCCATCAGCGGCTTGTCGGTTTTAAAGCCGGAAAAAATATACCTGCCCGAATAGGTAGTATTTGCAAGGTGAGTCATTTGTATTTTCAATTGCTCAACTTCAAGTTTAGTCTTCTCCATATCCTCGGGTGTGTTTGTTCCATTGCTTGCATGAACCGCCAACTCTTTAGCCCTGTGTATTACCTCTCCTATTTGCTCGAGAGTTGTCTCTGTTATCTCCATCCATGATGTAGCATCTTCAACATTTCTTTTGAACTGTTTAATTTCCGCTACGTCTGTGCGCAGCTTCAGTGCTCTTGATGCAACAATTGGATCATCTGAGGGTAAATTAATTTTCTTTCCAGTCGCAAGTTGGCTTTGATTTTTACTGACTCTATTTAGGTTTGTACCTAAGTTAGACAGCATATTATTAATAAGCATGTTGTTCGTAATACGCATAATCTCACTCCATTCTAAGAGATTTAATATCTATATTCCCAAGCGGTTTACAAGAACCTCTAACAATTCGGCATGGGTTTGAATCATTTTTGCTGCAGCATTATATGCATGCTGATACCGTACAAGGTTTGCCATCTCCTCGTTTATTGAAACACCCGATATTGACTGGCGTCTGTTTTCTATCTGGTTAGTCATGGTAACTTGGTTGTTTAAATAGTGAGTAGCCTGCTGACCGTCAACACCCATGGTTGATATTATTGTTTTAATAAAGTCTTCGGGAGCACCTTCGTTGAACATATATGTATTATGTCTTAAGTCCATAATAGCTTTTAGCACTTCTACATTTCCCATTTCTTCAGCGGCTCCCATTATGGCAACGTTATTAGTAGGATTGTCAAATACTTCGCTGCTAATAGATATATTCTTCGCTGTAATTTTAGAATACATCGCATTATAATACTCAATATCCGGATCTGCTGGCACTTCTCCTGCGGCAAGAGCAAATGTTTCGCTGTCCATTGGCTTTCCATCCTCACCAAACATTGTAAAAAATCGTATCCCGGCTGGCGTATCTCCATCTTTTGAATTTAACGTATATCCGTCAACATGCCCTGGAGCTTTGTCGAGAATACCATCACCATCAATATCTATAATGCCTTCATTGAAAGTGCGGGCAAACACCCTAACAAACTCATTCATTTTCTTTTGGTAATGCGGTATACCTCTGAAATCAGGGCTCCCATTTAATCCATCATTACCATCCCTTACATCAAGATAACCTTTCAGCTCTCCGGATTTTATTGTTAGCTTGTTACCATCCGCCCAGCCAATTTCATAGAGATTTTCTATATCCTCACTATTAAATTTCTCTTTGCGCTGTACAGCTTCAAGGTGTGAAACACCATAATGATCAACAATGGCTTTCCCGCTTATTGTAACCACAAAGCGCATATCTTCAAGACCAGTTGGTAGTTTTCCATAGCTTACCTCATAAGCTTCAATATTTACAATTCGTGATAATTTATCAACAACATTTGCTCTTTGATCTCTTAGATCATTAGCAACATTTCCTGTTACTTCAAAGTTATAAATCTGCTTGTTTAATTGTGCAATTTGATCTGCTAAGGAGTTTACTTCCTGCACCTTTGCATAAATAATATCATTTACATCGTTTTGAAGATATTCAAAATGCGATGCTACGCTGTTAAAATACTTGGTAAGCATTACTGCCTTCTCTTTAATGGCAGCACGGGCTGCATGACTTGATGGATCTGTGGATAATTGTTGCAAACCATTATAGAATTCATTCATTACAGTATTAAACCCACTATCGGAAGGCTCATTATACAAAGTTTGCATTTCTTCTAAAAGTGTATTCTTTATATCCCATTCTCCAAGATACTGTGCTTCGCTACGGTATTTAACATCCAAATATTCATCCCGAATTCTTTTAATACCTGTAACTTGTGAACCCGTTCCCAGCATTCCGGAGCCGTCCACCATGAGCATAGGTCTAGCAGCAGTTTGTTCTAACACCTGTCTTGAGTAACCTGGAGTATTTATATTATCAACATTATGATTTACATTTGTAAGACCACGTTGTGCGGTATAAAGCCCTCTTGTGGCGATATCCAAGCCAAAAAATGATGACCTGCTCATCTAAAAAACTCCTTTCTTAAGGCTTTTGTTGATGTAACCTTAATAAATATTAGATGTGCAATATGTGATGATAATCCCTCTCACATAACCACAACATATTGTACAGCGGTACTTAAATCTTAAACATCACAAAAAGCCCGGCAAGGCTGTTGCTTTGAATAACCCTACCTAAAACCCGTTCTATTTATCAAAGTGTCCAGCATTTCATTTATAACGCCTATTGTTTTAGTTGCTGCATTGTAAGCATATTTAAACTTAATCATATTACTCATTTCTTCATCAAGTGAGACACCCATTGTACTTTGTCTGTCATTATCGGCGGCAAGAACAAGTGACCTTTGGTTTTGGGTAGTCTTTAGTGCTTCATTTCCTATGTTCCCAATCCTCAATATTATATGCTGGTAATATGAATCAACACTTAAAACCTGAGTGAAACTTTCCATAATATCTTTGTTTCTAAGACTTGAAATTTTATGTGCTATGACATTATCACCATTGTTATCTGTGACTGATGCAACAATATTGTTCAAATCCTTTATGGAGTCGGAAATTTTTATATTGCCCATTTCCATAGGTATATTACTTTCTATGGGTTCGAAAAACAGTCCACCTTCTTTACCATTCAAGGTTTTTCCCGATGAATGCAAACTATTTACTTCCCTTGCCAAAATATTTACCACAGCATTGAGCATTTTCCTGACCGATGAAATAATGTCAAGGCTATCATCCACAGTGGCAATTTGCTTGTTCACATCCTCTACTGTGTTTATTCCCAATTTAGACATAGCTTCTTCTATATTAGTAATATCGTGCAGTGAGCCGCCAGTTGCATGAGTTATTGCATCCCAACCAGACTCTCCTGACGTATCTGTAATAACAGAAGCATTTATTTTGCTATCTTTAAGAGCATCAGCAAAATTACTTATTTGCTCGGCATCTCCACCTAAACCTTCCTGTGTATAAACATATAAATACCTGTTTGCATTGTTTGAAAAAGGTAATGTTTCTTGTAGTTCCTCTACAACCTCTCCAAAATCCGAGCCTGTATTAGTGGTGGTTTCCAGAGCGTTCAGTGCATCTATAAAGCCTTCTTGATTTTTACCATAGCCTTCATTACTTATAATTCCCGTACCGTCATAGGCTATAAGACGCAAGTTATAATCTAATCCTTTGTTCTTTATTTCATTTATATAGCTTTCCATGTTGCTTCTTAAATTGGCTAAGTCTGCTTCATTTGTTGTAGATACATCCACAGCAAATGTTATGTCGGCTGTTGTATTTGGAGTGCCGTTGTCATAACTTCCTTTTGCACCGCTAACCTTTCCTCTTGACTCCAATAGCCCTTGAATCTCGCCTAGTCCCACATTTATCTCAACACCCAACCCTTCTACTTCGGGTCTTACAAAATGAGACAATGCACTGTTTTGTGCAGCTACAATATTTGTTTGCTTGGTCTTGCTTACAAGGAAATATCCACCAACTAAGACATCCATATGACCGTTAGGGTGCTCACGTATTTCGGTCTTAACCAAAGTAGAAAGCTGATCCACCAGATAGTTGCGCTGATCATAATAGTCGTTGGCCTTATTGCCAGCTGTCTGCGCTTTAATTACTAAATCGTTTAATTTTGCTATCTTTGTTGTTATGCTGTTTACTTCATCTATTCTTTTAATAATCTCGGTGTTAATATCATCTTGAAGCTTGTTAATCTGTGAACCCATATGATTTAAATGATAAACTAAAGACTCACCTCTTTGCTTTACCAGCGCTCTTATAGTAAGGCTATCGGGTGCTTTAGACAGCTCATTCCACGAATTCCAAAACTCATTTAATGAGCTTTGAAGTCCATCAAGCATTGGTTCTCCCAATATAGCTTCAAGATCCTTTACGCTGTTATAGCGAGCCTCCCAATACCCAAGCGCATTTGCTTCATTGCGATATATGTTATCGAGAAAGATATTGCGGATTTGGCGAATTTCTTGTATATTAGCTCCCATTTCAACCCAATTGTTTGCAACATATTGGGTGTTTGCAGTACTAAGAACAGCCTGTTGTCTTGCATACCCAGGAGTACTTATATTCGATATATTATGACCTGTTACTTCAAGGGCTTTTTGGTTACTATACATTCCAGATACAGCAGTATCTAGCCCTATGAAATTAATTGCCACAAGATTTCACCTCTTTAATATTTAATATCCAAAACATTTCTACCACTTGTTTGTGTGGTATTTCCTGTGCTTCCGTATTGTGTAGGCTGAGGAGTGGGCTGTGTCAAAAGATTAAGGGAAAAATTGATATAATCTACAGAGTTGTCAATTAGCTTTTGATTCAAATCATTTTTCGCTCTTAAATCTTCAATGATCTGTTTAAGCTCGTCCCTTTTTGATGAAAGCCTTTTAGCCTTTTCCTCAGGTAATATGCTAATTAAGTATGAAATATTTATCTCTTCACGCTTTTTACCAGTTGTTTTTGCAATGTGGCCAATGATTTGCTCGGATGCTTCTGCAAGCTTATTTAGCTCATTTATATACTTCTGCTCTTTTACAACGTTTGTTTGTAAACCTTCCACATCGCCTTTAATTATTACATTCTTTTTGTTTTCTGCTTCTTCTAAAACTTTTGCATATATTTTTATTTCATATTCAAAAATCTTTATTAGATTATCAACCCAAATTACATCAGTCATTTTTCGCCCTCCACGATATATTGGCGTTATCCTATATTGTATATATCGGAAACGTACAAAACGGGATAACACCAAATTTATTGTTATCCCGTCCGGTTATCTTTTGTAAAAATTAAATTCTCTTCCCAAATAGATGTTGAACCATTTTTTCAGCTATGTCTTCACTATTAACTGAATATTGTCCCTTCTCTACTTTCTGGGAAACTTCCTGAACCTTTCCCTGCCGAATGTCCGGTGTTTTCTTTAAAGCATTCATAGCAACTTGGAAATCTTTTGCCTGTCCAGAAATCTTAAATTCATCCCTTCTCGACGCTACAACATCACTTTTTTTAATTTTATCAACCGATTTGGGTTGATTGTAAATACCGAACACCTTGGGATTATTGGCACCCCAAATCTTCATTTTGTATCCCTCTTTCTTGCGTTGTATGCTTTATGAATATCAGCAAAACTGCTGAATATTATCTATTTAATTCAGCTATTGACACTGAATCTACTCTAGCTAATCTAACAATTGATACTAATCTTTTCTTATCAGTCTAACTTGTCACTGATAGTATCGTCAAAAAAATAAGATTATTTAATGGTTATGTGAAAATTTCCTATAACTACAATATATTTTTGAATTACTCCATTAATCAAAATGAGTCAGCCCACTATATCTACCATAACCTCAGCCTTTAATGACTATTATTTAACTATTTAAAAACAGGCTTTACTTCGCAGGTTTTCTATATTTATAGTATAGCCCAAAATCATCCTTTTCGACTGAACCTCTATTTCCACCACGCCTCAAGTTTTCTTTTAGCTCATTACTTGCTTTCATTATTTCCCTGCCTAACTCTTTGGAGCATTCAGCACAGAACCTTCCACTTCGTATTTTAGCGCCGCATTTTTCACAGTTTATAGAAACAGCACTGTTTTTGCTAACTTCCAACCTTTCTTCTCTGAGCCAGCGATTAATCTTTGAAATCTTAACACCAGTATTCTCAGATACTTCCTGCATGTTTGCGCCCGGGTTATCTCGTAAATAAACTCTGACCTTCTCAAAATCTTCCTCATCTGCTTTTTTGCAAATAGGACAGAGAGCTATTCCGCCCATGTATTGAAATATTTTGTTACATTGTAAGCAATTTCTTATATCCGCCATAACATCACTCCCTTTTATATATCGGCAATTTAATGTAAAAATTCCACTAAGAATATAAAACTCGGCTCGTTAATTTTTGTCTTAAATTTTCTATCTTCTTTAGTTTTAAAGCCTTGGGCGCATGGCAATAACATAGGCATCAATATGTGCAGCACCAGCATTTAATAATACTTCAGCGCACTTTTCTAATGTACTGCCTGTTGTGGTTATATCATCAACAAGAAGAATCCTGTTTCCTTCAATTAAATTTGAATTATTGACTTGAAAAGCCCCAATGAGGTTTTTTAGGCGTTCTCCTCTTCCTAATGTGCTTTGAGGAGCTGTGTTAACCTTCTTAACAAGGACATTTTTTAGCATGGGTATTTTTAAGTAAAAAGCAAGTCGTGATGCCAGAAGTTCAGATTGATTATAGCCTCTTTCTCTCTTCCTTGTCCGATGTAACGGTGTGGGTATTATTATATCATAATTGGGCTTTATTATAAGTCTTTGCTCGCTAAAAAATATAGGGCTCTGTTCGTTACAAATCTCTTTTTGTTCTTTAACAATCATCTTACGTCCATCAATAATCAACGAATCTTGAATAGGGCTTTGGCTTACATAAGGCTTGTACGAATATAAATATTTCTTAAGTATTGGAAAAGATAAATCAACAAGTACCGATGCAACATGTGGATTGTCGTTGAACTTAAGCCTGTGTATCGCCTCTCTAATGCCGCCTTCATAGCTAAAGGCCGCAAATATTTTAGAAACACTGCAGTTAAATCCAATCTCATACACATTCTCCTGCAGTATCTTTAAACTCTCCTTACAATATGGACAAACTTCTCCCATTGTGCTAATTGGAAGAACTGTGTCGCAACATATACAACGCACTGGAAAAAGAAGTCTTAGAAAATACTCAACCTTTGTAATTTCATTATCCATAACCTACTCCAGACTTTAATCTCCAAACTCCATTAGTTTAGTTACTGTTTAGAGGTATCTGATGAGAGATCTCTGTGCAAATCTATCTCTCAAGTATATATGGTGTAAACACTATAGTTGTTTGAGCTGCTCCATAAGCCTGTCCTTTAAACTTGTATACCGTTCTATCCCTGTAACATTGTTTACCATCTGAACCATAATTTCTTTATCGCCCACAAGCATCACAAGATCCCTGGCTCTGGTAACTGCTGTATATAAAATGTTTCTACAACGTAACATAGGAGGAATATTTGCTAATGCTATAACCACTGCAGGAAATTCGCTACCTTGGCTTTTATGAACTGTAATTGCGTAGGAATGTTCTAATTCGTCCAATATGTCAAAATCATATTCAACAAGCTTGCCATCATCAAATAAAACCGTCAATGAGCTATTTTTTAGATCAATCTTTTTGATAATTCCCATGTCTCCATTAAAGACACCTTCTCCATATGTGATCTCTTTCTCGTCTTCGGATATTACCCAGGGTAGGTTATAATTGTTTTTTATCTGCATAACCCTGTCATTTTCTCTAAAAATCATATTCCTATAAGGCTTTTCCTTCACGCCCTTTCTCGGTGGATTTAGTCTTTGCTGAAGTGCAGCATTTAGACTATAAACACCCGAATCACCTCTTTTAGACGGTGACAAAACTTGAATATCCTTAATAGAATCCAAGCCATACTTTTCTGGAATTCGTGATGTGCAGAGCTCAAGTATGGCAGCTGATGTGCTCTGTGGGTTTTTTCTTGATACGAAGAAAAAATCTTCATTAGGGCTATTAAGCTCTGGTAACTGCCCTTTATTTATTTTATGTGCGTTTACAACAATGAAGCTTTCTTCTGCTTGCCTGAATATTTTGTTTAACCTAATAGTTTCAATACTTTGGCTTTCGATAATATCGTAAAGAACACTTCCAGGCCCTACCGATGGGAGCTGGTCCACATCTCCAACAAGTATCAGCCTTGTACCAGGCTCAACTGCTTTAAGTAATGAGTTCATAAGCAAAATATCCACCATTGAAACTTCATCAATAATAATAACATCAGCATCAATTGGATCTAACTCATTTTTTTTGAATTCCCTATGCTCATCATCAATTGAAAAGGTGGTTTCAAGAAGGCGATGTATGGTTTTTGCCTCCTTTTCTGTTGCCTCGGTCATCCTTTTTGCAGCTCTGCCAGTTGGTGCAGCCAGTACTATTTTCATATCGCTTTTTTCAAACATTGATATAATACCTTTAATCAATGTCGTTTTACCAGTGCCTGGACCACCTGTGATAACTAATATGCTCTGTGTTGCACAAAGACGTATTGATTGCAATTGCTCTTGGGTATATTCAATATTTTGGTCTCCTTCAACCTTACTCAAAACTTCTTCAATATTAATAACTGCCTTTTTGGGCTCAGTATTACTTAGAATATTTAGTTTTTTGCAGACATTTTGCTCTGCTTTATAAAAAGCAGATAAATATACCCGTGATTCATTAAAAGCCTTTTCTATATAAATACTTTCTTCAAAAATCATTTTGGACATGGCATTTTCAACCACTTCGGATGCAGTATTTAATAGTTTTGATGTTTCTGAAACCAGCATATCAGACGGCAAATACACATGACCATTTTGAATCGCTTTTGACAACACATATTCAATCCCACTCATAATGCGAAATTGAGACTGACTATCAATTCCTAATGATATTGCTACCCGGTCGGCGATTTTAAATCCGATATTAATATCCTCATCGGTAAGTCTATATGGGTTGCGTTTTATTTCGTCGATGGAATCGCTTCCGAATTTCTTCCATACTTTAACTGCATATGTAGTGGATACCCCGTATTCTTGAAGAAACATAATGGTTTGACGTATTTGCTCTTGCTCCATAAAGGATTGTCCAATACGTAAAGCCTTGTCAGTACTAATACCCTTTATTTCAGACAGGAGCATTGGTTCAAATTGTAAAACCCTTAAGGTATCGTCGCCAAATTTCTCTATGATTTTTTTTGCAGTGATTGCACCAATCCCTTTTATAGCACCGGATGAAAGGTACTTCAATAATGAATCCAATGTTGTAGGTAATGATCTTTCGAAGGATTCCACTTTGAGCTGCTTTCCATAGTCCTGATGGTGAATCCAAGTTCCTCTTACAATAATATTTTCAGCAACAGCAAGACCCGGCATGTATCCCACAATGGTAATCAGCCGGCGTCCAGAACGAATCTCACAAACGGTGTACCAGTTTTGGTTATTACAATATATTATATCCTCTACTATTCCTTCAATTTGTTCCAAAAGACTCTCCGTAAAAGGCTTACTATCCGTTAGAAACCTCTTCTTTTTCGTATATTCTTAGCTTTTCATCACATTCCATTCTACCCCAATTCACATTTTCCATCAATACTAGGCGTGGGTATTCAAAAGAAAGCTTTTCCACAAGTTTTCTATTTGGATCGTCTTTTTCAAGCTTGATATAAAGGTATCCATCCATTCCTAATTTCTCAGAAACATCCTCCATAAAAATACATCGGATTTTACCCTCCAGACCCTCATCTCCTGGACTGGGTAATAAACATAGTTTTCCGCTACAGGATTTAATTTTAATTTTGAGTGTAATATCGCTTATTAAATGAAATAATCCATAAATTGCTAACAGGGATATTATAACGTATACTGCCATATTTCTCACAACCAGAAATTTGTTCACTATATTTTATGCAAGAAGTGGTTTTTTGTTATAACTAACCCTGTTCACAGTATCAATTTATGTTTAGCCTATTCAAACCCACTTTTATATTCATATACCAGCCTGTTCTCTTAAGACACTTGCTTTGTCGGTATTTTCCCAGGTAAAGTCGCTATCTTCCCGGCCGAAATGTCCATATGCAGCTGTTTTTCTATATATGGGACGCCTTAAATCTAAATCCCGAATGATAGCATCGGGTCTAAGATCAAAGTTATCTCTAATCAGCTTTAATATTATTTCATCACTAACCTTACCCGTGCCGAATGTGTCCACCATAACCGATACTGGTTGAGCAACTCCAATGGCATATGCTATCTGAACCTCACAACGGGCTGCTAACCCAGCTGCTACAATATTTTTCGCTACATATCTTGCAGCATATGAAGCTGATCTATCAACCTTTGTAGGATCTTTTCCTGAAAATGCTCCTCCTCCGTGCCTACCCATTCCACCATAAGTGTCCACAATTATTTTCCTGCCTGTAAGTCCTGAATCGCCTTGGGGTCCTCCAATAACGAACCTTCCAGTAGGATTAATGTAATATTTTGTATTTTCATCCAATAAACTCTCGGGAATTATTGGCTTAATAACATGCTGCATAACGTCATTTTTTAATGTTTCGTATTCTACCTCTGGACCATGCTGAGCAGATATTACAACTGCATCCACACGTATTGGTTTTCCATCCTCATACTCAATAGTCACCTGGGATTTACCATCGGGTCTTAGATAATCCAAAACACCCTGTTTTCGCACATCAGTAAGCCTTTTCACAAGTTTATGCGCCAAAGAAATGGGCATTGGCATAAGCTCCGGTGTTTCATCGCAGGCATATCCAAACATCATCCCCTGATCTCCAGCCCCTGTTAATTGCGCACTGTCAACTTCCACTGCGTTTTCTTTAAGTTCAAGTGCACTGTTAACACCTAATGCAATATCTGGGGATTGTTCGTCTATTGAAGTTAAGACAGCACAAGTATCACAATCAAAGCCATACTTAGCTCTGTCATAACCGATATCTCGAATAGTATCACGTACAACCTTTGGAATATCTACATAGCAATTCGTGGTTATCTCGCCCATAACCAGCACCATTCCAGTTGTTACTGACGTTTCACATGCAACTCTGGCCATGGGATCTTTAGTAAGTATTTCATCGAGTATTGCATCTGAAATATTATCACATATTTTATCGGGATGGCCTTCAGTTACAGATTCCGATGTAAATAGTATTTTTGACATAAAATAGCCTCCTTGTATAATATTCATTCTTTGATACAAGATTATTCCACCCGAAAGCCGATACTTTTTTGCATCTTTGGAAATTAAGAAAAAAATCTCTTCACAGAAGAGATTCCATACTCTCCTCATCTTTCAGGATAAATCCTGCAGGAATTGGCACCGTACAAAATGTCGGTTGCCGGGTTTCATAGGGCCCAGTCCCTCCACCTCTCTTGATAAGGAATAACAATATTTATAGAATGCAATTGCTTGCATAACGATGGTAGCATATCCACTTTAAAAAAACAAGTTAATGATATGCCTACATACCGAATAAAAAATGTCCATCATCAATGGGTTATGTTAAAAGGGACTATATAAAACAGCCCCTTTCTTTGATTACTCTTGTTCAAATAAATCCTTACCCACTCCACAATCTGGGCAAACCCATTCTTCTGGCAGATCCTCAAATTTTGTTCCTGCTTCTATGTCATTGTCAGGATCTCCTATTTCAGGATCATAGACATAGCCACAAATAGTACAAACCCATCTTTCCATAATCAAACACTCCCCTCTTTAGATTAGAATATACCACGTATACTCTTTATATAACATATTTTCGAAAATATTTACATAGTTTTATTAAATAAATCTTTTTCGATATACTTTTTATGAATTGCTTTACCTCACTTCTTAGGTGATGGGCGTAGAACACTAAATAATTATTGTATATATTGATTCAGCACCTCTTTATGATGACGATAATATTTCCATAGAGCATATTGCAATCCATCTGCTATGACTTCGGACATTTTCATTACTAAGCCCAATCTGGTGTTCTGTAATACCAGAAAATCCATAAAACCACCTTGATTAACAATTCCCGTTATATGAATATCGCCAGTCTCAGGTAGATCCTTTTTTAGTCCCGAGCCTGGTTTTAAAGGTCCATTTCCCACTGTAATTTCCCCTATATGTCCATATGAACCAAGACATGCATCTATGGCTATTATGAAGTTATCTGGAATTTCTCTATTTATTCTCTGGAGAGTATCACGAAGGTTTGCGGCGTGAACGGGCTGTTCAAGTGTCCCAAACACCATTGCACCTAGCGTATGGTAGTGACTTAATCTGTAACCCACTAAAGGTCCAAGAGCATCCCCCGTGGCTCGGTCCGTCCCGATGCATAAAATAACGATCATTTTGTTTGTATTTACATTTCCTAAATGTTTAAGTATAGCCTTTGACACTTCTACAACTGCATTGCTTCTATAAATATCAATACAATCCTTCAACATACCTTCCCCTTTGCAAATACATAATTACCTATCCCACTAGCTATTTAATGATTATTCCCACACCCACCATACTTATGCATTCAAGAGAAAAAAGTACAATTAAAAGACTAAAAATACACTCTGAGTAACAAACATTTATTGCGACAAATATCATTTTATGTTAATATATGTTTATAAATAGATTTTTATGTGAGGCAGGATTATATATGTTTTCAACGTATTACTCTTCTGTAAATTCGAGCTTTAAATTTATATTAGATATACTTGATGGTATGAGCGACTGGGTGCGGGTTATCGATCGTAATTGCAATGTCATATTCATAAACCGTTCTATGGAAGAAGCTCTGAAAGTAGAAGACCTCTCTGACAAAAAATGCTACGAGATTATAGGTTGTAATGCGCCTTGTGAGAACTGTACAACCAGGCAAGCCATCTTTGAAGGTGAATCCATAAAAAAAGAAGAAGTGTTTAATGATAGAATATACTCTGTAATGAGCTCTCCTATTATCGCAGATGATGGAAACATATACTATGTGGTTGAAGTGTTGCGAGATGTTACTAAGGAAAAAGAATTGGAAAATGAAATTATTAAGCAAAATCAGAAGCTTCAGCATGATCTTGAAATGGCCAAGAAGCTCCAATATCAGCTTTTGCCAAATAATACTAAAAATCCGTATTTAGATTTTGCTTATGCATATCAGCCTTGCGAAGACTTAAGTGGCGACATGGTAAATATTTTTCGGATTGATAAAAATTATATTGGTGTTTATATCGCCGATGTTTCAGGACATGGTGTTTCTGCGTCCATGCTTACTATTTTTTTAATATCCACACTAAATAAAAAAACCCGTTCTCCCGCCAGTGCTCTTCATCGCCTATTTAAGCAGTTTAACAATGGTGAGCTTGATAAAGATCTATATATCACTCTTTTTTATGGAATATATAATACACATACACAGGTTTTAACCTATTCCAATGCAGGACACAATTGTATCCCGCTTATTATCAATGACAATAAAATTCAAAAGCTTTATTCCCCTGGCACCCCCATCAGTAACTGGGTTGATAAGCCTAATTACTTTGATTCAACGGTTTGCCTTAATATTGGTGACAAGCTTTTCCTATATACAGATGGAATAACTGATCAATGGCTTGAAGAACCCAATGAACTCATATCAGATAGCTACATTATGGATATATTGCTCAATAAAAAAATAGACCTTAAAACCTCATTGGATTTAATTTGCAAATATGTCCATACCCGTCTTGACCAAATAGGTGCACAACAAAAAGATGATATGACCATGGCTTTAATTCAACCTATCAAAACGAACTAATAAAGTCTCTTATGAATTTGACACTCCCCATACCTAATAATTCATCTTCTTAATTTTATGGCCTTTGTCTTACATCCTGCATTGTTAGCCAAACCATAATTTTGATCTTTACAAAAGAACATTTGTTCGATTATAATAAGGTTAAGAGTACTAACGTAATTGTAAGGATGATTATAAGTGAAAATTCTTATGCAATCAGTAGATATGATTTGCTGGACAACAAAAGATGGCGTTATTTCTCCAATAAAATTTCGCATTAGCGATAGCCAGAAAGAAAACAAAGTTATTCGTATAGACAGGGTTATATCTCGAAAGGAGGAAAAGCTTGCTGGAAACCGAATGATGGTTTTTACCGTTCAAAGCACTATTAATGACACTGTATGCCTGTATGAGATTAAATATGAAATGAGCACATGCAAATGGTTCCTGTATAAAATTTAATGCGTCGAATGCGATATATGAACTTACATGTTCATACATCGCATTGGGCACCATCTTTGCGTTGGCTTTTACCAATGCGAAGTCTATTTATTATGTAAATAACGAAGCAATAGATTAAAAGACCGACGATTGCACCTAAGCTATCAATTAGAACGTCCTTTATCTGAGCACCTCGTCCCGGAACATACATTTGATGTATTTCATCGGATATGGCATAAAGAACGCAAAGCAAAAAAGAAAACAGTATGCTTTTAGGTAATTTAAATTGGCTTCTTTGAAATGCATTAATGGTTAAAATACCCAATACTAAATAGCAAAAGAAATGGGCATTTTTCCTTATTACATGGTTTAGAGTATCTACATTAAGTTCAGCTTTTGGGGCAACCTTTTCAACGGTCTTAACCACCACTTCGGTAACATTCGTACTTAATTGATTGGATTGCACCGCAACCTGTGCGGAGAAATTAAAAATAACTGCCATCCATATAATTACACTAATCCAAGATAATATTTTATACATCAATAAGGTATCCTTTCAATATTTGCTAGGTTTTGGAAAATATTATACTACATTTTACGAAAACTAATCCACATTTTTCCTAATCATTACGGGAGAGTTTCTTGCAATCCGAACACAAGCCGTATATCTCCAATCGGTGTCCTGTTAGCTCAAAACCTTCTTTTTTACATATTGACTGTGTATAGTCATCATCCATGGGACATTGCCCCAAAGATACCATCAGGTTGCAGTTTGTACAAATCAGATGGTGTTTATGACCCTTCCTTTTATATTCATAGCGAGATTTATTATCATCCAACAAAGCTGTTTTAATTATTAACTCACTTTTATGAAGAGCTTCTACAGTTCTGTATACTGTGGATATGTTTACTGATGGCATGACATTCTTTAATCTTATGAAAATTTCTTCTACAGTCATTGGGCTTTGCGCACCATTAAGGAGTCTTAAAGTCTCAATTCTAGCTTCTGTGTTTTTAAGTCCTTTTTGTCTTATTACCTCACGATAGAAATCCTTTCCTTCCAACTGAATTCCTCCTACCAAATAGCTTTGTTACTTATTTCTAAGTTGCCGCTGCATTTATACAGCTCTTTTTAAATTCTTAGTAAGTAAAGTTATTATCAATATAACCACCCCTACCATGACAATTGTTCCGCCAGGCTTCATATTTAGGTAATATGAAAGGAACAATCCCACTACAACAAATAATATCGAAAATAAAATAGAATGCAATACTGTTTGTTTATAACTTTTTGCAACTTGCATAGAAGTAGCTACTGGGAGCACCATCATTGACGAAACAACAAGAGTTCCTACCACCCGAGAAGATATGGCTATAGTTACAGCTGTTAAAATAGTGAAAATACCCGTTATTAACCCTACAGATATGCCAGCAAGTTTGGCAGATTCTTCATCAAAGGTAATATAGAATAAAGCCTTAAAAAGAATTATGAAAATAGTTATTACAACAAAGCAAAGTGCAATAACAAGGTAAAGCTCAAACGGACTTATAGCTACGAGACTTCCAAAAAGAAAGCTGTTAAAATTCGCGCTTTTTACAAAACCCGAAAGGATTGCTGCAAGAGCAACCCCAACTGAAGTTATGACAGCAGTTGATATTTCTCCATATCTTGGTATTGCCTTGCGTATTTTTTCTATGCTAAGCGCGGCAAAGACTGCAAAGATCACAGCGCTTAAAATTGGATTTATCCCAAATACCATCCCTGCTGCTACCCCAGCAAGTGACACATGGGATAGGGCGTCTCCAACAGTCGACAGCCGCCGTAATACTACAACCACACCTATGCATGGAATTATAATGGCAATTAATATGCCCACAATAAAGGCATTTATCATAAAATCATATTGAAATATTTCCAGCATTTTGCACCCCTATTTACTTAACACTTTTAATCGTTCCATATGCTCACAGTTTAAACAATCATGATTATGAATTTTTACACTGTGACCATATATTTTCGTTAAAAACTCATCGGTAACAGCATCACCCACATCATGTACAACCAAACCTTCTTCTCCAAGGCATACCAGTTTATTAGCATGCGCTGTTATAGCAGTAATGTCATGGGTCACCATAACTACTGTAATGCCTAACTGTTCATTAAGCCTTGCCAAAAGGCAATGTAGTGCTTCTTCAGACTTTGCATCTATACCTACAGTTGGCTCATCTAAAAACATTATTTCAGGTTCACTAATTAACACTCGGGCAATAAACACTCTTTGCTGCTGTCCCCCTGAGAGCTTACCTATTAATTTGTTTTGATAGTCTTGCATACCAACGTTTTTTAAAGCAGCATAAACACGCTCATCATAATCGGCAGGCTTTCTTTTAAAAATCCCGGTATGAGCCAGCAAATTGATTCCTACGATCTCTTTGACTGTGGCGGGAAAATCACCATTAAAGCTGTTAGCCTTCTGAGAAACATACCCAACTTTTGACCACTCGCTAAATTTATTAACATCTTCGCCTAGAATTTTCATTTGTCCTTTTTCAGGCGTAAGGATATTTAAAAGTAACTTAACTAAAGTGCTTTTTCCAGAACCATTAGGACCAATAACACCTACAAAATCACCTTTATCAACTTTAAAACTGACATCTTTCAATACCGGATTGCCTTTGTATGAAAAAGACAGGTTTTGAACTTCTATTGCATACAATTAAAAAACCTCCTATTGCCCTTGTTCTAACTACCTAAGAGATGATATGCTTATGCTACAACAGTAAAAGCATATCTCCAGCATTATCATGCATGAGACCAAACACTTCACCAACTTTTGCTACAACATGTAGAGTATCTCTCTTATCTTAAAGCTGCTGACAAGGCTTTCAGATTATCTTCCATAATTGAGAAATAATCCTTACCTTCTTTTAGGTCTTCTTGGCTTATCCCTTCGAGGGGACTTAACACTGCAACACTGGCACCTGTTTCACGAGCAACTGCCTCAGCCACCTTTGAACTGGCAAGTCCATCAAAAAAAATCACTTTTACATCATGTTCTTTTACAAAATCAACTATTTCAGCCATTTTAGCAGGAGTTGGCTCTGATTCACTTGCAATCCCCTCTAAAGCAACCTGTGTCAAACCATATGCAGTACATAAATACCCATAAGCCTCATGGGATACAACTATTTCCTTTTTGGAAAATGTTAATACTGCTTCTTTATACTTTCTATCTAATTCATCTAACTTTTGGGCATATATTTCATAGTTTTGTTGATAGTATTCTTGGTTTAAAGGGTCAACCTTGATTAATCCATCTTTAATGGCTTCCATCTGAATTTTAGCATTCATTGGATTAAGCCATACATGTGGATCATAATCATGATTATGATTATCATGGAAATGCCCTCCATCATTTTTGGTATTATGCTCTTCGTTAGAATGCTCCTTGCCAGATTCGGTATTATGCTCTTCACTTGCATGGGTATGGTTGGATTTTTGAACAGATACATCTTTAGAGGTTTCAACTGCGATGAGATTTTCATTGTTTATTGAGTCCAGTACTTTTTCAGCCCAGCCTTCCATACCTGCACCATTATAAATAAACAGCTCCGCATGGGATAGACCTGCCACATCTTTAGGACTTGGTTCCCAATGATGCGGCTCCATTCCCGACGGAACCATATTAATAATGTTAATCTTGTCCCCGCCTATTTTTGATGTAAAATCATACATTGTGAAAAAGCTGGTATAAACGGTAACTTTCCCATTTTCGATATTTGTGTTATTAGTTCTATTAGTACTACAAGAACTAAATAGAATGGTAATTGCTAATAATGAAATAAAAGCAACAATAAATCTATTAAAATTGTGTTTACCAAAGCGTTTGTAATCGCAGGTGTAGCATGATTTGGATCCTTTATATAGAAAATAATTGTATTTTATAGGATACTCTCCGGACATAATATACACTCCTCCAAACAAATGCAAATGCTTTGCATTTGCATTTATATTATAGGCTATTATACCCAGAAAATAAATACTTATTCACATAATTTAAGATCTTAAATTTTTTGCAATATACAAGAGAGTTTATAGTCAGCTAATCATCGTTGCCTTGATTGGCACAAAAGGCTGCCTGATGACTATTGTAGAATTGAACGGTATACTCGAATACCGCCTTGCTTTTTGACATCTTCTACATTGCCAAATGTTTCTTCCATTATTTTTTTATAGGTTGAACCACCCTTATTATGAAATGCTACAAGCCAAAATGCACCATTATACTCCAAATGCTCCTTAGCTTCATGTATAAGCTGTGTTACCACCTTTTTGCCGGCGGCAATAGGCGGGTTTGTTACAATATTGTCAAAACGGCTGTCACCAATCTTTTCATATAGATCACCCTGGACTATTCTTACCATAAGGTTGTTATTATCGGCATTTTTGCGTGTATAATCAACAGCTCTTTCATTTATATCGGTCAATGTTACATGCAACTGCGGATATAAAGCCTTTAGAAAAAGACCTATGGCACCGTAACCACAACCAATGTCTAAAAGAGTTCGCCCTTGGGGTATAAAATTTTCAATCAATAGACGTGAAGCTTTATCAATATGATTTTCAAATGCAAATACACCACTAACAGACAGAAATTTTAATGTCTTGTTCTTAAATGTTTCTGTAAACTCTTTTTCTTTAATTTCTGATATGGGTTTTTCACTGTAATAGTGATCATTCATTGGGATTTCTCCTTACCTATTGTGGCCAGGCATTCTGTTCCTAATTGATAAAAACAGGACTCATTTATCGGGGTTCTCTTTGCTTTCCAAATGTTTTTTCAGTACCTGGTATCCAGGATGTTTTCTTACCTTTTCTAGTTCTTCATCCTTTTCTGCATACCTTAGGAAAACTGGATTTAGTTGAGCAGCTCGAACAATATCACGAAACGCTTCTTCAGTATCACCCAACATTGCTAAGAAACATGCTCTATTATAGTACAAAAATGATGCACTCGGATTGCATCTTATTCCTTCACTTATAACTAAAATTGCCCTATCTAGTTTTTCTTCATCCTTATATAAAATTGAAAGGTTCAAAAAACTATACGGGTATTTTTTGTATCCTCTGATAGATTCCCAATAATAATCCTGGGCTTTTTCTTCATATCCCATCTTTGAAAACACCACTCCCATATTAAACAGCACTTTGTGATGTTTAGGGATAATTTCTAACGCTTTTCTGAAGTATTGTAGCGCCTCTACATTCATGTCCATCTCTTCACAAATGGAGCCAGCATTGTTATATGCCCAGAAATTTTTAGGACTCAATTCTATAGTCTTCTTATAACACTCAAGTGCAACTTGTTTGTCATTGAGCTCATTGTATGTATTGGCAATAAAAAACCACGCTGGTACAAATTTAGGATCTACGGCTAAGGCTTTTTTAAACCATATAATTGCATCCTGATAACGTTTATTATTATCATATAATATGGCAATACCATAGTATGATCTGGGATCGTCGGGAAATATATTCACATTTTTATGATATATCCTTGCAGCACGAAAAATTAAACCTAATTGCTCATATAAAAGAGCAAGGTTCAGAGAATGTTTTAAGGACTTGCCATCCTTTATATAGTTTATAACCCATGCGATACCAAGTTTTAAATATAAAACAATCTTCTTCATAGCTACTCATTCAGACCTTTAGGTTTTATTTTTAAGCTAATTATTGTGAAGGTTATATCTCAGAAGCTTTATATAGTTACATATATACCTTTGATAGTATAAAAACCACAAGGAATATACTTAGAAATATACTAATTTTTCTGTCATCCTTTGTGTAAGTCAATTCCTTTAGCCGTGTACGGTTTATATCACCGCGATAGCATCTGGACTCCATAGCTGTAGCAAGCTCTTCTGCTCTTTTAAATGCACTGACAAAAAGGGGAATTAATACTGGTATGAAACTCTTTGCCTTCTCAAGAAAATTCCCCGTATCAAAATCAGCTCCTCTTGAAGACTGGGCTTTAATAATTCTATCTGTCTCTTCTAATAATGTCGGTATAAAACGCAAAGCAATTGACATCATCATTGCCATTTCGTGAACAGGAACTTTTATTTTCTTAAGCGGTGCCATAAGCGTTTCCAAACCATCTGTAAGGGAAATGGGTGTTGTTGTAAGAGTTAGTATCGAGCCTATAATGACCATTAAAGATAGCCTTATAGCAATAAAAATGGCTTGCATTACACCTTCAAGTGTAATCCTAAGAATACCAAAGGTAATAAGCTCAGTATCTCCAGGGTATGTAAAAATGTTTATTGCAGCAGTGATAATAAGAATCACAAAAAGGGGTTTCAAGCCTCTTAATGTATAAGATATTGGGACATCACTTACCAATAGAATTATCCCAACCACTGCAATCATCATAACATAACCGTATATGTTACTGGCAGCAAATAGCGTAATCATCAAAAATACTGTCCATATTATTTTAGTTCTTGGATCAGCACGGTGAATTATAGAATTTCCCGGGATATATTGACCCAATGTAATATTTTTTAGCATATCTATTTATTCCTCTGAAATCATATGAGTAGTGTTTAATAAGTCCATTAGCATTAAACGCACTTACGCCCTAAAATGACAAGTGGTGTTCATCATCTGGTTTCATAAGCACATTAGTCGTAAAACATATCTATCGGCCACTTTATCAGCGTCTGTCTCTTCGGTTTCATAAGGCACATTAGTCATTAAACGTACCTTAACCTGATTTTACATTTTAGCCCTTAGCCTTGTCAATTTATCATTATTCTTCTTAATTCGTTAACTGCTTCTTCCACCGTTAGTATATCTTTTCTTATACTTGGATTTTTTTTATTTAAACGATAAAACAGCTCTGTTATTTGCGGTACATCCAAACCTATTTGAGATAGGAAGTCTTTGTTATTAAACACTTCTCTTGTTTTTCCTACCAAAACCAATTTTCCATGGTCCATTACTGCTACTTTATCACAAAAATTTGCTATATCCTCCATTGTGTGCGAAACGATGATAATGGTAGTATTTCTTTCTTTTCTAAGTTTTAATAAAAACTGATATATTTCTGCACTACCTGCTGGATCAAGACCTGCTGTAGGTTCATCCAACACTAAAATTTCCGGTGCCATTGCAATAACACCTGCTATCGCAACTCTTCGTTTTTGCCCTCCTGATAATTCAAAGGGCGATTTATCGAGAACATCAAGAGGTAATCCAGTAGTTAACGCTGCGTCGGTAACCCGCTCTGTAATCTCTGAATCCGAAAGACCCATTTTCCTCAATCCAAAGGCAATATCCTTTTCCACTGTTTCTTCAAACAATTGGTCTTCTGGGTTTTGGAATATAAGTCCCACTTTTTTTCTCAATTCTTTTAATGCCTTACCTTTTGGAACAACTCCCAATATGTTTACACTTCCCGAAGTCGGCGTTAAAAGACCATTTAGGTGCTGGATTAATGTTGATTTGCCAGAACCAGTGTGTCCGATAATCCCAAGAATTTCACCCCTATATACATCTAGAGATACATCAATAAGTGCCTGTTTTTCAAGGGGAGCATCGGGCATATATATGTATGACAAATTGTTAATTTCTATAACTTTCTTTTTTTCTACTGTACTCGTATCAAGTTCAGGTGGGGTTGTGTGCCCCTTAGCCAAAAAGTTATACCCAGAGAACACTTTTTCTGCTTCGTCAAGCACAACAGGCATTTTGCTTTTTAGGATAATACCCTCTTCAACTGCTCTGACATAAAGAGATGAAACTTGTGGTATATCCATACCAGCATTCCTTAATATTTCAGTTTGCGCAAAAACAGTTCTGGGGCTACCTTCTAAAACAAGCTTACCCTCGTCAATTAATACAACTCTTTGAGCTTGAGCCGCTTCATCCATATGGTGCGTTATCAGCACTATGGTGATATTATCATTGATATTCAATTTCTTAAGTATCTTCATTACATCATTTCTACCCATGGGATCAAGCATGGAGGTAGCTTCATCTAGCACAAGGCATTTAGGCTCCATGGCCAGCACACCTGCTATTGCAACTCTTTGCTTTTGTCCACCCGAAAGCATATACGGTGAATGATTGAGATATCTGTCCATATTTACTTTTTTAAGTGATTCATCAATTCTCCTACGTATATCTTTAGGTTCGATACCAAGATTTTCAGGTCCAAAAGCCACATCCTCTTCAACAGTTGTCGCCACAATCTGGTTGTCTGGATTTTGAAAAACCATACCAAGCTGACTTCGTATTTCCCAAATCAAATCATCTGCATTAGTGTATTTGTCAAAAATGCATACAGTACCTTCAGTGGGAAGTAACAAACCGTTTAAATGTCTGGCTAGTGTTGATTTTCCTGATCCATTTCTGCCAACAATGGCAACAAACTCACCTTCTTCAACAAAAAATGATATATCGTTCAATGCCCTAGAAGGTTTCTGGCTCTCTCTGTTTATATATTCATATTTTACGTCTTTTACTACAATTGCGTTCATTAGTTATAACTCCATAAGTACAAATAATGTAGATAACCACCACTCAAAGGACTAAAGCTACACTTTGACACTTTGTGTAGAGGACTTAAGGCAAAATAGACTAGCTGTTCTAAAACGAAGGAGAACGAATCTCTCCGCTCTCCCCTTTAACTTATTCTTTAATCAGTTCCAATATGACCATATTTGCTGCGTCGCCCCTTCGGGGACCAATCTTATACATTCTTGTAAATCCGCTTGTCTTGTTCATTCCTTTGTATCGGGGACCAATTTCGTCCATTAACTTATTTGCAAGATTTATATTCTTACCATTTTCATCCTTTACTTTGTAAAGCCATGAAATCATAATTCTTCTTGCATGAAGTCTTGAAGGAGCATCGACGGGCTTCATTTCCGTCTTCTCTTCCCTTTCAACAACGTCATAACTTCTGTCATTTTTTGATTTCTTTGAAACGGTCATTTTTCTACCCTTACTGTCTAACACAGGAGCACTTACTTTTACCTGCTTTGTGGTAAAATTATCGCATTCCTTTACAGCAAGTGATATTAACTTATCTGCAATGGGCACTATTTCTTTTGCCCTTGTTTCGGTCGTCTCTATTCTTTCATGTTGAATCAGTGAAGTTACCAGACCTCTCAGCATAGCCTTTCTCTGATCGGTTGGTCTTCCCAGTTTTCTTTGCCAAGGCATTTTGGTTTCCCTCCTTATCGAATCTTGTTATGCATCTTCAGAAGAAGCTAAAGACAATCCCAAAGCAGCAAGTTTTTGGTTAACCTCTTCAAGTGACTTGCGCCCAAGGTTTCTTACTTTCATCATGTCTTCTTCAGTCTTGTTAATAAGCTCTTCAACCGTATTGATTGATGCTCTCTTTAGACAATTGTATGAACGTACCGAGAGATCCAACTCTTCTATTGTCATCTCAAGTACTTTCTCTTTTTTAGTCTCTTCTTTTTCAACCATAATTTCGGCATCTTTTGCACGATCGGTTAAATCAACAAACAAGCTTAAGTGTTCACTTAAGACCTTTGCTCCAAGACTAATTGCTTCGTCTGGTTGAATGCTTCCGTTTGTCCATACTTCTATGGTTAATTTGTCAAAGTCAGTTACCTGTCCTACACGAGTATCCTCTACAACGTAGTTTACTTTTTTAACCGGTGTATAAATTGAATCAATAGGAATGATACCTATGGGTTGGTTAGCTTGCTTATTCCTATCAGCGGAGACATATCCACGACCGCTATCAACCATCAACTCCATGTATAAACGGTTATTTCCACTAATCGTTGCTATATGAAGATCTGGATTTAATACTTCAACATCTGCGTCGGACTTAATGTCCCCTGCTTTTATTTCTCCATCACCTTCATAGTCAATATAAATAACCTTTTGTCCTTCGGAATGAACCTTTAGAGCAATTTCTTTTATGTTCAGAATAATCTCGGTTACATCCTCAACAACTCCGGGTATGGTTGAAAACTCATGTAGTACTCCGTCAATTTTTATTGAATTAACTGCAGCCCCTGGAAGTGAAGAAAGTAATACACGCCTCAGGGAATTACCCAAAGTAATACCATAACCCCTCTCAAGAGGCTCAACTACAAACTTCCCATAGGTGAAGTCTTCGGCCATTTCAACACATTCAATTCTTGGCTTTTCGATTTCTATCATTCAAAGACCCTCCCTGTCACTTTTTTTGAACTTAAACATAAATTCAGTTGCATATAGTATGAGATTATGCCGGTTACTTCGAGTAGAACTCAACAATAAGATGTTCTTCAATTGGCAGGTCTATGTCTTCTCTATCAGGTAAGGAGATTACGCTACCTTTCATATTCTCCTGATCAACCTCAAGCCATTTCGGTACTACCTTGCTTCCAGTGATCTCAAGTATTTCTTTAAAACGAGGTGATTTTTTGCTTCTTTCAGACACCTCTATAACGTCTCCAGCTTTAACCAGATAGGAAGGAATATTAACACGCTTTCCGTTAACCAAGAAATGTCCATGGGTAACCAATTGACGTGATTCATCTCTGGATGTTCCAAATCCCATTCTGTGAGTTACGTTATCAAGACGGCTTTCTAGTAATTGGAGCAAAATTTCACCAGTAACTCCCTTTTTACGTATTGCCATCTCATAATATTTTCTAAACTGGCTTTCCAGCACCCCATAAAAACGTTTAGCCTTCTGTTTTTCACGAAGCTGGACACCATATTCCGATAATTTTTTTCTTTGTTGCCTATGCATACCTGGCGCATAAGGTCTTTTATCAACAGAGCATTTATTAGAATAGCATCTTTCACCTTTAAGGAAAAGTTTCTGACCTTCCCGTCGGCATTGTTTACAAGATGCACCCGTATATCTAGCCATTTGTTTCTACACCTCCGACTATTTAAGCAAATTATTTTTCAATCCATTTTTCAATACTTATCCAATTATATTTTCCTTGATAATTCTAATAATATATAAGGGTTATACGCTTATGAAATTATCGCCAATATATGTCATTTCTATTCCGTTGGATAAAACTTAAGGAAATAGAACTAAACAAATAAGTTTATACCCTTCTTCTCTTAGGAGGTCTGCAACCATTATGAGGAATAGGAGTAACATCCTTAATCATGTTAACCTCAAGTCCTGCAGCCTGTAACGCACGTATTGCCGCTTCACGCCCTGAACCTGGACCCTTAACATAAACAGAAACTGTTTTCATTCCATGTTCCATAGCTGCTTTTGCTGCTGTTTCAGCTGCCTGCTGAGCTGCAAATGGTGTGCTCTTTTTTGAGCCTCTAAAGCCCAATTGACCTGCACTTGCCCAGGAAACTGCGTTACCTTGCACATCAGAAATTGTTACAATTGTATTGTTAAAGGATGAATGAATATGCGCACTTCCGCGTTCAATATTCTTCTTTTCTCTTCTTTTTCTTGTTCTACGAACAACTTTAGCTGCCATTTAACTACCAACCTCCTATTATTTCTTCTTGTTGGCCACTGTACGTTTCGGGCCTTTTCTTGTTCTTGCGTTGGTTTTTGTTCTTTGACCACGCACAGGCAATCCAATCCTGTGTCTTCTTCCACGATAACACCCTATATCCGTCAATCTCTTGATATTAAGGGCAACATTTCTTCTTAGATCTCCTTCAACCATATACTCTTTGTCGATGGCTTCTCTTAATTTATTGATTTCGTCATCAGTTAAATCTCTTATACGAGTGTCTGGATTAACACCTGTTTTTTCTAATATTTGTTTTGAACGGGATCTGCCTATACCAAATATATAAGTCAACCCTATTTCAACTCTTTTTTCTCTGGGCAGATCAACACCTGCAATACGAGCCAATGTCTTACACCTCCGAATTAATCACATTTTTTTAGTACCGATTAATTATTTTCTTCATTTTTGCAATTTAATCTTGCACAACATCAGTGATTATATCACTAGATTCTTAATAAGCATTCTTTACAATACTCTATATCAAAGGTTCTAGAGCAACAAATATATCTTTGTTTCAGCCGCGCTCATCAAACCTCAATTTTCCCTCGGCTCCGGAATTATCAGACCATACATGATTGAACCCAGAAATGATCAAATTCCAAGTTGTTCTGTACCGGAACCATACATGTCTAATATCATCTAAACATAACAGCAAGGTAATTAGCCCTGACGCTGTTTATGCCTTGGGTTCTCGCAGATTACCATTACTCTGCCTTTTCTACGTATTACTTTACATTTTTCACATATTTTCTTTACTGAAGGTTTTACTTTCATTTCCGACCCTCCCGTCTTTAATGCTAAAGTTTCTTTACTTTTTCCCTCTCCATGTTATACGACCTCGAGTAAGATCGTAGGGAGACATTTCCACTGTGACCTTATCTCCAGGTAATATCCTTATATAATGCATTCTAAGTTTTCCGGAAATATGGGCAAGTATTTTATGTCCATTTTCAAGTTCCACCCGAAACATCGCATTGGGCATCGCTTCGACTACTTTCCCTTCAACTTCGATTACATCTTCTTTTGACAAACTGAACCCTCCTTATAATTATACCCTTACCTCTGTTTAATTGCATTTAAACACATCATCCGCCTCTAGCGGTATGCGAACAATATTATATATCTCTCACTTCACTAATTGCTTTCCTAATATCACTGTCCAACGGCTGTTTACCGTTCTTTAGTTTTTGTAAAATATCATCTGACACTACATCAGTATACTTTAAGTGTTTAATTCTTTTCTTTTTCGGTCTTTCGATGGTTCGTAAATCTCCATCGGCAACCGCTACAAAATTCTCATCTATTATTCTAACAACAATAAATAGCCTTCCTTTATCTCTACCTGCTCTCGAGTAAACAAATCTACCAATTACAGGATTCGACCATTCCATCAAAATCATCCTTTGAGGCGTAACTACTCTATTTTAAAGTATGTTAAGCTATTTTTCAAGTTATTAATAAAATTTCTATTTCTCAGTTAGTATTTCCGGTTCATTTCCGGTAACAACAATTGTGTTTTCATAATGTGCAGACAATTTCTTGTCCCTTGTAACAACAGTCCATTTGTCACTACTTAATACATCCACCATCCAGTGACCCTCATTTACCATTGGTTCAATTGCCAGCGTCATACCTCTTTGCAGCCTCGGGCCTCTTTGGCTTGTAACATAATTAGGTATTTGAGGTTCCTCATGCATTTGTGACCCAATTCCATGACCTACAAAATCCCTAACTATAGAATATCCATTTTTTTCGACATGGTCTTGAATTGCCCTTGATATATCACGAATTCGCATGCCCTCTCTTGCCATCTCAATCCCTTTGAAGAAGCTTTCACGGGTAACTGTCACAAGTCTATGAGCCTCCTGCGATACTTTACCCACCTCAAAGGTTCTTGCAGCATCTCCATGGTATCCTTCATATAGTGCACCCACATCTATACTAATGATATCTCCTTCTTTCAAAGGTTTATCATTTGGTATGCCATGAATAACTTCATGATTCACAGACGCGCATATACTGCCCGGAAAATCTATTCCACCATATGCACATGGTACACCTTTAAAAGAAGGAATTGCATTGGCTTTTCGAATGACTTCCTCCGCCGCTTTGTCAAGATCCATTGTTGTAACACCCGGTGCTACTAGTTCTTCTATTTTATTTAGAGCCATCATTACTATATAGCCTGCTTTACGCATTAAATCAAGCTCACGTTCGGATTTTATTGTTATCATGAAACTACCTGCTTCTTTAATAATCTCTCCATTATTTCTTCGGTGGTTTCTGAAATTGCCTTCGTACCATCAAAGTGGAGCAGTAACTTCTTTTTCTCGTAATAATCTATCAATGGTGTTGTTTTTTCGTAGTAAGTCTTAAGTCGTTCTAATACTGTCTCTTTTTTATCATCGTCTCTAATAACTAACTGCTTACCACAAAAATCACATACCCCATTAGCTTTCGGTGGATTTGAGTAAATGTGATAACTCCTACCACAAACTTTACACACTCTCCGACCTTCCATTCTTTTAACTATTACATCGTCAAGTACTTCAAGATTAATAACTGCATCCAATTTAATATCATTATTATCTAAAAATTCATCAAATTGTTCTGCTTGAGGTATTGTGCGTGGAAATCCATCCAATAAGAAGCCTTCTTTGCAATCATCTTTTGCTATTCTATCCTTTACTATGCTGATTGTCAGCTCATCTGGCACCAATAACCCCTTTTCAATGTAACTTTTCGCCTCTATTCCTAGATGCGTTCCTGCTTCTATGATTTCCCTAAAAATGTCACCGGTTGAAATATGGGGCACATTAAGTCTTTCAGAAAGATTAACTGCCTGTGTACCCTTACCCGCACCAGGAGCGCCTATTATTATTAGCCTCATTAAAAACTACACCTTCTAACCCTTTTGTATGGTGAGAGGTGAGAAAAACTTCTCACTTCTCACAAGAAAATCTAGTCTAAAAATCCTTTATAATGTCGCATTGTCAATTGTGATTCTATTTGTTTTACCGTTTCCAAAGCCACATTAACCATTATCAACAGTGACGTTCCACCTAACCATATATTCGAGATTTTGGTAAACATCTGTAACAAGCTTGGAAGTACAGTAACCAATGCGAGGAAAAATGCACCGAACCAAGTCACTCGGTTAACTACTTTGGTGATAAATTCTGCTGTAGGTTTTCCTGGTCTTATACCTGGGACAAAACCGCCATTCTTCTTAATATTGTTTGCAAGTTCAACTGGGTTGAATGCAATCATGGTATAGAAGAAAGTAAAAAACATAACTAGCAGAGCATATACAATAGTAAACCAAGGCTTTTCATTCATATCTTTTAAATAAGTTAAAAACTTACCAGTTTCTCTTCCTCCCCAAATCATGTTAATGATTGTAGGTGGGAATGTCGCTATTGACATTGCGAAGATAATTGGCATAACACCTGCAGAATTAACCTTGATGGGTATATGTGTACTTTGGCCTCCATACATTTTCCGTCCAACTACTCTCTTTGCGTATTGAACAGGAATTCTTCTTTCGGCTTCTTGTACATATACAACCAAAGCAATCATTGCAAGCATAATTAAAACAATAAGGGCAAGTACGATATACCCTATAATCCCTTCTCCAAGCATTCCTGCTCTGAGATACTGAATTAGTATGTTAACAGTCATAGGACCTCTACTAACAATTCCAGTGAAGATGATTAGAGAGATTCCATTTCCAATACCATATTCAGTAATTTGCTCACCAAGCCACATTAAAAATGCAGTGCCTGCGGTAAAAGTTATTACTATGGTGAGATATGACAACACACCTCTGTTAATAACTGCGCCACGGATACTAAAATACATTGCGGTAGCCTGTACGAATCCAAGTATAACCGCACCGTATCTTGTCCATTGTGCTATTTTCTTTTGCCCTTCTTCACCTTCTTTTGAGAGCTGCTCAAGCTTTGGTATGGCGATGGTTAATAACTGAATGATAATTGATGCTGTAATATATGGAGATATTGACATTGCAAATATACTCGCATTACTAAAAGCACCACCAGATATAATATTTAAATATCCAAACAGAGAATTACCTCCGTGAGCTAGCTCTGCTAACGCCGCCGCACTTAATCCGGGAACCGGAATATGTGTACCAAGCCGGAATATTAACAGCATCAATAGCGTCATTAGCATCTTCTTACGAAGATCAGGAATCTTCCATGAATTTCTTAAAGATGCTACCATGTTATTAGCCATTTTACACCACCTCTGCCTTTCCCCCCGCAGCCTCAATTTTCTGCTGGGCTGATTTTGTAAACCTGGAGGCTTGTACAGTTAGCTTTTTGGTAATTTCTCCTGACCCCAGCACTACAATGCCATCATTTGCCTTTTTAATAATCTTGTTATCTAATAAAAGCTCAGCATTAACCACTGTACCGTTTTCAAATCTTTCGAGATCTGAAAGCTTAACCTCAGTGTATACTTTAGCAAATATATTATTGAAACCCCTTTTTGGAACTCTTCTATAAAGAGGCATCTGTCCGCCTTCAAAGCCAAGTCTTACACCGCCGCCTGAGCGTGCATTTTGTCCTTTATGACCTCTTCCTGCGGTTTTTCCATTTCCTGAACCTGGACCCCTTCCCTTTCTCTTTGAAAGTTTTTTAGGTGCACCGGGTTTTAACTCAGACAAATTCATAGGTTTTTCACCTCCCTATATTTCTTCCACTTCAACTAGGTGTTCTACCTTCTTAATCATCCCACGAATCGCAGGATTGTCTTTTTGTGTTACAGAACTTCCGACTTTGCGAAGACCTAACGCTTCAACTGTAGCCTTCTGTCCTTTTTTTGATCTTATAGTACTCTTTATGAGCGTAATCTTTAAATTGCCCATGGATAAGCCTCCTATCCCAAAATTTCTTCGGTTGATTTTCCTCTTAACCTGGCATATTCTTCTGCAGTACGCAGTTGTGAAAGCCCTTCGATAGTGGCACGAACCATGTTTGTGGGATTGTTTGATCCTATGGATTTCGTACGAATATCACGAATGCCTGCAAGTTCAAGAACAGCACGAACAGGTCCTCCAGCAATAACACCAGTTCCTTCTTCAGCTGGCATGAGTAATACTCTACCTGCTCCATATACGCCTAAGGCTTCATGAGGAATTGTCGTTCCCACCAAAGGAACACGCATAATATTCTTCTTCGCGTCTTCTATCCCCTTACGAATTGCATCAGGTACCTCGGCAGCTTTTCCACTTCCAACGCCCACATAACCGTTTTCATCACCGATAACGACTAAAGCACTAAAACGGAAATTACGACCACCTTTAACAACCTTCGCTACACGTCCAATATTCACAACTTTTTCTTTCAGGTCTAATGTGCTGGCATCAATTTTCAGCAAGTGACTCCCCTCCTTTGTTCCAATTCTTAGAATTCCAGACCGGCTTCTCTTGCACCGTCCGCCAGTTCTTGCACTCTTCCATGATAGAGGTAGCCACCTCTGTCAAATACAACATTTTTTATTCCCTTGTCAATGGCTTTCTCGCCAATCAATTTTCCTACTTCACGAGCCGCATTTCTGTTTCCGGAATAGTCTACCTTCCCTTTTATTGCTTCATCAAGTGTGGATGCTGCAACAAGAGTTTGACCGGAGACATCGTCAATTACCTGAGCATATATGTGTTTTGCGCTTCTGAAAACACATAGCCTGGGTCTTTCAGCAGTGCCGCTGATTTTTCTGCGAACTCTAGTATGTTTTCTTAATCGGATTTTATTTTTATCCTGAAATTTTATCATACCCACTCACTCCTTTCTATTCCTTCTTAGCTCCTGTCTTACCTTCTTTTCTGATAATTACTTCATCAGCGTACTTAATTCCCTTACCCTTATATGGTTCAGGTGGTCTCTTTTCACGGATCTTTGCAGCCACTTCTCCAACTACCTGTTTGTCTATTCCTTTGACAATTACTTGGTTTGGAGATGGGACTTCAATAGTAATATTTTCGGGTTCTTCAATCTCTACTGGATGTGATAATCCTAAAGTCAGAATTAGCTTATTCCCCTGTTTCTGAGCTCTGTACCCTACACCGTTGATTTCAAGAGTCTTTTGGTACCCTGTTGTTACGCCAATTACCATATTGTTAACAAGAGAGCGAGTCAGGCCATGTAGAGCTTTATGCTTCTTAATCTCAGAGGGCCTTGTTACAATAATTGTATCTCCCTGTTTTTCAATAGACATATCAGGGTGAAAAACCTGAGTGAGTGTTCCTTTTGGACCTTTTACAGTCATTTCTTGCCCATCAATTTTTATATCTACTCCGGCAGGTATCTCCACCGGCAGTCTTCCTATTCTGGACATTTTATTACACCTCCGTCCTTATATTGAAGATGGACGTTTCATCCATCCTTTTCAGAACTTTCTTTCATAGTTTATTTTGTTAAATTTTAAATTACATTAATTATTCTACCACACAAAAGCAAGCACTTCTCCTCCTACGCCTTCTTTTCTGGCAGCTCTATCGGTCATTATGCCTTTAGAAGTAGAAATAATAGCTATACCTAGGCCTCCAAGAACCTTTGGCAGTTCATTCTTACTTGCATAAACTCTAAGACCTGGTTTTGAAATTCTTTTTATCCCTGAAATAACATTCCGCTTATTATCGGTGTATTTCAGCGTAATGCGAATAACACCCTGTTTCTTGTCATCTATTTCGTTAAAGCTAATAACATATCCTTCTTCAACTAGAATTTCAGCTATTCTTTTCTTCAGGTTCGAAGCAGGAACATCAACAGTTTCATGTTTAGCGCTCGCTGCATTTCTAATTCTTGTAAGCATATCCGCAATTACGTCGGTTGCATTCATCGTTACGACCTCCTTTCGGGACTTACCAACTGGCCTTTTTTACACCGGGTATCTGACCCTTATAAGCCAGTTCCCTAAAACACAAACGGCATATACCAAATTTCCTCATATATGCATGAGGTCTCCCACATAGTTTACAACGGTTATACGAACGGGTTGAAAACTTGGGTTTTAATTGTTGCTTGTGAATCAATGATTTCTTTGCCAAACTATATACCTCCCTTAGTGGCTGTATGGCATTCCCAGAAGTGCCAATAACTCTCTTGCTTCTTCATCGGTTTTGGCAGTTGTGACAAAAGTGATATCCATACCACGTATTTTTTCCACTTTGTCAATATCAACTTCAGGGAATATCAGCTGTTCTTTTAAGCCCATCGAGAAATTCCCACGTCCATCAAAGGAGTTGGGATTTATACCACGGAAGTCACGAACTCTCGGAAGTGCAACATTAAATAGCTTATCCACGAATTCATACATTCTATTTCCTCGAAGAGTAACCTTACAACCTATATTCATGCCTGCACGTAGTTTAAAGTTCGCAACGGATTTTTTAGCTACCGTTACCACAGGTTTTTGTCCAGCTATAAGTGTAAGATCATTTACTGCTGCTTCCAGTGCCTTAGCGTTTTCCTTTACATCACCAACACCCATATTAATAACTACTTTAACAAGCTTTGGTACTTGCATTGGACTTGAATATTTAAATCTATCTTCAAGAGCCGGAGCAACATCATCTTTGTATTTATCCAATAATCTTGGCATTGTCGGTTTAACCTCCCCTCAAATTACTTCCTAGGATCTTTCAATATATCGATAACTTCTCCGCATTTCTTGCAAACACGAGCTTTCGAGCCATTGTCTAGGAATCTCTTTCCAACCTTGGTCGGGGCACCACATTTGTTGCAAATTAGCATAACTTTATCGGCATAAATTGGTGCTTCCTTTTTTACAATACCACCCTGTTGGAACTGATTTCTTGGCTTCACATGCTTAGTTATCATGTTTATACCTTCTACCAGAACCTTATGTTCGGATGGTAGCACTTTTAAAACTTTGCCTTTTTTTCCTCTATCCTTTCCATTAAGGATATAAACATTGTCACCTTGTTTTACGTGAACTTTCTTATTCATTAAAGTGCCTCCCCTCTTGCAGGTTTTTTGTATAGTACTTCAAATGTACCATTTACTACAAAAACCAGGCATTGGTCATGTCTACGCTATATTACCTCTGGTGCAAGAGATACAATCCTCATATAGTCCTTTTCTCTCAACTCTCTTGCAACAGGTCCGAAAATTCTTGTTCCTCTTGGGCTACCATCATCTTTTAGAATTACAGCAGCATTTTCATCAAATCTGATGTAGGAACCGTCATTACGTCTTAAACCTTTTACTGAGCGAACTACAACCGCTCTAACTACATCGCCCTTCTTTACAACACCACCTGGCGTTGCATGTTTTACTGAACAAACAATTAAATCACCAATATTGGCATATTTCCTTTTAGAGCCGCCGAGTACTTTTATGCACATTAATTCCTTTGCTCCTGTGTTATCGGCCGACTTCAATATTGTCTGCATCTGAATCAATTCAGGCACCTCCCTCAATCGATATTAAGCCTCCTGCTTGCACCTATCAAGCCCATGCAGGCGCTTTATTATTATATCTGTGCCATATAAATTAAATATTTCTATTTCGCCTTTTCGACTATTTCCACTAAACGCCATCTTTTATCTTTAGACAACGGTCTTGTTTCCATAACACGAACAGTATCTCCAACTTTGCAAGTGTTTTCCTCATCATGAGCCTTCAATTTAAAGGTTCTTTTAATAATTTTCTTGTAAAGAGGATGCTTTACATTATCCACTACTGCAACAACTATGGTTTTATCCATTTTATCGCTAACTACTTTACCAACGCGAATTTTTCTTGCTTTTCTTTCAGCCACGTGGAACAAACCTCCTTCCAGTTTAACGCTTAATTCCAAGTTCCATTTCTCGTATAACTGTTTTTACACGAGCAATGTCTTTTTTAACATTTTTCAATTTTATTGGATTATCTAACTGATTGGTCGCATGCTGGAAACGGAGTTTGAAAAGTTCACTCTTTAATTCCTGCAACTCCTGCGTCAATTCCGTTACATTCATTTCTCTTAATTCACTTGTTTTCATTTGCTCCACCTACCTCTTCCCGTGCTATGATTTTGCACTTGATTGGCAATTTGTGTGCAGCTAAACGCAACGCCTCCCTGGCTACTTCTTCTCCAACTCCAGCCATTTCGAATAGGACACGTCCTGGTTTTACAACCGCTACCCAATATTCCGGTGCACCTTTACCGCTACCCATACGAGTCTCTGCCGGTTTCTGGGATATTGGCTTGTCTGGGAATATTTTAACCCAAACTTTTCCGCCTCTTCTTACATAACGTGTCATAGCAATACGTGCTGCTTCTATTTGATTACTGGTAATCCAGCCTGGTTCCATTGCCTGAATACCATACTCACCATATGATATCATGTTGCCGCGTGTTGCCTTACCCTTCATTCTGCCTCTTTGAACACGTCTATATTTAACTCTTTTGGGCATTAACATTATTTGTTTCCCCCTTCCTTATTGTCTTTTTTGACAGGAAGTACCTCGCCTTTATATATCCAAACTTTAACACCAAGCTTGCCATATGTCGTATTAGCTTCTGCGAAACCATAGTCGATATCAGCTCTTAGTGTTTGAAGAGGTATTGTACCTTCATGATAATGCTCGCTTCTAGCTATTTCAGCTCCGCCTACACGTCCTGATACAGCCGTCTTGATGCCTTTGGCACCGAATTTCATAGCTCTGGACATAGCTTGCTTCATAGCTCTACGGTATGAAATTCTTCTTTCCAGTTGGCTAGCAATATTCTCAGCTACCAATTGAGCATTTGTTTCAGAAGACTTAATTTCAGTAATATTTATTAATACGCTTTTTCCTGTTAGTTTTTCAAGTTCTTTGCGAAGCTGCTCTATTCCTGCGCCGCCTCTGCCTATAACAATTCCTGGTTTTGCGGTATGGATATTTAGTTTTACTTTATTGGCTGCTCGTTCGATTTCTATTCTCGCAATACCAGCAATATATAATTTTTCTTTTACATATTTTCTGATTTTGAAGTCTTCAACCAAAAGATCACCAAAATCTTTTTTACCCGCGTACCATTTGGTATCCCAGTCCTTAATGATTCCGATTCTAAGTCCGTGCGGATTCACTTTCTGGCCCATTAGACAACCTCCTTATTTACGCCCTTTCTTTTAGTACCAAAGTCAAATGGCTCGTGCGTTTATTTATTCTAAAAGCACGCCCATGTGCCCTAGGTCGAATCCTTTTTAGCGTTGGTCCTTGTGTTGCGTATACTTCAGCTACATATAAATTACTACGATCTAATCCATTGTTATTTACAGCATTAGCTTCTGCAGATTTCAATAATTGTTCCAAGAGTTCTGCTGCTTTTCTTGGTGTGTATTTCAAAATCGCATAAGCCTCATCAATATTTTTATTTCTTATTAAATCTATAACCAACTTGGCTTTTCTGGATGATACTCTGGCACCTTTCAGAACGGCTCTACCCTCGTCTTTTCCAATCCCAAGAACTTTCTTTTCCTTTTTTGTAAGAACAGGAAGCTTTGCGGATTTTCTATGCACTTTACTGTATTGAGTTTTGAGTTCGTCTTGTCTTTCCAGAAGCTCGTCCTTGGACATAACCTTTCTGCCCATGTCGATCCCTCCTTTTGGTCTTAATATCCTAATTGATTTGGATTACTTATAATACAATTAGAACAATAGTGCTATATTTCGTTAAATTAAACTAATTAGCTATTATCTAACTCTACTACTTCTTTCGTCCTTGCCGTGACCTCTATAGGTACGGGTAGGTGCAAACTCACCTAGTTTGTGTCCAACCATATCTTCAGATAAATATATCGGCACATGTTTTCTTCCGTCATGTACAGCAATAGTATGTCCAACCATCTGAGGGAATATGGTAGATGCTCTTGACCAAGTCTTTATGACTTTTTTCTCGCCCTTCGCGTTCATTTCCTCAATCTTCTTTAATAGACTTTCACTTACATAAGGTCCCTTTTTTACTGATCTACCCATAGAATAAACCTCCTCCCGACACCTTATTTAACATTACGTTTCTTAACAATATACTTGTCACTATGTTTTTTCTTCTTCCTTGTTTTATAACCCAATGTAGGTTTACCCCAAGGAGTAACAGGACTTGGCATACCAATAGGGGATCTTCCTTCTCCACCACCATGAGGGTGATCACTTGGATTCATAGCAAGACCACGAACGTGAGGTCTTCTGCCCTGCCACCGTGTTCTTCCTGCTTTTCCTATTGTAATATTCTCATTCTCGATATTTCCAACCTGCCCAAGTGTCGCTTTGCAATTTACATTAACCATACGTACTTCACCTGAAGGAAGCCTTATTTGAGCATACTTTCCTTCTCTGGCCATAAGTTGAGCCATGTTTCCTGCAGAACGTACTAATTGCCCACCTTTACCCGGTTTAAGCTCCACATTGTGAATAACCGAACCTAAAGGCATGTTTGAAAGCGGAAGAGCATTTCCTATCCGAATATCTGCTTTGGCACCTGACATAACTTCATCCCCAACTTTTAGACCATGTGGGGCAAGTATATAGCGTTTTTCACCATCTACATAATGAAGCAATGCAATATGTGCGGAACGGTTAGGATCATATTCGATTGATGCAACCTTTGCAGGTATATTATCCTTATCCCTCTTAAAATCAATTATTCTATACTGCCTTTTTGCCCCGCCACCACGGTGTCTTACAGCGATCTTACCATGGGATCTGCCGCCCGTTCTCTTTTTAGGGGCTAGAAGCGACTTCTCTGGCACTGTCTTAGTTATTTCTTCAAAAGTAAACGCAGTCATGTTTCTTCTTGCAGGAGAAGTTGGTCTATATTTTTTTAGTGGCATTACATTCACTCCTTTACTATAATTCATCATCCGTTAGCAGGTCGACTGTATAACCTATTCAACCGGATGGAATCATTCATAATCTTATAATACTTTTCTTTAATGTTTAACCAATCCTACATTCCACCGAAATCCTGGATTTCTGTTTTATACTTCTTGCTTGTAGATACTTGTTTACCATCTTTGTCCAAATATGCTACTGGTTGTGGATCGGTGTCGATTTTTACAATGGCCTTTTTCCATTTAGCTGTCCTACCTTGGTGTACGCCCATTCTTTTTTGTTTACCTTCATAATTAATAGTATTTACGGCTATGACTTTAACATTAAAAAGCTTTTCTACAGCTCTCTTTATTTCGGTCTTTTTAGCTCTATAATCTACAATAAAGGTGTATTTTCCATCAGCCATATCATCGTTGCTTTTTTCGGTTATATATGGGCGGATAATAATATCTTCAGCAATTCTCATTATGCATACACCTCCTCAACTTTAGAAACAGCATCTTTCGTGATAATGAATTTGTTATACTTTAAAATATCGTAAGTATTAATGGTATTCACTATAGCGGTTTTAACCCCAGGAATGTTCCTGGCTGATTTTACTACTTTTTCATCAACTGCAGGAAGCACCACTAATGCTGAGCCTTCGATATTAAGGTTGTCTAAAACCTTTACAATCTCTTTGGTCTTAATTTCGCTAAGTGATAGTTCATCTAAAACGACAATGTCGTTCGCTAACACTTTGCTAGTTAATGCACTCTTTAGTGCCAGTCTTCTTACCTTTTTCGGAACTGAATATCTGTAATTACGTGGTTTTGGAGCAAATGCTACTGCGCCGCCCACCCATTGTACCGAACGGATACTTCCATGACGAGCTCTTCCTGTTCCTTTTTGTCTCCATGGCTTTTTGCCACCGCCTCTGACCTCACTAATAGTCTTGGTCGACTGCGTTCCTTGGCGTGCATTGGCTAATTGATTAACTACTACAGTATGCATAGCTACTTCATTCACCTTTACGCCGAATATATCATCGTTGAGGTTTACTTCCCCTACGACTTCGCCTTTCATATTATAAACATCCACTTTTGGCATTTCAGGTCCTCCTTCCATAAAGTAATTGCTTTACGCCTTTACCGAATCTTTAATTGTTAAGAGTCCACCTTTTGGACCAGGAACTGCACCCTTAACCAACAATAAGTTTCTTTCGGCGTCGACACGTACAACATCAAGGTTTTGTACTGTTACTCTTTCAGCTCCCATGTGTCCCGGAAGTCTCTTGCCTTTAAAAACGCGCGATGGTGATGCAACAGGACCCAAAGATCCTACACCCCTGTGGTATCCAGAACCGTGTGACATAGGTCCTCTTCCCATTCCGTAACGTTTAATCGTGCCTTGGAAACCTTTACCCTTTGAAACACCAGATACATCTACTCTGTCACCTTCACTAAACATATCCTGAACTTTTATCTCTTGACCAACTTCATAAGAGTCAATATTATCCAATCTGAATTCTCTCATACATCTTTTAGGAGAAACCCCAGCCTTTTCAAACTGACCCTTTGTAGGTTTATTAACTCTTCTTTCGTTAATATCCCCAAATGCTACTTTAAGTGAATTGTAACCATCCACTTCTATAGTCTTCTTCTGAATAACAGATAATGGTCCTGCTTGAATGACTGTAACTGGAATCACAATACCCTCATCGGTAAATACTTGAGTCATACCAATTTTCTTACCAATCATACATTTTTGCATCTCTATAATTCCCTCCTGTCATTGGTTCGTTTAAAACGAACTTAACAATTATTACACTTTACAGCTTAATTTCAATGTCCACACCAGCTGGAAGATCCATTCTCATTAAAGCATCAACGGTCTTTGGTGTCGGAACAAGAATGTCAATTAACCTTTTATGAGTTCTCATTTCAAATTGCTCACGCGCATCCTTATACTTGTGTGGAGCACGTAAAATAGTAATAACTTCTTTTCTTGTTGGTAACGGCACAGGACCTGAAACTTTTGCGCCAGTCCTTTTTGCAGTTTCAACAATTTTTTCTGCCGATTGATCCAAAACCTGATGATCAAAGGCTTTTAATCGAATTCGAATTTTTTGTTTGTTCGCCATACATATGCCTCCTAATCCATGCCTTCAACATAATTTTCTGTTAAAAACATTTTATTGTTTGTGCAACAACACTTTTTGTAATGACGCAACAAGTGGTTTTTCTCTGTACACTCTGCCGGGTGTGTCGCGAGTGCTGATATTAAAAACCCAGGACAAAACAAGTAGATCGCTCTGATCTTAACTTGCCAAACCTAGGCTCTGTAGCAAACATACTTCACGCATAAAAATATGCACAATGCAAGATGTACAGTGACTTGTCGCCCGGTTTCATTGAATCGGACATTCTCCATTGAAGTTCCCCAGTTTATAACCAGCCATCTCCAACTTCATCGTATGCCATGTCACAACAGGCAACATTATACTATAATTCTTTTCCCATTACAAGTACTTTTTTTATTTTTTTTAACACAGAGTTTAACACAGAGGGACGGTTCTTTTGTGCTCTTATCGTAATGCTTAATTTAAAAACAACACAAAAGAACCGTCCCTCTGTGTTCTCTGTGTTCTCTGTACTCTGTGTTTATAAGTGGTGCCACATAATAAGCGCATCTTCTTGATTATCACTATAATATGCTTTTCTTCGACCTTCAGTTTTAAATCCAAAACTCTTATAAAGTTCGATTGCTCCTATGTTACTTGCTCTTACTTCCAGCGTCAAACCTTTCAGTTGCTTTTTTTGTGCTATATCAAATATGTTCTGCATCAAAGCTCTTCCAATTTTCAACCTTCTATATGAAGGATCAACTGCAATACTGGATATGTGTCCTTCATCTACTATAATCCACAAGCCCACATAACCAACTATAACGTTTGATATTTCAGCTACAAAGTATAAACAATTCGGGTTTTGAAGCTCAATCCTGAACATCTCCTCGGACCAGGGAATAGTAAAAGAGCGTTTCTCCACTTCCAACACACTAAATATGTCCTGGCTATCCATACTTCTGATTATAATCTTATTTTCCATTAGGTGTAGTCTCCGCCAGGTCCTTCATTCTTTCAGCCTGTGATTTTCTATGATAATTTGGAGCTGCATGAAAAGCATCTGTTATTTTCCCATCTTGCTGCATGCGCCAGGCAAGATATGCTACTGTAGCTGCTCGATGTGTAAAAATGTCATCCGATGCAAAACGTGCATCAATCCCCTGTCCAATTATATAATCTTTATATATTGGCACTGCATCACCCACAAAATGTACCGGCATGTTATAAGTCTTAAGCGTATCTATTAATTCTTCTATCGCCAGACCCCCATCATTTAATAGAGACGTTACCGAATCCTGCTGGATTCTATATACACCTGAGTATACTTGGCGGTTTCTCGCATCCATGATGGGACATACCAAGCCATCCTGTTCATCAACTGTACACGCTAGCGCCATAAGGGTTGATACTTCACATACAGGTTTTTTTAAAGCGTATGCCATGGCCTTAATTGTGACAACTCCAATTCGCAAGCCGGTAAAAGAGCCTGGCCCGTTTGCCACTGAAAATAAATCTATATCCTCAGGTTTACAATCAACCATCTCCAGTAACGATTCAATCATTGGAATAACTTTTTGTGAATGAGTCCTCCCATTTCGGATGGATATTTCGCCTGTCAAAAAACCATTTGTCGAAATCGCAGCAGTTGCTGTTCCTGCAGAGGTATCCAACGCAAGTATTTTCATTTTTCCTCCAGCCCCTTTATGGTAATCCTTCGTTGATCAGAACCACCTTCTAAACGTTCAAAATAAATCCATATTGAGTGGTTTGGTATTAAATTTTTTATTAGGTCTGCCCACTCAATCACACAAATATCATCTTCATATAAATACTCTTCAAAACCTATTTCAAATAGCTCTTCTTCATCATTAATACGATAAACATCAAAATGGTGAAGCTCAAATTCCGTTCCTTTATAGCTATGAACTAGTGTAAAAGTAGGACTTGTAATATAATCATTAATACCAAATCCTTTTGCTATTCCCTTTACAAAAGCAGTTTTTCCCGTACCTAAATCACCTGACAGAGCAAGAATGTCTCCTTTGTTAAGTCGCCCTGCTATCTTTTCACCCAGCTCTATTGTCTCTAATTCATTGTTAGTAATTATTTCCCACATATTAACCTAACCCTATACCTTTATTCAGTGCTAAAAAACAAAAAGCAGTTTTCACATTATAACACATTTCTATATTGTTTTTGTCCAGGGTAAAATATTCTCAACCGTATATTCCTTAGCTTGTTCATCTGTTAGAATCTTTGCCCAAGGAACACGAGTATCCATTTTCCCTCCTGGTCCATAACTATTATATTCAGCATAAAAAGTGGTTTTCTCACTATCTATCTTGTCCCAATTGTGCCATCCTTCACTTTTAATATGTTCATCCATGTAGCAATTTATAAAAACGGTTTTTGCAAAATTCCTCCAAGGCCTGCCAAGGTACACAGTTTCAGGTGCACATTCACTCAGTAACTTGCAGTTTATAAAAACATAACCATACTTTATACTCTCAGGAGTAGAGGCAGCGGTAATATATCCATTTATACCATTCTCTTTTTCTCCTCTATCCAAGGATACTATAGTGCAATCCTTAAAAACTGCTGTTGCAGAACCAAAGATAAAATCCACATCTCCTTCTATTAAGCAGTTTTCATAATACTGGCTACTCATCTTTCTTTCTTTATTAGCACCCGGTCCTTTAAAACCATCTTGTAGAATGGGCGCAGGCGGAAGTGGAGCAGTAAATATTGTATCCTGGTGTCCTTTAAAATGGCAGTTTCTAAATACTGTGTGATCGGCATCCACATATGCAGCGAGGGCTTGTCCTTTGATTTTCCCTGATCCTGCTGAATTTTCAAATGTTATATTGTTAGCTTCGAACCCATCACCTGTAATTAATACTGTATAGGAATTAAATGTTCCATATTCAGTTCCATCATCAAATAGCTTTCTTGCATAATCATCGTATGTAAGAATGGTTGATTCTACATCCTCACCCACCAAGGTGACATTAGGCCTATCAATATGGATTTTTTCTCTATAGACTCCGTTTTTTATGTAAATAGCAACACGATTATCTGTGTTACTAACACTTTTCAGGGCTTGTTCGACTGTTAAATAGTCTCCGCTACCATCTGCTGCAACAATCATCATTTTAACACCTTTCTTTAAAACACGATTTATTAATGTAGTGTCAATATTATTATTACCCCTTTTCACAAGATATATAAAGTATAATCAATGCTCCTCGCGTAATTGCTATTTGTAATTTTATAATAACAAAAATACTTGTGCAAGCCATTGTTAGTTAATATGCAACTTGCTTTACACTCCATTACACTAAGAGATGGTTTTGTAGATAATAGTATAGTTATAGTTAATATGCATCTTTCTTTACTGACGTTTTTTCACTTCAAAATTTGGTACAAACCATAGTCAATACAATCAGCAACCCCTTAGTTATACCTTATTTTTTGGTTAGATTACCTCCTTCATCTTTAATTAATCCAAATAATCTAGTCATAAACGGCGGAACGGGGATACCAAGGATTATCAAGTTTTGTATTATGCTCAAACCCTCAGTGCCTATAAGGTAGATATACATTGCAATTGTAATGGAGTTCCCAACTTCCATATTAATACTCGAGTTTTTTAGTAAGTATTCAATTAAAAACTCGAGCATAACAGTAATAATTATCAGCACTAAATACATCAGCTTTTTTATCGCACCCGTAATTCCTTTTTTATAACTAAATCCCTCATTTTTAATCATTCCACAAAGAATTCCTGTTATATAGTCTAAAACCATAAATATTGCCAAAATGACGAATAGTTCATGCATTGATTCAGAAATATACGCGAGCACAACTATCAATGCCCCTATAAACGTTTTAGTTTCAAAAGTCTGCATTAGACTGTTCATTCCTGCTCCTCCATATCCAAAATACTCTAATTCAGTATATGCAAATACTGAAAATGTGACATTTTTCTATGAAGACATAATAATTAGAGATATGAAAGTTTTAATGAATGCATGAAAAACTATTAAGATATAAGCGTGTATGATTGTACTGTAATTATTAATTGCTTTTTTGGGATGCATGAAAAACTATTAAGATATAAGTAGATAGAGGTGCTTTCATAAAGCAGAGAGTGTAAGCACTAAAAGCACTTACACTCTCTGAGACTAATGATAATAATTAAATATATTGGGATTTATTTATGGGATTTAACTTATTTACGCCATTCGTCGTACTGTCTTTGCATTTCTGCAATTAGCTCGTCAACGCCTGCGCCTACAAGCTCTTTCTTAAACGCCTCTATTGTTGGTGCAACTTCTACCGCACCTGTGAATAGCTGCTTGTAGTATGCTTGAACAACGTTCTTACAAGAAGAAATCTCAGTTTCAACATTGGTCTTATCAAACATAAATCCAAGGCTGTTCATTACTAATCCAGCATCGTTGAACTCTAAGAATTTTTCCCACTTAGCTGGGTCTTCGTTGTCCATTAGGTAATCTTTGAACTGATCTCCAAACTTCCAACCATGACCTGGATTGTAAGGTGAATTATCAGGATCGATAAGTGAGATAACATTGTCAGAAACCTTCTTATAGTGTACATCTTCAATACCATAGTCTATAAGGTTTTTGAAATACTTGTCTGTATATAATAGTTCAATTAATTGGAAAGCCTTCTCAGGATTTCTTGAAGCTGCAGGAATTGCAAGTAGAGCACCTGTGGTCTCACGATTTGACATAACAGGTCTTGTTACATCAACCTGAACCCACTCAATACCTGTTGTTGCTTCAACTTCAGCATCTTTTCCAGGTTTTAAGGATTGAGAAGCAGCAAAGAATGTTCCTGATTTCATAAGCTCAGATTGATTCTGCATTGTCGCAGCATCTTGGTGGATATAACCTTTATTTGCCCAATCTCTCATAAGTTCATAGTGTTCAATGCTTTCTGGAGCAAGGAAATGGTTAATGATGGTTGAGTCTCTGTTATCTGGATACAAAGCACCAGGAACATCATCATCGCTTATGCGGTCCCAGTCAAGAAGCTGGAAGGGAGCATCCATAGTAGCTATACAAACTGGTGTTATTTCTGGCTCATTATCCTTAATTATCTTTAGGAATGGCTCTAATGATTCTATTGATGTAATTTTACTTACATCCATGTCGTACTTGTCAACAAGGTCTTTCTTTAACAAGTAACCCCAGTTATGTACCTTCTCCTTGTTAGTTGGTACTGCATAGTTTTTTCCGTTGATTGCAGAACCATTAAGGAAGTCTTCGCCCAAAATATCCTTTATTGCTGGATATTTTTCAATATATGCATTTAGTTCTTTAAAATATCCTGATGTAGCGTTCACATTGTAGTTTGCTGCCCAACTAGCAGTAAATACAATATCAATGGGCTCACCAGCTGCTAAAGCAGTATTGGTTTTTTGATCGTAATCGTCGCCCCATCCAAATACATTTAACTCAAGTTCAACATTTAATTTATCCTTGAGGTATTTGTTTGCTTCTGCAAGCACCTTTGGGGTGTCGGGTTCTTGTCTGTTTCCAACTAAGTACCAAGTAAGTTTAACAGCAGGTCCTGTCTGTCCACTAGTATCTGGTTGTGTAGTTGTTGTTCCACCACCTGGTACCACAGGTACACAGGCACTCAATGTAAGGCTTAATACTAAGATAATAAGCAATGCAACGCTGTAAATTTTTTTTGTTCTGGACATAAAATTCCCTCCTTAAAATATTTGACTATATATAAAACCGATAACCGGTTCTATCCCTTAACAGCACCTATTGTAAGACCTTTAATAAAATATTTTTGGAAAAACGGATAAGCAAATATTATAGGACCAATGGATATAACTGCAATTGCCATTCGTGCACCCTCAGTTGGCAAATCCGCCAAGACTTTAGATGATTCTGAAAACTGAGCACTCCCACTAGCTAGATATTGAATGCTGTTCAATGTTTGGTACATCAAATATTGAATGTTATACAGCTTATTATCGGTTATAAACACAAGTGGAAGCCACCAATCATTCCAATATCCCAATGTACAGAAAAGTGCAATAGTCGCAACTCCGGCTTTACAAAGCGGTAGTACAATTACAAAAAAAGTTCTGAACTCACCCGCTCCATCAATCTTCGCTGATTCAATAATTGACTCAGGGATGGTGGTTTTGAAAAATGTCCTCATTATCATCATGTACCAGGCATTCATCAAGTAGGGGACTATCATAATCCAAATAGTGTTTTTAATAGGTATAAGCTGTGTGTAAACCATATACCACGGAACAAGTCCACCGCCAAATATCATCGTAAAGTATGCGAAGAATGAAAAGAAATTTTTATACTTGAAACTCTGTCGTGATAATGGATACGCATAAAAGCAAATAACAAGTACACTTAATAATGTTCCCACTAATGTTACTAAGATTGAAACTCCATATGCTCTCCAAATTGTATCACCTGCTGTAAATACATAATCATACGCTTTCACTGAAAACTTATCCGGGAAAAAACTGTATCCATAAACCAGTAATTCCTTTTCATCGGTTAGAGAAATTACTATTATTAATAGGATTGGCGCAATACATAAGATACAGTTAAAAACGAATAACAAATTTATAAAGAAATTGCTTGTACCAGATATTCGGTTCCCGATATTATTATGTGACTTATATTTTCGATTTTTTTTCATATTGTCATTAACAATTCCAAAGGATTTATCCATGCTCTTAAGCCTCCTAAAACAGTGCCTTATCTCTATCTATCTTTTTAACAATAAAGTTAGATGTAAAGACAGTTATGCATCCCACAATAGCCTGATATGTACCTGCTGCAGCTGCCATAGAAATATTGTTAGTATTTCTTAATGCTCGATATACATAAGTATCAATAACATCTGTGACAGAATAGAGCTGACCACTGTTACGTGGAACATTGTAGAACAAACCAAAGTCTGCATTAAATATTTTGCCCACTGCAACTAGCGTCATAATAACCATTACCGACCTTAATAGTGGTATTGTAATAAATCTTATTTGTTGCAGTTTTGAAGCACCGTCAATTTCAGCCGCCTCATAGTACTCGGTATCAAGACCCGATATTGCAGCTAAATATACTACAGTGTTATATCCTGTATATTTCCACAATTGGAAAAACGTAAGTATAAATGGCCAGTATTTAGGCTCAAAGTACCATCTGACAGGCTCTATGCCAAAGGCTGAAAGAAGCCCTCTATTTATGAATCCACTTTCAATACTGAAAAGAGAATATGCAAGGTAACTAACTACTATCCAAGAAAGGAAATACGGTAAAAACATAAGACTTTGGTAAACTTTAGCCGAGCGTTTATTAGTTATTTCATTAAGTAATATGGCAAATGCTACTGGGATTATCAAGCCTAATATGATAAACATTAAATTATATAATATAGTATTCCTTGTAATGGTGAATGCATAAGGAGTTTTGAAGAAGAACTCAAAGTTTTTGAATCCAATCCATTCGCTTTTGATTATGCTGCTAATGAAATTACCATGGAAACGATACCTCTTAAAAGATATTACTATTCCGAACATTGGTATGTAATTATTAATAATGAGAATTAAGACTCCTGGGACTAACATAACAAAAAGTGCCCAGTTTTTCTTTATCTCATACAAAAAACCTTTATTTACATTTGGTTTAATAACTGTTATATTACTTTCTTTTGACATTGCACCGTCTGCCTTTCTTTGAAGTAATTTTTAAGTTTTCAGTTTATCTTTTGTATGGAGTATAATGTTGAATATGATGTAAATGTTTATTTGTATTTAGACACGAAAAGATTGTATATTCATTTTACCAGAAGCGAACTATTACATAAATGGACCAATTTGAGCTATCTTGCAGAATATTGACAACTTTATTACAAAATTATACAACAAAAAAGTCCACCAAAATATCCCACTTCATATTTTGCAGACTTATATATAACCATCAATTGATAAAAAACACACCATGTTATTTTTCAATAAGAACTGAATCTTTAAATTCTGTGGGGGAGATTCCTACGTATTTTTTAAAGAGCCGCGAGAAGTAATGTGCATCATTGATTCCAACTTTTTCAGCCACTTCATAGGTTTTGTATTTGGGGTCCATTAACAATTCTTTTGCCTTTTCTATTCGTAATCCATTCAGGTAGTCTATAAAGTTTATACCCAGCTCTTTTTTAAACATCCTGCTCAAATAGCTGGTGCTGACATAGACATGCTCTGCAACTATATTAAGAGTTATTTGTTCTTTATAATGTTTTTGTATGTAATTTATGGCTTTGCGTAATACCAGCTTGATACTTTTATTATTATAATTGTTGATCTTAGCCGTTATACTTCGGCAAACCTCTCTTACAAGCTCGTTGAGTTCTTGAACGCTTTGTGATTCACTAATAATATTGTGCACGCTAATAATGTTAATACCCTCTACACTTCGATCATTAGACGCCTGTGCTACAGAAAGCCTTATATTATTTATATACGTTATTATGTTCCAGTAGTAATTTCTTAAATAGTTCATGTCAATATGATCATTGTTATTAATATATTCAAATATGTCCTCGAGCTTTTGCGATACAATCCCTTCGTTACCGGTTTTTATACCCTCAAGTAAGAGTTTTTGATTTTTTTCAAGCGGTGAATAATCCACGTACTTAAAAAATCCCTTAATATCTTCATGGTAGATAACGGTATTATTACCGATATAGAATTTACGTTCTAGTGCTTCCATGCATTCACGATACTTTTCGGATAGTTGCATTATCTCCCTGCCCTCTGAACTGACCGCAATAGTTACTGTTATACCAAAGCAATTTGTAAGAAGTTCTTGAAGATAATCACATTTGTTGTTAATCAACGTTAGATAATCGACACTGCCTTTAATCTCAAGTATGAATGCAACAGCTACATCATTTAGCGGAATATTCGTTACTTTGAAACTATCTGAAAACACATCCATAAAAGTATTGATTATACCAAACTGATATAGGTTTCTGTCATACTGACTGATTTTTGCATTCTCATCTACATCAATTTCTACTACAAGGAGTAAGAAAGGAGATAGATCTATTCCTAATAGATCTGCTCGGGATAATACATCTTCACTACTTGGATATATCTCATATATTAAATCATATAAAAACTTTTCTTTTAGTACAGGGATATTCTGCTCAAATAATTTCTTTAATTTACTGAACTCTTCTTCTTTACTTTTTAGGGATTTTAATTCGTTAACTGCTCTATCTATAACAGCTGTAAGTTCTTCGATTTTTGTAGGCTTTAAAACAAAATCAAATACACCAAGTTTTATTGCTTCCTGAACATAATCAAAATCCCTGTAACCTGTTAAAACTATTATTCTACAATTGGGGACTAAATCCTTAATCTCGTTTATCATTTTTAGACCATCAATTCCGGGCATACGTATGTCAGTAATAATTATATCAGGCGAATGTTGTTTTATTAAAGCTGCACCTTCTTCACCATCTGAAGCTTCGGCACATATTTTGCAGTCAAATTGTTTCCAGTTAATAATATTTTTAATGCCTGTTCTTATGATGGTTTCATCATCAATAATCATCACTTTAAACATAATATCCCTCCGTGGATTTGCTCTTAGCTGGAATTCTGACTATGATCTTCGTATATTCACCCAACTTACTTTCTATTTTTAACCCATAATTATCACCATAAAATAATCTAATTCTGCGGTTTACATTTTCGATTCCTATACTTCTTCTTGAATCGCTAAGTTCTTTGAAATATGTATCATTATCAAGGGAAAGCCTCCTATTGAGCGCCTCGAGCTCAGGGGCTTCAATGCCCGGACCTGTATCCATAACAGTAATGATAAGAATATCTTCTTCTACCCTTGCACTCAGTATAATCTCACCTTTCCCTCGCAGTTTCTCAATACCATGGTAAACTGAGTTCTCAACCAGAGGTTGAATTAAAAGACGCGGTATCTCAACTTTATCTGCATCACCAATTATTTCTTCTTTGAATACTATTTTTTCTCCAAATCTTCTTTTTAGTATTGATATATATTTGAATGCATATTTGAACTCTTCCTCAACGGTAACAAGCCTATCATCCCTACCAATACTAGCTTCCATCAAGTCTGACAAATCCGTTACAGTATCGCTGATCTCTGGCACATTGTTTAACCTTGCCATCCAGTTGATTGACTCAAGAGTATTGAATAAAAAATGCGGGTTTATTTGGGATTGGAGAGCCTTCAGCTCAGCCTCTTTTCTTGTAAGCTTCTCTCTATAAACCCAGTTTACTAAATGGTTAATTTCTTTCGACATTTCATTGAAGGTTTTAATGAGAAATCCTAACTCATCTTCCCGCTCATCATCAATAAATACAATACGATTATCCTTCTGGACCATTTTCATTCCTTTAACCAAATGGTTAATAGGATTAATAAAACCCATTGCAATAGATAAATTGAATATAGATAAAATAACAACTGTAAGTATGCATAAAAGAATTAAGCTTCTCCTGAGCTCATATGCATCACTGTAAAGTTCATTTAATGGAACATAGGTTACAATTTTCCAACCCGTGTCAATAATAGTTGTATAAGATACCAATGCATTTATTTCTTTATCTATTCTAGAGTCATTTTCGTGATAAAGTTTATAGAAAGTAGTTGAGTTTAAATAATCCAAGTTGTCGTAGTTTCTTGCTGCAATTACTTCATAATCGTCAGATAAAATAACAATGTTTTGCACGCTTTTTGTAAGTCCATCGTAGACAGTTCTCAAAAAATCCTTGTTGACAAGTATGGCCTGAAGCCCAATTTCCTTAAATGTATCTTGATTATATATAGTTCGCAAAAGGTATATATGCTTGACAAAACCATTACTACTATCAGTATACCATACTACCTTACCCTGATACTCCCTGGCTTTTTCCAGGGCTTGCTCATAGGGCAATATATTTTTTATGCTGTCACTTGATGAATTGTCATCGGAGTAGTATATATGACCGTCATTTCTTATTATTGCTATTGATTGGATCTCAGGTCTTGATAATACTATCTTCTTCATAGAATTACTTATTTCATTTTCTCTTTCGTAATCCATTAATGGATCATTTATATTGTTTTGTACCAGGGCACTATATATTGTTTTGTCATACAGGAGGTCTTGGGAAATAACACTTAGATTTGTTAAATAATCTTCGAAACGAAGTTCAATCATATGTAATATATCTTTAGTATAATTGGTGGATATTCGTTTAACTGTTTCGGCTGAATTTTTATAGCTTAAAAAACCCATGAAAATCATGGGTATAATTATTTGAATATAAAAAGCTAACAACAACTTTTTCTTAATAGATAGATTTTTATAGAAGCTAACTGTTCTTTTCTTCAATTAATTCACCCGTTTTACCATCCGTCAATACAGTTTTGCACATCTTGTTGTTTTTTTAAGTTGCATTAATGGGATAACAAACCCGATTTTACAGCTTTATTATAAAGTTCTTCAACCCCAAGCTCACCTGCCAAAACATATGGCATTTCAGCAACAATTACTTCTTCCCAAACTGTCCTGTCAATAAAGCTATCTGGAGGTCCGACAAATTGTCTACTATTATTAATTAGAATTTGTCCTTTTCTGGTAAGCCTATTATAATCTAATTGATAGTCTCTAATATCAACACAACTCATCATCCCTGTTTCCTGTGCAAATGCTGCAGCAGATTCTTTTGATGTAAGCATCTTTAGCAGACGAATAGATGCCTCTTTTCTTTTATCGTTATTAAATGTTTCAGAACTTATATAAAAGCAGCCATTTCCAAGACCATACACCATAGTATTCGGTGGGGCTTTGCTATCGCTAAACGTCGGAAAATGTATAATATCAACGGTTTCATCATTTTCTTCAATGTTACCGATAAACCATGAGCCTTGTACGATCATGGCAGCTTTTTTGTCAAGAAACATGGTATTTCTCTCATGATTTGTAATAATAAAAGCATCTTCAGCAAAGGCTCCGATCTGATAAAGTTCACGCATGTACTCCATTGCCTTTTTAAAATGAAGATTGAAATCCGGATGAGTGGGATCCTCTGCAATTTCTTTTCCCGCAAGAGAAGCAATTATGTTTTGAAATAGATATGTGCCTTCGGCAAGTGAGTTGTAAGCAATAGGAACTATATCATTTTTTCTAAAAATCTCTACCACTAATTTTAGATCATCATAGGTTTGAGGTATTGGAACATTATATTTTTCAAAAAGATCCTTATTTATGTATAGTGCTTCAAAGATAATTTCAAAAGGTAATCCATATAGCCGATCATCATATGTAGTGTATTTGAACATACTACTTTTAAAAGCGTTTTTCCATTCGGGGTTATCTTGCATGAGTTCGGTCAAATCCGCTACTTTTCCTGCCTGAATAAGAGCTCTTATATCCGAGCCCGGCCAAATCCCAAAAACGTCCGGATTATTGCCTGAAGCAAAATCTGTTTTTATCTTGGGAAGAAAATCCTCACCAAAAAGAGATTCATTAACTATCTCAATGTCTGGATTCTCATCAGTAAAACTTACAAACAACTCCTGTAATGTTTCAGCCTTAGAATCAACACCGCCCCAGCTGCTGATAAACCGCAACGTAACCTTTTCCTGCTCTTTTGTTTTCACAAATGAAGTATTCGTATCTTTGCTCTCATCACAGGAAACTAAGGATAACGATAAGATAGTCGTGATTACTAATGCTACCCATTTATCCTTTTTCATGCGTTCGCTCCCGAAATACATTTTCCATTATTTATCTTTATGTTTTTATTATACCTTACTCAATGGGAATATCAAGAGTTTAAAAAGACATCGTATTGTTTATACGATGTCTTTTTCAATCATTTGTTTTATAGTGCTGTTCAAATATAACTTAGTATGCTTCTACAAATAACTCAAAATGAGCTTGTGCATGTACACATGCTGGACATACTTCAGGTGCTTCGTCGCCTTCGTGTATATATCCGCAGTTACCGCATTTCCATGTAACTTTGCCGTCTTTTTTAAATACCAATCCATTTTCAATATTTTCAGCAAGTTTCTTATATCTTTCCTCATGCATTTTCTCTGATACACATACACTTCTAAATGTTGCTGCAATTTCTGGGAAGCCTTCTTCATCTGCTACATCTGCAAAACTTGGATATAAATCGCTCCACTCTTCATTCTCACCTGCTGCTGCTGCCTTTAAGTTCTCTAACGTATTTCCCTGAGCTATCGGAAAATCTGCTGTAATCTCTATCGTTGTGGGTAGTTCATCTGCAAGGCCTTCAAGTAAATACTTATAGAACCTTTTGCCGTGCTCTTTCTCATGATCAGCAGTTTCATAGAAAATGTTGCGAATTTGCTTATAACCTTCTTTGTCAGCCACGGATGCATAAAACGTATACCTGTTTCTTGCCTGAGACTCACCAGCAAATGCCTTGAGTAAGTTTACTGCGGTTTTAGTTCCTTTTAATGATTTCATGAAAATACCTCCTCAAATATATTAATAATCATTTGTCGTTAAATGTTTTATACGACAATTTACAACTGGCATATTTATATTAGCTGTACATAGCTTAAAAAGCTTATATGCGTCTTAAAATATGTTTATAAACCTAGCTAATGTTAGCTATACATAGCTAAGAAGTTTATCATCTTATGTAGTAAGATTTACAACAAAGTATTTTTAAGTATTCGGCCTGTTTCCATGTTACATCTCTTCGGTTGAGCTGTTCAAATATTGCTATTATTTTGAAAGCTTATTACCCTATATTACAGTTCGAGCTTTTATGAGACATCGCCTTTATTCAACACAATTTGGGCAAAAACCTTTATAATTTATGCTCCTGTTAAGAATTTCAAAACCAGTAAGTCCCTTTTCGCAGGCTTTTTCTAAATCTATATCAAAATCGAATATCTTTTTGCAAATTTGACATTTAAAATGCCCGTGTTCATTTACAGTTGCATCATAATGTGTTTCACCACCATCTACACAAACTGGTGTAGCTACCTTTGATTCAACAAATCGGTGTAGTGTATTATATACCGTGGTTTTTGATAATGTAGGTATTTCATTTACTAGCGCATTGTATATCTGATCTGCAGTAGGATGATTCTGATATCGCAGAAGGTACTCAAGAACTTTGAGCCTCGGGTAAGAGGGTTTTACATCTTTATTCTCCAAATACTCTTTTAGTTTATCAATACTATACATAAATTAAACCATACCTTCTTAAATAGTAATATAGGCTCTGCTATTGAATAAATGTAATCATGTCAAATTTGTAATGATTACATTATAACTATTTTGCTTATCCATGTCAATACGTATAAATGTTAATTTTCCAATCAATGCTTTACTATCTTATTATTTTACCTGTATGTTTGAGTTTAATACATCATTGTTCAAGAAGTACATATTCTTTTGAATAAAAAGAAGTTAGATAAATAGCGTCTTCTGAAGAACATTGATAAAAAGCTTGTATATCTGCCCATAGAGTAACCTAAATAGAGGTGATGTTAATGGTAAAAAGAATTTTCTATTGAACTTCTTCTAATACATAGGGTCTTAAGATATCTGAAACCACTTTATAACCATTGACAGTTAAATGTAGACCTTCCACTGTATAATCAAGCTTGAGATTTCCTTCATCATCAACTAAATGACTATATACATCGATATATACAATACCTTTTTCCTGTGCCAGTTTTTCTAGTTCTACATTAATGCGGCTAATTATTTCATTATTTCTTTTCTTTACAATTACTTTTCTAATTTTTTTGTCCTTTGCTTTTGATACTGGATAAATTGATTGAAGATAAATACGAGCGTCGGGGCAATTATCTTGTATTTTTTGAATTATCTGTGCTATGTTGTAGATAACATGTTCCTCATCTTTATTTTCTCCAATATCATTAGTACCAATTAGAATAAAAACCTTGGAAGGTGATAAATCATAAACGCTTTCAGGCATACGTTTAAGGACTCCATCTGTTGTGTCACCACCTATACCACGGTTTATTATGTAACTATCGTGGAAAAACTCATTTATCCTGTAAAAATCAGTAATAGAATCTCCCAAAAACACAATTCCCCCAGGTCTTGCACTTTTGTTCAATTCAAAAAATGAGTTGTCAACAACCTTTTTATAAAGCTTAATAATTCTATCAATAATACTCATAGTTATACCCTCGCATTCTGTTTAATATGTCCGAAAGGTACCCTGTCGCAAAAGTACTTCACAAAAGACTTTTAAGCTTTATGCAAAGGTTAATTTCAAATGATTAGCCTAAAGCCTTAATCTCTTTCATAAACAATCTTGCCATTTATTATTGTCAAATCAACTTTTGTTTTATAGTCAAAAGGATGCCCGCTAAAAATTACAATATCGGCATCTTTGCCTATTTCAAGACTTCCTACCCGATTCTCTATTCCACCTGCAATAGCAGCATTAATAGTTATGGCTTCAAGGGCAGCTTTTTCAGACATTCCCTCTCTTACTGCAATTGCTGCACATAGAAGCAAGTGCTGAACAGGAACACAAGGATGATCAGTCATGATAGCAACCGGAACTCCGGCATTTGCTAGAATCCCTGGTGCAGCAAGAGCTTGATTTTTAAGCTCAATTTTTGATCGATCTGTCAGCATAGGACCTAAAATTACTTTCATATTATTTTCTTTCAATATATCAGCAATCAAGTATCCTTCGGTACAATGATCAATGGTTATTTTTAAATTAAATTCTTTTGCAATACGGATGGCTGTTAGTATATCATCCGCCCTATGAGCATGAATTTTTACAATTAAATCACGTTTCAAAGCAGGAACTATTGCCTCTAAACGCATGTCAAACTCCGGTTTATCATTGTTTTCTTTATCATTTATGTACTCTTCCCATTGCTCCATATATTCTTTAGCTTTAAATAATTGCTCACGAAGTATAGCCGCAGTAGCCATTCTCGTGCTAGGAGCATGGTTCTTTTCATGGTAAACCGTTTTGGGGTTTTCACCTAATGCAACTTTAAGTGCACATGGCTCTTTAATAATCATTTCATCAACAGAGCGACCATGGGTTTTTAGCGCTGCAAACTGTCCACATATAACGTTTCCGCTTCCAGGACCAGCTAATACAGATGTAACACCCCATTGCCTGGCTTCTTCAAAAGATCTATCTGCATGGTATATACCATCTATTCCACGCAGGTGCGGAGTTGACGGATCTGTTGTTTCATTGGCGTCATCACCCTCAAACCCAACCGAGTCTTCCAGAATACCAATATGCGTGTGTGAATCTATGAGACCGGGAAATACATATCTTCCCTTTGCATCGATAATTTGCTCATCATCAGGGCATTGTGTCATCGGACCTATGGCCGAAACCTTCCCTTCCTTAACTAAAACATAGCCATTTTGATACGTAATAATGGGTGCATCATCCTTTTTAGCCATTGTGCAAACTGTTCCATTAATTATAAGCATATAGTCCCCCATTTGTTTGTTGTTTAGTTGCTTTCAGGTTATTCTCTTTGTCAAAAAAATCATTCTAATTATAGCACAGTATGATATACCATACAATTATTTAAAAAGGTGACAAGAGTATTTGCTTCTTGCCACCTTCACTAACCATTCTACTGTTCTATGGAAACTGCTGCTTCATTCTGAGCTTGTTGTGCCGATAGTTGCGAGACTTCATTGTCTTCCTCAGGTTTTACTTCATCTTTAGATTCTGGAAACCTTGTCAATGCATGTTTCATTACCTGACACATTGATGCAACGGGTATCATTGTCAATCTTTCCAAAACATTCTCGGGTATCTCTTCGGTATCTCTCTGGTTCTCCATTGGAAATAAAACCGTATCAATTCCTGCCCTATGAGCAGCAATTACCTTTTCCTTCAAACCACCTATTGGCAGCACTTTTCCTCTCAATGTAATCTCCCCTGTCATTGCGACATTCCTTTTGACTGGTATCTGTGTCAGTGCAGAGATCATTGCTGTTGCAAGGGTAATACCAGCAGAAGGTCCATCCTTTGGAATCGCGCCCTCAGGTACGTGAATATGCATATCATATTTTCTATAAAAATCCTTCTCTATTCCAATCATTTCAGCAATAGAACGAACATAGCTTCTGGCTATCTTAGCGGATTCTTTCATTATATCACCTAATTGGCCTGTCAGCTCTAAAGCGCCATCACCTGGCATCAAATTGACTTCAATTGACAGCGTATCCCCACCAACAGGCGTCCAAGCCAGACCACGAGCTATACCAGTTTCATCCTTTTCGTTTGCTTTATCGAACAAGTATTTCTTAGTTCCAAGGTAATTGCCCAAAGTGTTCCTTGTTATGCTTGCTGATTTTCTCTCAGCCGAAACAATTAACTTTGCAACCTTACGGCATATGGTTGCTATCTCTCTTTCAAGGTTTCTAACTCCGGCTTCACGTGTATAATAATTTATAACATCTCTAACAGCTTCTTCATCAAAACGTATTTCTCTTGATTTCAGTCCATGAGTTTTAACTTGTTTTGGTATCAAATGTCTTATAGCGATTTGAACCTTTTCCTCTTCAACATATCCGGATATGTCAATTACCTCCATACGGTCAAGCAAAGGACGTGGAATTGCGCCTTTGTTGTTGGCTGTTGTAATAAACATTACATCCGATAGGTCAAATGGCATATCAAGATAATGGTCGCGGAACTCCTTATTCTGCTCAGTATCCAATACTTCAAGCATTGCTGCTGCAGGATCTCCCCTAAAATCATTTGACATTTTATCAATCTCATCAAGCAGAATAAGAGGATTTTTTGAACCTGCTTGTTTTATGGCAGTTATTATTCTACCAGGCATAGCACCTACATAAGTTCTTCTATGACCCCTAATTTCAGCTTCATCTCTTACACCACCCAGGGACATGCGGACATAATTTCTATTCAATGCCTTTGCAATAGAACGCACAATGGAGGTCTTACCAACTCCGGGCGGTCCTGCAAGGCAAATAATCTGACCATGAATACCATTTCTCAGCTTGCTAATTGCAAGATATTCAATCATCCGTTCTTTTACTTTCGTAAGCCCATAATGATCTTCTTCCAAAATACGCTCCGCATTTTCAATGTCAAAATTCTCCTGAGTCTTTTCGTTCCACGGCAGAGATATTACCCAATCAAGATAGGTCCTAATAACTCCGCTCTCAGCAGAAGAAGGATGCATTCGAGAGAGCCTGTCCACTTCTTTTAACGCTTTGTTTTCAGCTTCCTCAGGCAAATTTAAACTTAGTATTTTTTCACGGTATTCGTATGTTTCATCATCGTGCTGCTGACCATCTCCACCAAGTTCGTCCTGAATTGCCTTTAGTTGTTCTCGTAAATAATACTCCCTCTGGCTTTTATCAATCTGCTTACGAACCTTATTATTAATATTCTCCTCAACTTCAAGTATTTCTATTTCCTTTACTAAAATGTCAAGGAGCTTCTCCAGGCGCTTCTTTGGTGATATTTCACTTAAAATGCTCTGCTTCTGTTCAAGTTTTAGTACCATGTTCGCTGCAATAACATCGGATAATCTTGAATAATCCTCCACTGTTGATAACGAAAATGTTGTATCACGAGATATGCGGTTTGTCAATTTTGCATAATCTTCAAAATGACTGATAACCAGTCGTACCAAAGCTTCTGTCTCAGGATCTTTAGCAAGAAGTTTTTTGCTTGAATGTTCCTTGATTTTCACTTCATAATATGGGTCTTCAGAAGTATATTCCAAAATTTCCGACCGCTCCAGCCCTTCTACCAACACACGTATAGTGTCACCTGGAAGCCTAAGCAACTGTTTTATCTTAGCTGTTGTACCTATTGTATATACATCCTCTTGTCCCGGTTCTTCCAAAGCGGGATCCTTTTGAGCTGCGAGAAATATTTTCTGTTCTTCCATCATGGCCTCTTCAAGAGCTTTAATAGACCTTGGACGTCCTACGTCAAAATGAAGAATCATATTTGGAAAAACAACAATTCCTCTAAGAGGTAGCAGAGGTATTGTTTTCGTATTTTTCTTGTTCTTTTTCTGTGCCATTCAGCATCGAATCCTTTCAGTATGTCCATATAACATAAATGGTTGTCCCAATTTAAACGCTATATTTTCAATATAATTAAATAATAACTGCGCTTCGATCTGTATTTGAGTATGGTTTATAACCTCATTACTTTATCATGAAGCATAGTTATTATGTACACAGTATGTTGCTTGCTTTTCATGGATTTGATTATTAGTGTCTTTTAAATATGAGTCAGTTTATTATAGCCTCTTAATAAACTTATTTCAATGTTTTATTATGGTCAAGCTAACAACTTATAGGTGATAGTAGTAATACTAAAACAATACCCACTATAATGGCCTGCAAAACAGAAAATAAGAAACAACACAAACAACACAAACAACACAGAGGGACGGTTCTTTTGTGTTGTTTAGCACAGAGGGACG